>NZ_JADKMA010000140.1 GCF_017676365.1 Streptomyces oryzae
GTGACGGGTGGGAGGAGAGCGCGGTCAGCAGGGCCTCGAGCCGCTGCCCCGCCGTGGTGCCGCCCACCCGGCGGCAGCGCTGGGTGACGAAGTGCTCCCGCTGTCCGTCGTCGCGGACGCGGCGGGCGTTGCGGGACAGGTGCGCGGCATGCCGGACCGCGAGCCGGGTCAGCTCTGCCGTATCCGCGTCCGGTGGCAGGAGCAGCTTCACATGGTGCTCGAAGTAGTACGCCGGACCGAGCGCGGCCCCCTCGGCGTCGGTGGCCGGTACTCCGCGGGCCCACGGCGCCGCCTCCACCTTGACGCGGACCACCGGGCAGGCAGCGGCGGCCAGTTCACCGGCCGCCGACTGCGCGGCTGCGCGGGCCGTGGCGAGGGTGCTGTCCGCGACGGCGAAGGTCACCATCGGCTGGACGGGCGTGCGGCCCCGGTCCAGCACGATGTGCGCGTACTTCCAGCCCCTTTCGGCCGCGTGCGCGGCGAGCGCGCCGGAGCGTACGGCGGGGCAGGAGCCGTCGACGGTCAGATGGATCTCGAACTCACCCGCGAACGCGTCCGGGGACACACGCGCGGGCGCCGGAGAGGGAGATGAAGGGCACACGCGTCCGATCATCTCAGCGGCCCGCACCGGGGCCGTAATCCCGCAGATACGTGTGCAGCAGGCCGGAGCCCTCCAGCATGGCGGTCGTCAGGGACGTCAGCTCCTGCTCCCGGCGGGCCAGCGCTGCCCGCAGCTCCGCCGTGCTGCCGAAGCCGCGCAGGTCGTCGAGGACGGTGCGGATCTGGGGCAGCGGATAGCGGCTCTGCCTCAGCAGGGCGATCAGCCGGGCTTCGCGGATCTCGGCGGGGCCGAAGCAGCGGTAGCCGGTGACCGGTTCCCGGAGCGGGGAGAGCAGCCCCGCCGACTCCCATACGCGCAGTGCGGAAGGCCGCAGCCCGAGCTGGTGGGCCAGCTCGCCGATGCGCAGTACGGAGCGGGGTGGTGCCTCCTCCTCGGGGGCTCGCTCGGCCACCGCCGTCAGCGCCTCGCCGGCCGCCTGCAGGGAGCGGCGCTGTTCGTGCAGTACGGCGTGACTCTCGTTGACCTGGGCCAGCGCCGCGGGTACGTCGCCCCTGTGCACGGCACGCAGGATGCGCTGGGCAGGGCCGGTGCCGTAGCCCTTCGCCAGCGCCCGGTATGTGAGCAGTGCGGCGCGGTGGCGCGGGGTGAAGGACCGGTATCCGGAAGCGGTGCGGTCGGCGGGCGGGATGATGCCCGCCTCTTCGTAGTTGCGCACCTGCTGCGTGGAGATCCCGGCGGCCCGCGCCAGATCCACGGAGCGCAGGGTCACCTTCTCCGACGCCCCATCCGCCTCGGTCTCGTCCATGCGGGGAGCGTACGGGGGTGCTCCTGCGGCGAGGGCAGTGCGCACCCTCATCCAAGTGGGGGATTTGTGGTGCGCAGTTGAAGCGTCACCGTTCCGTGGCGCACTCCGGAAGGCGGACGATGCGGTCACCGGCTGCCATCCGGGACAGCGCCCGACAAAAGAGGTGTTCGCATGCTCCGTACCACCCGCGCCGCGCTCCGCACCACCCGTACCCGTCGTGCCCTCACACTGTGTGCCGCCGGAGCGGCTGCACTGGCGCTGTCCGTGCCGGACGCCCACGCGGCACCGGCGGCGGCAACCGCGCAGGCCGGGCCGGCCGCACAGGCAGCGCCCGCCGCGCAGCAGGACGGGCCACTCGCCCAGCACCGGCACCGGCACACCGGGCCCGAGATCCACCGCTTCCTGACCTGGTTCTACGGCGAGAGCGGGCCGACCGACTGGCAGCGGGAGCACTTCGTCTCCGACTTCCTCAAGCAGAAGCAGGCCGACAACCCCGACCACGACGTCCTGCTGTGCGCCCAGAACACGCCGCGGAACATCGACGTAGGGCCGGTGACGACCGCCCAGTCCGCGGGCGTCGGCTGGGCCACGGTGACCGCCTCCTGGGCGGACGGCACCACCAGCACCTTCACCGCCTACGTCGCTCTAGACTCCCACCCGATCGAGCTGCACGAGGTCGTGTGTGCTCAATGACGCCTGCGACTGCGGAGTGACATGGGTGTGAGGATCGGCGCGGAGCCGGACGCGGACGACTGGCCGGCCACCGAGGCGGAGGCGGTCGCCGCGCAGGACCGGCTGCGCGAGGCCGCCGACCTGGTCGGGCCCGGCCCTGACCCCGACCAGGTGCGCACCGTGGGCGGGGTGGACGTCGCCTACGCCGACGACGGCGACCTGGTGGCCGCCGCCGTCGTGCTGGACGCCACCACCCTCGCGGTGGTGGACGAGTCCGTGCACGTGGGACGCACGGATTTTCCCTACATCCCCGGACTGCTGGCCTTCCGCGAACTGCCCTCCGTCGCGGCGGCGCTGCGCGGCCTGTCGCACCGGCCCGAGGTGATCGTGTGCGACGGCTACGGCGTCGCTCACCCCCGGCGCGCCGGACTCGCCGTCCATCTGGGCGTGCTGACCGGCATTCCGTGCTTCGGGGTGGCCAAGACGCCGTTCCTCTTCGACTACGCGGAGCCGGAACGGCAGCGGGGTGCGTGGACGCCGCTGACCATCGACGGCGAGCAGGTCGGTCGGGCGCTGCGTACCCAGGACGGGGTCAAGCCGGTGTTCGTCTCCGTCGGCAGCGGAATCGGTCTCGACAACGCCACCGCGCTCGCCCTGCGGCTGGCCCCCGACTACCGCCAGCCCGAAACGACCCGCGCGGCGGACCACTTGGCGCGTCAGCGACTGGCCGAACGCGCTGTCTGAGCACGCTCGGGGGCTGGGCCAGGGCCGTCGGTGGCGGCGCCGTCCGGGCCGTGGGTGACGCGGATCTTGGACTGGCCGTGCGGCAGTTCCTCCCAGTCGGCCATGAAGCGCGCGGCCAGGCCGTGTTTCCCGGCCAGGCCGATGAGCGTCTCGGTGCGGTAGTAGAAGTCCTCGCGCAGGACCTGGTGCTCCTCACCCTCGGTGCGGTCGAACGTGAAGTCGAACCAGCCGCCCGGAGCCAGCACCCGGCCCACATTGGCCAGGCACTCCTCGATGACGTGCAGCGGGGAGTGCGAGAAGACGCTGTGCGCGTGCACGACGTCGAAGTGGGCGTCGGGCAGAAAGCGCAGGGTCAGATCATGGACCGGCGCCAGGGTCGGGAGCTTGTTCTGCAACTCCATGCGCACCATCGTGTCCTGCGCGGCGGCGAGGATGTCGGGAGAGATGTCGATGCCGTAGTAGTGCCCCGGCTCCAGGTGCCGGATGAACCGCCACCCCGCCCGCAGGTTGCCGCAACCGATCTCCAGCATCCGGTGCTCGGGGCGGAGTCCGTGGTCGAGCAGGTAGTCGAACTGCATCGCGCCCAGTGCCAGCCACCGGTCATGGCTGGCACTGCCGACCGCCGCCTCCGGGTCGGCACGGGTGTCGGAGCGCATCACGGCGCGGTAGTAGGAGATGTGGTCGGGCCAGCGGTAGCGCAGCCACGCGTCCCTGGTGGCACGCACCAGATAGCGGGGCACCCGCTGGGGGTGGCGCAGCGCGTAGCTGACGCGGTGCCCGAGGGCAGCGCGGTTGACGGTGACGTTCTTGGCAGGCACGCGGATCATTTCCTTCCCGGTCTTGCGGTGGTGCGGCCTTGCGGTTCTGCTGCTGCCAGCTTCGGCGCACCGGAGACCGCGGGACGCGGCTGACCGGCTGCGATACGGGAGCGGTCCGGTGGATGCCAACGTCATCCGATCGGTTGATGCGGCCCGGCGTCCTGCTGCCCAGCATTGGTGAGCGGAGACGCGCCCCGTCAGGGGCGCGGGGAACTGCGCGAGCAACCACAACGCACCCGCAGTCGGCATCGGACGGGCCGGGGCAGGAAGGCATTCCGCGATGGAGGAACGGGCGGACCCCGACAACCGATGGCTGACGGCAGTCATGCACGCGGCGTTCTGTCTGCTGCTGGGCTCCTCACTCGTCCGCTTCCTGACGTACGACCAGCGCGAGCGCCACACTTTCTGGATCGTCACGCTGTTCGCCGTCTTCGGTGTGCTCTACGCACTGGGACGAGTGCTGGCACCCGCGCCGCGCCCCGGCAGCCGCCCCACCGCGCGGCATCTGGTCTGGCTGGGCACGGTGTCGGCCGTGTGGATCGTGCTGCTCGCCCTCGCGCCGAGCGCCACCTGGTGCGCGATGCCGCTGCTGTTCGCCGGGCTGCACACGCTGTCCGCCCGGATCGCGGTACCGGTCGTGGCCGGTCTCACCACGCTGGTCGTCGCCTCCCAACTGCGAGGGACAGAAGGGGCGGTCAACCCCAACATGGTGGTCGCGCCGCCGGCCATCGCCGCTGTCGCCACCGCCGTACTGGTCCACCTGCAACGCCAGGCAGCGCGGCAGCGGGTGCTGATCGACGACCTGCTCCGCACCCGCCGGGACCTGCGGGCCACGGAGCGGCGCGCCGGCACCCTGGCGGAGCGCCAGCGGCTGGCCACGGAGATCCACGACACCCTCGCCCAGAGCCTGTCCAGCCAGCAGATGCTGCTCCAGGCCGCCGAGCGGGTCTGGCGTACGGACCCGGAAGCGGCCCGCGGCCACGTCAGGGACGCGGCCGAGATCACCTCCCGCAGCCTCACCGAGGCCCGCAGGTTCGTCCACGATCTGGCCCCGGCCGACCTCGCCGGGAACTCACTGGCCGAGGCGTTGAGCTCGCTGGCCGAGCGGGAGAGTGGTCCGGGGCTGACGGTGGTCTTCCGGCTGGACGGCGCTCCGGGCCCGCTGCCCGAGCAGGTCGAGGCGCAGCTGCTGCGCATCGCACAGGGCGCGCTGGCCAACGTCCGGGAGCACGCCGCGGCGACGCGGGCAGCGGTGACCCTGACCTGCCAGGACGACGAGGTCTCACTGGACATCGCGGACAACGGGCGGGGCTTCGCCCCGGACGGGCCGCCGGTCGCTTCCGCCGGAGCGGACCGGGCGCGCGGGCACGGGCTCCCGGCCATGCGTATCCGGGCGGCACAGCTGGGCGGCACACTCGGTGTGGAGTCCGCACCGGGCGAGGGCACCGTCGTCTCGGCGTCCGTTCCGCTCGCCGCGCACCCCGACCCGACACCGATGGAGGCCGCTCCGTGACCGCGCCGCAGTCCCGTCCCGCGCCGATCCGGCTGCTGCTGTGCGACGACCACGCCGTGGTGCGTGCCGGGCTGCGCGCGCTGCTGTCCAGCTCCGAGGGCTTCGAGGTGGTGGGCGAGGCGGGCAGCGGTGAGGAGGCCCTGGCCGTGGCCGCCCGCGTACGGCCCGACATCGTGCTGATGGATCTGCAACTGGGCGGCGGCATGGACGGCGTGACGGCCACCCGGCGCCTGTCGGCCCGGGAGGGCGAGAAGTCCGGCCCGCGCGTCCTGGTGCTCACCATGTTCGACACGGACGCCGACGTCACCCGCGCCATCGAAGCGGGCGCCAGCGGCTACCTGCTCAAGGCAGAGCGGCCCGAGGAGCTGTTCGCGGCGATCCGCAACGCGGCGTCGGGGCGTACCGCGCTCTCGGCCCCGGTCGCCGACCGGGTGCTGGCCCAGCTGCGCAGTCCGCGCCCGGCGCTGTCCGAGCGGGAGCGCGACATCCTCCAGCAGCTGGCGCGCGGCCTGGGCAACCGGGAGATAGCCCACGTTCTGTTCATCAGCGAAGCCACGGTCAAGACCCATCTGGGGCGGATCTACAGCAAATTGGGCGTGGACACCCGGGCCGGCGCGGTGGCTGTCGCAAAGGAGCAACGCCTCCTGCCGTGAACAAACCCGTACCCGGCAACGGGGGCTGCGCTTGCCCACCCTGCGCCCTGGGGGCACCCCTGCTCGAAGAGCTTGGGGGAGCAGACTGCCCAAGCTTCGCGGAGACACAGGCAACCCCCCAGGCCAGCGCAGCGTCCCGCACGGAAGAGTGAAAGGTCACACAGATGAGCTGGTGCTACTCGTGGGTCACCTCGCCTAATCTGCGGCCATGACGGTCCCGCCTGAAGAAGGGCTCTCCCTCGGCCAGGACTTTCCGGAGGCTACGTACGAGCAGTGGCAGCAGCTCGTTTCCGGGGTCCTGAGCAAGACGGGAGCGAAGGTCCCGGACGCCTCCGCGCCCGAGTCCGCCCTCACCACGACGCTTCCCGACGGCATCGAAGTACGCCCCCTCTACACGGGCGGTACGACGACGAACGGCAACGGCGGCCCGCGCGGTTTCCCCGGGTTCGCGCCGTTCGTCCGGGGTGCGCGCCCCGAAGCCAACGCCGCACGGGGCTGGGACATACGGCAGCGGCACACACGCGCCGACGCGGCGGGTACCCGCGAAGCCGTGCTGGGTGACCTGGAGAACGGCGTCACCTCCCTGTGGCTGGCAGTGGGCGAGGGCGGGCTGCCCATAGGTGAGCTGGAAGGCGCGCTGGAGGGCGTCTATTTCGACCTCGCGCCGATCGTGCTGGACGCGGGCGCCGAGTTCGGGCGGGCCGCGGCCGAACTGCTGCGGCTGCGGGGCCGGCTGCCCGGCGGCGCCGAGCCCGCGCCCGGAAGCGTGCTGGGCGCCGACCCGTTGGGGCACGCGGCCCGTACCGGCGCGCACGAGGCGGCGACCGCGCTGCGGCAGGAGGCCGCGGCGCTGGCCGCACAGTGCGAGCGGGAGCAGCCGGGACTGCGTACGTATGTGGTGGACACGCTGCCGTACCACGAGGCGGGCGGCACGCCGGCCCGGGAGCTGGGGTGCGCGCTGGCGACCGGCGTCGCGTATCTGCGGGACATGACCGAGGCCGGACTGCCGGTGGCGGCGGCCTGCGGGCAGCTGGAATTCCGGTACGCGGCGACCGCCGACCAGTTCACCACCATCGCGGCGCTGCGCGCGACGCGCAGGCTGTGGTCGCGGGTGGTGCAGGCGTGCGGCGCTCCGGCGCACGCGGGCGCACAGCGGCAGCACGCCGTGACGTCTCCGGTGATGATGACCCGCCGCGACCCGTGGGTGAACATGCTGCGTACGACGGTGGCCACCCTCGCTGCCGGAGTCGGCGGCGCGGACGCGGTGACGGTGCTGCCGTTCGACGACGCGCTGGGGCTGCCGGACGCGTTCGCCCGGCGTATCGCGCGCAACACCTCCACGATCCTGCTGGAGGAGTCCCACCTGGCCGGGGTGATCGACCCCGCGGGCGGCTCCTGGTATGTGGAGGAGCTGTCGGACCAGCTGGCGCGCGCTGCCTGGGCCTGGTTCCAGGAGATCGAGGGCGCGGGCGGCATGGCGGCTGCCCTGCGCGACGGGCTGGTGGCCGAACGGCTGCGCGAGGGCTGGGCGGAGCGCAGCAGAGCGCTGGCCCGCAGAACGGAACCGGTCACCGGGGTCAGCGAGTTCCCGCTGCTGGACGAGCGCCCCGTCGAGCGCGAGCCCGCACCGCAGCGGCCCGGCGGCGGGCTGCCGAGAGTACGGCGGGACGACGCATACGAAGCGCTGCGTGCCCGCTCGGACGCGCACCTGGCGGCGACCGGCGAACGCCCGAAGCTGTTCATCGCGGCGCTGGGCCCGGCGGCCGCGCACACCGCGCGGGTGTCGTTCGTGGCCAACCTCGCCCGCGCTGGGGGAATCGAGCCGGTGCACGAACCGGTGACAGTGGACGCCGCAGGCGCGCCGGAGGCGTTCCGCGGCAGCGGCGCCCAGGTCGCCTGCCTGTGCTCCAGCGACGACCTCTACGCCGAGCAGGCGGCCGGGGTCGCCGCCGCGCTCAAGGCGGCCGGTGCCACACGGGTGCTGCTGGCGGGGAAGCCGAAGGACGCCGGGCGGCGCGCGGAGTACGAGGGCGCCGGGGTCGACGAGTTCGTCCACGCGGGCGGCGACGCGGTCGCCCTTCTCACGTCCCTTCTCGACTGCATGGGGGTCGAAGCATGAGCATCCCGGACTTCACCGCCGTCGGTCTCGACCCCGAACAGCCCCCGGAGGGCACGCCCGAGCAGTGGAGCGAAGCCGTCAAGGAGCGCTCCGGGCACAGCGTGCCCGATCTGGCCTGGCACACCCCCGAGGGAATCGCCGTCAAGCCGCTCTATACCGGCGAGGACCTGCAAGGGCTGGACTTCCTGTCCACCTACCCCGGCATCGCGCCGTATCTGCGCGGCCCGTACCCGACGATGTACGTCAACCAGCCGTGGACGATCAGGCAGTACGCGGGCTTCTCGACGGCCGAGGAGTCCAACGCCTTCTACCGGCGCAATCTGGCGGCCGGCCAGAAGGGCCTGTCCGTCGCGTTCGACCTGCCCACCCACCGGGGCTACGACAGCGACCATCCGCGGGTGACCGGCGATGTCGGCATGGCGGGCGTGGCGATCGACTCCCTCTACGACATGCGGCAGCTCTTCGACGGCATCCCGCTGGACCGGATGACCGTCTCGATGACGATGAACGGCGCTGTGCTGCCGGTGCTGGCGCTCTACATCGTCGCCGCCGAGGAACAGGGCGTGCCGCCGGAAAAGCTGGCGGGGACCATTCAGAACGACATCCTCAAGGAGTTCATGGTCCGCAACACCTACATCTATCCGCCGCAGCCCTCGATGCGGATCATCTCCGACATCTTCGCGTACACCTCGCAGAAGATGCCGCGCTACAACTCCATCTCCATCTCCGGCTACCACATCCAGGAGGCCGGCGCGACGGCCGATCTGGAGCTGGCCTACACCCTGGCGGACGGGGTGGAGTATCTGCGCGCCGGGCTGGACGCGGGGATGGACGTGGACGCTTTCGCGCCCCGGCTGTCGTTCTTCTGGGCGATCGGCATGAACTTCTTCATGGAGGTCGCCAAGCTGCGCGCGGCCCGGCTGCTGTGGGCGAAGCTGGTCAGCCGGTTCGAGCCGGAGAACCCCAAGTCGCTGTCGCTGCGCACCCATTCGCAGACCTCGGGCTGGTCGCTGACCGCGCAGGACGTGTTCAACAACGTCACCCGTACGTGTATCGAGGCGATGGCCGCCACCCAGGGCCACACCCAGTCGCTGCACACCAACGCACTGGACGAAGCCCTCGCCCTGCCCACCGACTTCTCGGCCCGGATCGCCCGCAACACCCAGCTGCTGCTCCAGCAGGAGTCGGGCACCTGCCGGGTGATCGACCCGTGGGGCGGCAGCGCCTACGTCGAGCGGCTCACCCACGACCTGGCGCACCGCGCGTGGCAGCACATCGAGGAGGTCGAGGCCGCGGGCGGGATGGCCAAGGCGATCGACGCGGGCATCCCCAAGCTCCGCGTCGAGGAGGCCGCGGCCCGCACCCAGGCCCGTATCGACTCCGGACGGCAGCCGGTGATCGGCGTCAACAAGTACCGGACCGGCAGCGACGAGCAGATCGACGTGCTGAAGGTCGACAACTCCGCCGTGCGCGCCCAGCAGATCGAGAAGCTGCGGCGGCTGCGCTCCGAGCGCGACGAGGGCACCTGCCGCGCCGCGCTGGAAGCCCTCACCCGGGCCGCCGAGGCGGGCTCGGGGCCGGGGCTGGAGAACAATCTGCTGGCACTCGCGGTGGACGCGGCCCGCGCCATGGCCACCGTCGGGGAGATCTCGGAAGCCCTGGAGAAGGTGTACGGGCGGCACGCGGGGCAGATCCGTACGATCTCCGGTGTGTACCGCGAGGAGGCAGGAGTGTCGTCGTCCCTGGGCCGCACCCGTCAGCTGGTGGACGCCTTCGAGGAGGCGGAGGGCCGCAGGCCGCGGCTGCTGGTCGCCAAGATGGGCCAGGACGGGCACGACCGCGGCCAGAAGGTGATCGCCACCGCCTTCGCCGACCTGGGCTTCGACGTGGATGTCGGCCCGCTGTTCCAGACCCCGGCCGAGGTGGCGCGGCAGGCGGTCGAGGCGGACGCGCACATCGTGGGCGTCTCGTCCCTGGCCGCCGGGCACCTCACGCTCGTCCCCGCGCTGCGGGAGGAGCTGGCCGCGGCGGGACGGGACGACATCATGATCGTCGTCGGCGGAGTGATCCCGCCCGCCGATGTGGAGCCGCTGCACGAGGCGGGCGCCACGGCCGTCTTCCCGCCGGGCACGGTCATCCCGGACGCGGCGTACGAACTGGTGCGGAAGCTGGCCGCTGAGCTGGGGCACGACGACCTCGCCGGCGCCGCCGGCCTGGCCGACAGCGAGGGCTGACCGCGTGCCCCGGACCATCGACCTCGACGACTACGCCAAGGGGGTCCTGGAGGGCTCCCGCGCGTACATCGCCCGCGCCATCACGCTGGTGGAGTCCCGCCGGGCCGACCACCGGGAACTGGCCCAGCAGTTGCTGACGACGCTGCTGCCGCACGCGGGCGGCGCCCGGCGGGTGGGGATCAGCGGAGTGCCCGGGGTCGGCAAGTCGACCTTCATCGACGCGCTGGGCACGCTGCTGACCGAGCGCGGACACCGGGTCGCCGTGCTGGCGGTGGACCCCTCCTCCAGCCGTACCGGCGGCTCCATCCTGGGCGACAAGACCCGCATGGAGCGCCTCGCGGTCGACCCCGACGCGTTCGTCCGCCCCTCCCCCACCGCCGGGACGCTCGGCGGCGTCGCCAAGGCCACCCGCGAGACGATGATCGTGATGGAGGCGGCCGGCTACGACGTCGTCCTGGTGGAGACTGTCGGCGTCGGGCAGTCCGAGGCGACCGTGGCGCAGATGGTCGACTCCTTCCTGCTGCTGTCGCTGGCCCGCACCGGCGACCAGCTCCAGGGCATCAAGAAGGGCGTGCTGGAGATCGCCGACGTGCTGGCCGTCAACAAGGCCGACGGGCCGCACGAGCGCGACGCCCGCTCGGCGGCGCGCGAACTGGCGGGCGCCCTGCGGCTGATGAGGGCCGGCGACGACGCCTGGACCCCTCCCGTGCTCACCTGCAGCGGGCGGGAGGGCACCGGCCTCGACGAGGTGTGGGAGCGGCTGGAGCGGCACCGAGCCGTCCTGGAGTCCAGCGGGGAGCTCGCCGCCAAGCGGCGGGACCAGCAGGTCGAGTGGGTGTGGTCCATGGTCCGCGACGAGCTGCTGACCCGCCTGCAACAGCACCCCGCGGTGCGGGAGCTGACCCCCCTCCTGGAGTCCCGCGTCCGCGAGGGCTCGTTGACAGCAACCCTCGCCGCCCAGCGCATCGTGGAGGCGTTCGGCCTGCCGAGCCCGCACTGAGCCCAGGGCCCATGGCGGGTCCGCCCGCACGGCCGGGCCACATCGTGAGACGGCTGCCGTCCGCGCACCGACAGAGGGCGAAACCTGCAAACCGTCGCTGCGATTTCCTCGTACGCCGAAATCGGCTTCATAGGCGGGATGGAAGCACTGAATCGGTCACTGGATTCCGCCAGCGCAACGGATTCCGTTTAACGGAGGCCTTGACTCCGATTTGCCGCAACGGCTTCCATACCGCGAACCACCGGAGGCGATACGCGCGAACGGACCCGCATGACCGACACCCTCGAAGACCCCGGCAAGCCCAGGCTCACCCGCTCCATCGGCGTCGTGGGCGGCACGCTGCTCACCCTGTCCTGTCTGACCCCGGCCTCGTCGCTCTTCGTGATCGTCCCGGACTCCTTCAGCACACTGGGCACCGGCACGGCGCTCACCATCACCGTCGCCGCGCTGCTGTGCATCGGCGTCGCCTTCACCTACTCCGAGCTGGGCACGCTCATCCCCAGCTCCGGCGGTGAGTACGCCATGGTCGGCACCCTGATGGGCAGGCTGGCGGGCTGGCTGGTCTTCGTCCTGTCCCTGATCGTCGTCATGATCGTCCCGCCGATCATCGCGTTGGGCACCGCCGACTATCTCGCTCCGGTCGTACACCTCGATCCACAGTTCGCAGCCGCCGCCGTCATGCTGCTGGCAACCGCCATGGGCCTGCTCGACCTGCGGGCCAACGCCTGGATCACCGGCATCTTCCTCGCCCTGGAGGTGGTGGGCGCCGCGATCGTCGCCTTCCTGGGCTTCACCCACACCGAGCGCTCCGCCTCCGTACTGGTGCACCCCGTGATGGACGGCGGCCACGGCCACGCCTCGCCGGTCACGGCCGGGCTGATCGTCGCCGGGCTCGCCACCGCGCTGTTCATCCTGCAGGGCTTCTCGACCGCCGTATATCTCGCGGAGGAGATGGACAACCCGCGCCGCACCGTCGCCCGCACCGTGCTGTGGACGCTCGCCATCGGGTTCGCGGTCGTCATCCTCCCCGTCGTCGCGATCACTCTGGGCGCGCCGGACCTGCACGCCCTGGCCGGCGGCGACATCGCGGCCATGGTGCAGCAGTGGAGCAACTCGGCCGTCGGCACGTTCATCAGCCTGTGCATCGCGCTGGCGATCATCAACGCCGCGATCGTGATGGTCATCCAGAACTCCCGGGTCGTCTTCGCCTCGGCCCGCGACTCCGCCTGGCCGACGCCCGTCAACCGCGCGTTCTCCCGGCTCGGCGAGCGCTTCGGCTCACCCTGGGTGGCCACGCTGGCGGTCGGCGTACCGGGCGCGCTGCTGTGCTTCGTGAACCTCGACATGCTGAGCGAGGTCACCGGGGTGGCCGTGGCGGGGATGTACGTCTTCGTCGCGCTCGGCGCCCTGGCGGCACGCCGTGCGGGCTACAAGCACCGGGCCGCCTGGCGGATGCCGCTGTGGCCGGTGCTGCCCGCGCTGCTGATGGCGGTGCTGCTGTGGGTGCTGTGGCAGCAGAGCACCGAGAGCCTCGCCATCACCGGCGGCATCGTCCTCGTCGCGGTCGCCTACTGGGCGCTGTATCTGCGTCCCCGCCGGCCGACGCACTGGGTCATCTCCGTCCCGGAGGACGAACAGGCCCCGGCCTCCGCCCGGGAACACGACCTCCAGCCCGTCTGACCCGGACCGGCAACGGCGACGGCACAACAACCGCGTATGTCCGGAACGTTCTGACCTGCGGTTCTGTGACACAGGTGAGACGGGGGATCGATCGTCTCGTCGCCGATCGTGGCCGATAGTGTCTGCTACATCTACTACGCAAACGCGGGGGCACGCGCGTTAAACAGAGCGAGCGCAGACGTCTCCCCCCGCTGCTCTGCACCCGCACACCGGGTGCCGAACACCGAGGAGGGGAGCCATGACCTACCCGAGCCCACCCGAACCCCCCGGCCGCGCCGGGGGGTTCGTCCCGCAGCAGCCGGGACCGCCGCCCCCGTCGCCACCGGCGATGCCGCCCGGACCCCCACCGGGGCCACCGGGCGGCGCGCCCCAGGGGATGCCCGGCGGCATGCCCGTTGGGGTGCCCGGCGGCGGCATGCCCGTCGGTATGCCCGGTGGCGGCATGCCCGGCGGCGGCGTACCCGGCCACAGAATGCCGCTGCCACCCCCGCCGAAGAAGAACACCGGCCGCACCTGCCTCACCGTCTTTCTCAGCGTCGTCGGCGGCCTCGCCCTCCTCGCCGGAGGCGGACTGACCGCGCACACCTTCTCCAACGCCAGCCAGGACGTCCCCAACCGATCCGGCTACGGACCGGACATGTGGCGCAACGAGCGGGTGGACACCCTCTTTCCCAAGACGCTCGGGCCGAAGACCAACTCACAGTCCGGCGCGGACGATCCGAAGATCGCCGAATGGAACCGTCTCGGCATATCGAAGCAGACCGACTGCGCCGGCGCACTGACCGGAGCGCTGGCCGCCGAGGCGGAGAAGCGGGGCTGCAAGGCGGTGCTGCGCGCCACCTACGCCGACCCGACGGGCAACCTGGTGGCGACCGTCGCCCTCATCGTCCTTCCGGAGGTGGACGACGCCGCGAAGGGGATGACCACCTTCTTCGACGCGGAGAAGGAGAAGCGCACCGCGAGCCACGGCGTCAAGGCGTTCCCGGTCCCGGACACCGCCGCAGCCGGCTGGAAGGACGCCGACCGCAACGGCTCGGACGGCGTGCAGGTCACCGACCTGGACCTGCCCTACGCCGTCGCGGTCTCCGCCGGCTCAGCCGACGGCCGCAAGGCGGGCCGGCTGCCCGGCCAGTGGGGAAGGACGGAGCTCGACGCCAAGTCCGACCGCATGCCCTGGCGGGAGGCCGCCCACTCCCTCGCCAACGACCTCAATCTGCACCTCGGCGACCTGCTGCTCAAGGAGACGTCATGAACCGGGACGTCAGGAACCGCCGACGCCTCGGCACCGTGATCGCCGCTGCCGGGCTGAGCGCACTGCTGTGCACGGTGACCGCCACCCCGGCACAGGCCGACACCCCCACCAGCTGGGAGTCGCGGGCCCTCGGCCTGTCCTCCGCGCAGCGCACGACGCAGGGCGAGGGCGTCAAGGTCGCCGTCCTGGACAGCGGTGTGGAGAAGGACCACCCGGCCCTGGCCGGCAAGGTGACCACCGGCCCCGACTTCCTCAAGGACGGCCTGCAGCCCGGCGATCCGCGCTGGGGCGGCCACGGCACGGCGATGGCCTCGGACGTGCTGAAGGTCGCCCCCAAGGCCGGCATCCTGTCGGTGCGGGTGATCGACGACAAGAAGGAGCACGACGCAGGAGACTGGAAGACCGGGCCCAGCCCTGTCGCGCAGGGCATCACCTACGCGGTCGACCACGGGGCCGACGTCATCTCCATGTCGCTGGGCGGCGACTCCTTCGGTTCCAGCTTCAACGAGGAAGAGACCAAGGCCCTGGCACACGCCGCCTACAAGGGCGTGACCGTGGTGGCCTCGGCGGGCAACGACGGCGACGTCTTCAACGACTCCTCCTATCCGGCCGGCTATCCCGGAGTGATCGCCGTCGCCGCCGTCAAGCAGGGCGGCAGCCGGGCCGAGTTCTCCACCGTGCGGACGTACAACACCGTCGCGGCGCCCGGCGTCGGCATCGTCAGCGCGAAGAACACCGGCGGCTACGAACCCGTCAACGGCACCTCCCCGGCCGCGGCGCTCACCTCCGGCGTGGTGGCCCTGATGCTGGGCAAGGACCACAAGCTCAAGCCCTCCCAGGTCCGCGCCATCCTCACCAAGACCGCAGCGCACCCACCGGGCGGCTACAGCCCGCTGGTCGGCCACGGCGTGATCAACGCGGCGGCGGCCGTACGTGCCGTCTCCAAGCCGCCCGCGGACCCGGCGGCCTCCGTCGGGTACAAGGGCAAGCCGTACCTGGCGTCCCGGACCGGCGCCCAGCCCACCCAGCACCCGCCGATGGACACGGCACTGCTGACCATCGGCCTCTCGGTGGGGGGTGTCGGACTGCTGATGGTGGTCGGCGCCGTCATCGTCAGCCGCACGGGCCGGAGGACCTGACCCGGTGAGGGGGAGGGGGTGCCCCCTCAGGGGGCCATGCGCAGGCCGTCCTTCTTGGCGCCTCGGCTGAAGACGACCTTCCGGATCGATGCGTACGCCTCGTCCTGTGCCGCGTCGCCCGCGCCCCTGCTCTCCTTCGAGGCCAGGTTGACCAGGGTGAGGCGGGGCGAGGTCCGCATCATGAAGGGGGTGAACTGCGCCTTGTCGACGGTCCACTCACCCGTGGCCCGCTTGCTGTCCTTGCCGCTCGCCCCGCGCTTCGCGTTCTTCGGCGGTACGAAATGGAAGCGGGCCGCGCTGCCCATGCTGCCGCGCGGGTCGTTCATCTTGCCGGCGATCTGGTCGCCCATCCCGTAGACGACCCAGGTTCCGTTGACCTTCTCGTACGCCTGGGGCACGTGCGCGTGGGTCCCCAGGATCAGATCGATGTCCCGCCGCCCGTGCGAACGGGAGGCGGTCAGCTTTTTGGCGACGGAGCGCTGCAGTTCGTCGGGCTCCTCCTGCCACTCGGTGCCCCAGTGCAGGCTGGCCACCACCACGTCGGCGCCCGCACGGCGCGCTGCGCGGGCGTCCCGGATGATCTGTTCGGGCTGGATCAGATTGACGAGCCAGGGCTTGCTCTTGGGGATGGAGATGCCGTTGGTGCCGTAGGTGTAGGCGAGCTGCGCGACCTTGGCACCCCCGGCCCGCAGCATCGCGGGCCGGCTCCGCTCCTTGGCCGTGCGGGCCGACCCCACGTGTTTGAGCCCCGCGGTGTCCATCGCCTTGAGGGTGCGGGTCACACCGTCCGCGCTGTCGTCCAGGGTGTGGTTGGAGCCGGTCGAACAGGAGTCGTAGCCCGCGTCCCTGACCGAGCGGGCCAGCTGCGGCGGCGTCTGGAAGAGCGGATAGCCGGTGAACGGCCCGCCGTCGGGACCGTAGATGGTCTCCATATGGCAGATCGCCAGGTCGGCGCCGGTGGCCGGCCGCTTGGCGGCGGCGAGCATCCGGCTGAAGTCATAGCCGGAGCCGCCCGCGTCCGCGCGCGCCTGCCGGATGATCGAGTCGTGTGCGAGCAGATCGCCGGTGGCGAAGAGCGAGAACCCGCGCCGGGCATCCTCAGCCCGCTGTTCCCGGGCCTGCGCGGCCCGCTGTTCCTTGCCCTGCCCGGCACGGCTGCCGTCCCGGCCCGCCCCTGACCCGGAGCGCGAACCGCTGTCGGAGTCCCCGCACCCGGCCACCCCGGCGAGCAGCGCGGCCAGCGCGAGCGCTGCAGCGACGCGGCGGACGCCGGTACGGCGGGGGTGTGGGCGGCCCGGCCAGTTGCGAAGGGGACCGGTGCGGCTCGGACGGGAGCGGTTGCGGGCGCGGTGGGGAGCGTGGCCGGTGGCGGTGTGGCTGGTGCTCATCAGAGCTCCTCCGTAGCGAGTAAGTCATATAAGTCCGATAAATGCACTGGATGACGACTCGTCCCCGCTCCCCGGCAGCGACACCGCACCTGCGGCCGAACGGCCCACAAGATGCACCCGGTCAATCGTTCGATGTACTCGCGGATCGTCACTGACGACGAGGCCCCGCCCCTGCGCCGCCCTCGAAAATGGCCAGGTCAGCCGCGATGCCAAGGTGCCCGGACGCCAACGCCCCCTGAAGGAGCCAACAGTGACCCGTCTTCAACCCGCCCGGCAGCACACAGCCCCGCACTCCCGGCCGACCGGAGCCGCGCGGTTCCCGCTGGGCGGGAGGGCACAGGCGCTGTGCCGGGCGCTGGGCGGCGGTGCGGCGATGGCTCTGGCGCTGGGCGTCGGCACCGGGGCCGGTCCCACGCTCGCCCGCGCTCTCGGACTCGCCCCTTCCGGGTTTGCCGCCCGGCTGGTTCCGGCGGCGCTGGTGAGTGCCGTGGCCCTCGCCCTGGTGCTCGGCGCGGTACGCCGCAGCGGCCACCGGCCCGCGCTGCTGGGCTTCGGCGGGCCGGTGGCGAGTCTGCGGGCACTGCTGATCGGCGTGGCCGTGACCGGCGCCGCCGCCTCGGGGGTGTTCGGACTGGCGACGGCTGCCGGGCTGCTGCGCTGGTCCGCCCCCGATCCCGGCGCCCTCGCCGCGTTCCTCGTCACCAACGCCGTTGTCGCGCTGCTCCTCGAAGCGCTCCCGGAGGAGACGACGCTGCGGGGCTACACCTGGACCTCGCTGCGGGGTGCCTTCGGGGGTGCCGGCGCGGCGCTCGGCACCACGGCCGTCTTTCTGCTGGTGCCCGGCGCCTCCACGGTGGTGGGGGCGGTCACCGCGCGGCTGGTCGGCGCGGAAGGCGGGCAGGTGGGGCTCGCGCCCGAGGGCGAGCACCCGGTGGACTATCTGGTCCTGCTGACCGTCTTCGGCCTCACCCTGGTCGCCGCCCGGACCGCCGTGCGTGAAGCGCCGCTGTGGGCCGCGATCGGAACCCATCTGACGTTTCTCACCGTCAACCGCGTCGTGCTGGAGGGCGACCGCCGCCACGCCGGGTGGCACACCGTGCACCAGGACGCCGTCGTACCTCTGCTGGTGCCGCTCTATCTGCTGGTCGCGATGGCCGCCTTCGCCGTGATCGGCCGGGTCTCGCGGCGGCTCAGGTGCGGGTGACGGTGTGCCGGAAGAGGGCGCGGAGGGCGGTGTGCGAGGCCGGCGGGAGGGCCGCCTTGTCCAACTGGGCGTACGCTTCCGCGAGTTGCCAGGCCGATATCTCGTGCGCCGCGGCGCGCCCGCCCGCGTTCTCGATGAGGTCGGCCAACTCGTCCGGGGGCGGCGGGCAGGCGGGGCCGCCGCCCAGCGACTGGGCGAGGGTGCGTGCCGCCGGGTTGCCGGCGCGCAGTGCGGCGATCAGCGGGAGGCTCGGGCCGCCCTCCCGCAGGCCGCTCATCACGGGCCGCCCGCTCAGGCCCGTACCCGACCAGAGGTCCTCGATGTCGCGGGCGGCCTGCACGGCTATGCCCAGGTGGTGACCCGCGCGGGTCAGCGTCTCGACGACCCGCTCGTCGTGACCGCCCAGCAGCGCCCCGCCCGCCAGCGCACACTCCAGCAGCGAACTGGTGCGCGCGGCCGCGACCGCCGCGTACTCCTCCACGCTGATCCCCTCGGGGGCGCGGCGGCGCAGCGCGAGTTCGGCCGAGCGGCCACTGATCAGCCGGGACGTGGTACGGGTCAGCAGCCGCAGCACGGCAGCCCGCTCGTCGCCGTCCGCCTCGCCGCCCTGTGCCACGGCGGCCGTCGGCCCCTCGGCTCCGGCTGCCCCCAACCCCTGGGTGCGGGCTGCCGTCTCGTCATGTGTCCCGGTCGGGCCAGGGCCGCCGGCCGGCTTTCCGGACGGCAGCAGGCAGCGGGTGGCCGCGCCGAGCAGCGCGTCCCCGGCCAGTACCGCCCATCCCGTGCCGTAGACCGCCCATACGGCCGAGCGGCCCCGGCGAAGCGGTTCGCCGTCCATGACGTCGTCGTGCAGCGCGGCCCAGTTGTGGACCAGTTCCACGGCCGCGGCCCCCGGCAGTGCCGCGGCCGTGGAGGACTCCGGCCGCACCCCGTCCCGCCCCGGCTCGCCCGCGCCCGCCGCGTGCAGGGCGAGCGCCGCGTGCGGGTACGGACCCGGGGTGACGCCGTAGGTGGGGCTGCCGTCCGGTCTGGTCCAGCCGAAGTGGTAGCCGCAGACCCGCCGAAGCTCCGGCTGGAGCGCACCGACGGCCTCCCTCAGCACGGGTTCCGTCCGCTCGTGCGCGTACGCCAGCAGGGAGGGTGCGGCGGGGACGTCGGTGAGCTCTTGAGTCGTCATACCGGAGCGGCTGCTCCTTTCTCCGGTCCAGGCGCGACGAACAGCGCGAAGCGTGTGGGAATGGTGCGCTCTCAGTAATCGGCTTTCCCTCCCCCCGCCCCGGTGACTCCCGCTCGGTGGAGCCGGTGCGAAGCACGTGGGGGGCGCAGGGGGCGGCACGGCGCGGCAAGGGGGCGGCACGGCGCGGGCAGGAGGCAGCAGGGCGCCGCAGAGCGCGCGAAATGCGGGGTGTGAGGCGCGAAGGGCGTGCAACCCGGTACCCGTACGCACCGGCCCCGGATGCGGGTGGGGGTGCCAGGGGCGAGAGTGAGAGCGCGTGCGCCCGCGCTCGAAGGGGGTGGCGGGGCGCCTGGCGTCTCGCAGTATGAACGGTCACAAAGGGTGACGAAGGGACGGGTGAGAGCGATGGCGCGTCCGGTCTGGAGCGGAGTGATCACCTTCGGGCTGGTCACGGTTCCGGTGCGGATGTACGCCGCGACCGAGGACCACACCACCCACTTCCGCCAGTTGCAGCGCGGCACCAACGACCGCGTACGCAACAAGCGGGTGAACGAGCGGACCGGCAAGGGCGTGGAGTACGACGACATCGTCAAGGGCTACGAGGTCGCCGACGGTGAGTACGTCACCGTCGAGCGGGAGGAGCTGGCCGAGATCGCCCCCGGGAAGTCGCAGGTCATCGACGTCAGCGGGTTCGTGGACGCGGACCAGATCGACCCCGTCCACTACGCGCGTGCCTACTACCTCTTCCCCAGCGGCGACCAGTACGGCAAGCCGTACGAACTGCTGCGAGCTGCGCTCGCCGAGTCGGGGATGACGGGCATCGCCACGTTCGTGATGCACAACAGGGAGTGTCTGGTGGCCCTGCGGGGCGGCGACGAGGCGCTCACGCTGCACACCTTGCACTGGTCGGACGAGGTACGCGACCCGCGCGAGGAGCTGCCCGTGCTGCCGCGCCACGAGCAGGCGGGCGGCAAGGAGCTGAAGACGGCACGGCAGCTGATCGAGAGCATGAGCACGCCCTTCCGGCCGCAGGACTCCACCGACACCTACGAGGACCGGGTGCGGGCGCTGGTCGAGGCCAAGGCGAAGGGCGAGGAGATCGCCCCGGAGGAGGGCCCGCCCGAGGCCACCAATGTGGTGGACCTCACCGAAGCCCTCAACCGCAGTATCGAGCGCGCCCGCTCCGGCAAGCGGGACGGGAAGAAGGGCCGGCAGCAGGGGACAGCAAAGGGGAAGGGGCAGAGGAAGGGAGCGGGGGCGGGCAGGGCCGAGAGCTCTCCGCGCAAGAGCCGCGGGCTCGCCGAGCTCAGCGAGCTCAGCAAGGACGAGCTGTACCAGCGCGCCAGTGCGCAGGGCATCAAGGGGCGCTCGAAGATGAGCCGCGAACAGC
>NZ_JADKMA010000141.1 GCF_017676365.1 Streptomyces oryzae
GGGCTGGGGCGGACTGGTCACGGTCGTAACTCCCCTATGGGCTACGGCACTTCGTGTTCGCAGATGTCACTTCGTGCACAGCCTAGGCACGTTACGGATCGGCGTGGGGCCATTCCGGACGATCGGTGGCCGGGCCGGGCCACCGGGATGGAACTGGCCGCTGAACCCCGCGCTAGCCGACCGCGACCCCGAACAGGGCGCCGAGCCCGTAGGTGACCGCGGCGGCCGCCGCGCCGAGGCCCAGCTGGCGGGCGCCGCTGAACCACCAGCTGCGCGCCGTCACCCGTGCGACGACGGCCCCGCAGACGAACAGCCCGGTCAGCGCGAGCAGCACGGCGGGCCACAGCGCGGTCGTACCGAACAGATACGGCAGTACGGGCAGTACGGCGCCCAGCGCGAAGGACAGGAACGAGGAGACGGCCGCGACGGCAGGCGAGGGCAGATCGGCGGGGTCGATGCCGAGCTCTTCCCTGGCGTGTATCTCCAGCGCCTGCTCCGGGTCGCGGTGCAGCTGCCGCGCGACCTTCAGCGCCAGGTCGGAGTCGACGCCGCGCGACTCGTACAGCGCTGCCAGTTCCCTGACCTCCTCGCCGGGGCTGCGCCGCAGCTCGCGCCGTTCGATCTCCAGTTCGGCCTGGACGAGTTCGCGCTGCGAGGCGACGGAGGTGTACTCGCCGGCCGCCATCGAGAACGCACCGGCCGCCAGTCCGGCGAGACCGGCGATCACGATGGTCTGCGAGGAGGCCGCGCTGCCCGCCACACCGGTCATCAGACCGAGGTTGGAGACCAGCCCGTCCATCGCACCGAAGACGGCGGGCCGCAGCCAGCCGCCGTTGACGTCACGGTGGGTGTGGTTGTCGCGGTGTGCGACGTGGGTCGGGTCGGTGACTCCGGCTAGGGACATGGCCGGTACGGCTCCTTCGCTTGGAACAGCAGGCGCGGATCTGCGCTCACGTTCGAAGCGTAGGCACCAAGGGCCCTCCGCTGCCAGCAAGTAAGGCCGAACTTACCCCTCTGACCTGGGCTTCTCCTCGAGCGCCGGCGCCAGCTCGTCCCGTACCAGGTCCTCGCGGTCCAGCCGTCCTGTGCGGTAGGCCGCGCGGCCCACCATGTGCGCGGCCACCGGGGAGGTCAGCAGCTGGAAGAGGCCCACCAGCAGCAGGGTGCACAGGTCGATGGGGCTGCGCAGCCACAGCCCGGCACCGATCAGGACGAGCAGCAGGCCGAGGGACTGCGGCTTGGTCGCGGCATGCATACGGCTGAGGACGTCCGGCAGCCGCAACAGGCCGATGCCGGCCAGCAGACACAGCAGGGCGCCCGCCAGCATGCACCCGGTGCCCACCACGTCGGCGACTCCGGTCCAGCTCATCGCGGCTCCCTCCCGCCGTCGTCACCTTCACCGCCGCGTTCTACGCCCCCGGTGCCCTCATCCTTGTCCACGTCCTCGTCCACGTCCTCGGTGCCCGCCTCGTCGCGCAGCGCCATGAAGCGGGCGACGCCGACCGAACCGGTGAAGCCGAGAAAGGAGAGGACGAGGAGAACCGGCAGATAGAACGGGTTGCCCCTGACCGCTGTCTGGAGTCCGATACCGGCCATCACCACGGCGACCAGCGCGTCGAGCGCGACAGCGCGGTCCAGCGTCGAGGGGCCCCGCACCAGCCGCAGGGTCACCAGCAGCCCGGCGATCAGCAGCAGCGCCGCGATCACCGCGAAGGTCACCTCGAAGGCCGGCGCGTGTGCCCTCGCCGTCACCGCCACCGGCCGAACACCTCCTCGGCCGCCTCCGAAGCGCGGATCGCGGTGACATCGGCGGCGGTGCCGAAAGCCTCCACCACCCGGGTCTCCAGGCGCAGCGCGTCCCGTCTGGCCCGCGCCAGCTCGTCCTCCGACTCCCCGCCGAGCACATGCAGATAAAGGGTGCCCGAGCGGCGGTCGACCTCCAGGACGGTGCTGCCGGGCACGGCTGTGACCGCGACGGCCGTGACGGTCAGCATCAGGTCGCCGGGGCAGCGCATCTTCACCGCGAGCACGGCGCAGCGCGGCCGGCCCGGCGCGAGGATGTAGCGGTTGATCCGCCAGCTGGAGACGGCCAGGTCCAGCGCGAACCGTACGGCGAACCGCAGGATGCCGAGCGGGTGCAGATGGGCCTGCTTCTCGACGGGGGGCAGCGGGAAGACGAGCACCACCAGCAGCGCGACCAGCACCCCGGTCACGACGTTGGCCGGGGTGGGCGTTCCCCACAGCAGCAGCCACAGCAGGGTGAGGCCGAGCACCATGGGCCACTGGGTGGCCCGCAGCCGGCTGGTCTCGGGGAGCCGTTGAGGGGCCGTCATCTGTGCAGCACCGCCTCCACGTAAGGGCTGCGCGCCAGCAGTTCACCGGCCGCGCGGTCGGTCAGTCCGAACAGCGGGCCTGCGAGCACGGTGAAGGCCAGCCCGAACGCCACCAGGGCCGCGGTGGCGCCCGCCATACTGACGGGGAGCGAGCTGCTGGTGGTGATCTCCTGGCCGCCGAAGGTGGCCGTCACCCGGCGCGGTACCAGCACCCTGAGCCCCCCGGGCCAGTCGCCGATGCCGCCGGGCGACGTCCCCCGCCCGCCGCCCGCGGGTTCCTCCTCCGTCGACTCCAGCACCGTGCCGACCGCGCACATCTCCGGTGTGGGGGCCCGCCAGAAGGCCACGTTCCATGCCTTGGCCAGTGCGTAGAGCGTCAGGAGGCTGGTGACCGTGGCGCCGCCCACCAGTACGTAGGCGAGGGCGCCGCCGTCGTGCACACCGGCCCGCAGCAGCCCGAACTTGCCGAGGAAGCCGGAGAGCGGCGGGATGCCCGCGAGGTTCATCGCGGGGACGAAGAACATCACGCCGAGCGCCGGGGACAGCCGCGCCAGACCGCCGAGGCTCTGCAGATCGGTCGTCCCGCTGCGGCGCTCGATCAGCCCGGCGACGAGGAAGAGGGTGGTCTGCACCGTGATGTGGTGGGCGACGTAGAACACCGCGCCGGAAATCCCGCCGGGGCTGCCCAGACCGATCCCGAAGATCATGAACCCCATGTGGCTGACGAGGGTGAAGGACAGCAGCCGCTTCAGGTCGGTCTGGGAGACGGCGCCGAGAATGCCCACGAGCAGCGACAGCAGCGCGAGCACCATCAGGACGGAGCCGATCCGGGACCCGGGGAAGAGCAGCGTCTGCGTACGGAGCATGGCGTAGATGCCGACCTTGGTCAGCAGCCCCGCGAAGACGGCGGTCACCGGCGCCGGAGCCGTGGGGTAGGAGTCGGGCAGCCAGGCGGCCAGCGGGAAGACGGCCGCCTTGATGGCGAACACGCCGAGCAGCGCGATCTGGATGACCATGGCCACGCTCTGCGGCAACGCGTCCAGCCGGGCGGGCAGTTGCGCCATCGTGACGGTACCGGCCGCCGCGTACACCATGGCGACGGCGGCCAGGAACAGCATGGACGACAGCAGCGAGACGATCGCGTACGTGGCACCCGCGCGGATCCGCGCCAGGGTGCCGCCGATGGTCATCAGCACATAACTGGCCGTCAGCATCAGCTCGAAGCCGACGTAGAGGTTGAACAGATCGCCGGCCAGGAAGGTGTCCGAGACCCCGGCGACCAGCACCAGGTAGGAGGGGTGGAAGACGGACAGCGGCGTCGTCTCGTCGTTGTCCGCCATGCCCTGGCCCACCGAGTAGACGAGCACCGAAAGCGTCACGGACGAGGAGATCACCAGCATCAGCGCCGAGAGCCGGTCGGCGACCAGCACGATGCCCACCGGGGGTGCCCACCCACCGGCGTTCATCACCTGCGGGCCCTGCTGATCCGCGGCGATCAGCAGGAGCAGCGAGACGACGAGCACGGCGAGCAGCACGGCAGCGCTGATGAAGCGCTGTACGCGTTCCAGTCTCGCGCCGATCGCCAGTTTCAGTCCCGCCGCGCACAGCGGGAGAATCACCGGCAACGGCACCAACGTCGCGGCCCCACTCACGGTCGGACCTCCACTTCTCCCCGCCGCGTCACCAATTCCCGCCGCAACGGCGCGTAGCCCGACGGCGCGGACCGGCGGTGCCGAACTGCCGCGCCCGGCCGAAAGAAGATGCGGGGCGGAGAGGAAACGTGCGGCGGAAAGAAGATGCGCGGCGTCATCGGTCGGCGCCCAGGATGGTCTGCCATGGGTCGTCCTCCCCCACGATCTCCTCCGCGGACTCTTCCGCGCGCGCCTGCCGCGCGCGGAAGGCGCGCGCGTCGGCGCGAGCGCGCCGACGCAGCTCGCGGTAGCGGTCGCGGGCCGTGCCCAGCCGCTCGTACGCGGTGTGCTCCCGGGCCTCGCGCTCCTCCTCACCGCGGGCCAGCGCCCGGTACTCGAGGCGCTGCTTGCGGTACGCGGCGCGCAGCCGCTCCCGCTCCTCGGCGTAGGTGGCGCGGCGTACGACGCGGATGTCCTCGATGTCGTCGGGTACGTCGTCGTTGCCGGAGTGCTGCCAGGCGCGGTAGGCCATGGTCGCCAGGAACGCGGTGAGCGCGAGGGTGATGACAATGGCGGTGAGGATGAACGCCTGCGGCAGCGGGTCGGACATCGTCGAGCGCGCCGAACCGGGGTAGAGCAGCGCGGCGTTGCCGTCGGGCCCCGAGGTGGCGAGCACCAGGAGGTTGACGCCGTTGCCGATGAGGACGGCGCCCAGCAGGATGCGGGTCAGCGGGCGGGCCAGCAGCAGCGCCGTACCTGCGGCGAACAGCACTCCGCCGCAGGCCACCAGGGCAACGGTCCCCTTCACGCCGCTCCCTCCCCCGAACCGCCGGAGGCATCCGCGCTGTGGGCACGCTCCCGCTCCAGGCGCCGGTCGATCTCCGAGCCGAGGCTGCGCAGTACGTCGAGGACGACGCCGAGGACGAGCAGATAGACGCCGGTGTCGAAGAGCACGGGGCTGGCCGCGTGGAAAGGACCGACGAGCCAGAAGTCGCCGGTGACCTTGCCGGAGGCCAGCACGCTGCCGCCCAGCCAGAGCCCCGCGAGGCCGGTGCCGGTGAGGATGGTCAGGCCCAGGCCGAGCAGGAAGCCGGCGTCCACGGGCGCGGCCAGCGCCAGCTCCAGGCGGCCGCCGGCCAGATAGCGCACCGCCAGCGCGAGTCCGGCGACCAGGCCCGCGGTGAAGCCGCCGCCGGGCTGGTTCTCGGCGGAGAAGAGCAGGTAGAGGGAGAGCACCACGATCGGGTGGAAGATCAGCCGGGCCATCACCTCGAACATCACGGAGCGCCCTTCGGGGGCGAGCGTCGGACCGGCCGCCAGCCAGGTGCGGCGCGGTGCGACGGGCGAGCCCGTCGGCGGACGGGTGCCGGGCCGTACCGGCAGCTTCCAGGCGTCCCTGCGCCCCACGGGACGGCGGCGCGCCACCGCGTCTCCGCCCTCCGCTGAACGCCCGAGCGCGATGCTCGCCGAGCCGGGCACGGAGAGCGGCGGTGTCCCGGGTCCGGCGACCGGTTCGGTCGGCGCCGGACCTGCGGGGTCCTCCTCCCTGGGCACCGGCTGGGCGACCGGCACCCGGACCCGGCGGCGCAGATAGACCAGGCTGGTGACGCCGACCGCTGCGACAGCGAGGACCGCGGACTCGCCCATGGTGTCCCAGGCGCGCAGGTCGACCAGGGTGGTGGACACCACGTTGCGGACGCCCTCGTGTGCCGTCGCCGAGAGCAGCTCAGGGCCTGAGGGCGGGGCGGTACGGGCGGCGAGGGCGAGGTACACGGTGCCGGCGATCACCCCGCCGGCCGCGACGGAGAAGAGGAGGTGCGCACCCCGCCGGGCCCGCCACATCCGGCTGCCGTCCGGGAAGCGCGCCGGGAGTCGGCGCAGTACGAGGACGAAGACGGTCAGCGAGACGGTTTCCACGGCGAACTGCGTCAGCGCCAGATCGGGCGCGCCGTGCAGTACGTAGAGCAGCCCGGCGCCGTATCCGGTGATGCCCGCGAGGACCGCCGCCTTCAGCCGCTGCTGCGTCACCACACAGAGCACGGCGACCCCCGCCACGCCCGCCGCGACGACGAGCTGGGGCACCGAGTCGTACCAGCGTGCCGGGCCCAGGTCGGGCCAGGGCCCGCCGGCCACCAGCTGCGCCGCCTCGAAGCCGAACAGTACGACGAGGGCCGTGCCCAGGTAGACGGGGAGCGAGCCGCGCTGCACGGCGCCGGTGACCTGCAGCGAGATCCGCTCCAGCGCCCACAGCGAGCGGGCGAACACCTGGTCGCCGTCGAACTGCGAGAGCCGCTCGCCCAGCGCGGCGAGCGGCCGTCCGGCCAGGAAGAGCGCGGCGCCCAGCGCCCAGGAGGCGGCCGCCAGCCCCAGGGCCACGCCCCACCCGTGCCACAGCGCCAGATGGAAGGGGGCGCCCTCGAAGGGGAGCGTGTCGGCGTACCGGCCCAGCAGCGGGTCGAGCAACCCGACCCCGGGGCCCAGCGCGAGCCCGGCCAGTGCGCACAGCAGCGGCGGCCCCAGCAGCAGCGCCCCGGCGCGGGCACCCTCCGGGCAGGTCACCGGGTTCAGCGGCGGGGCGCCGCCCTTGCGGGCGAAGGCGCCCCACAGGAAGCGCAGGGTGTACGCGGTGGTGAACGCCGACCCCACGACGACGGCCGCCAGCGCCCACGCCTCCGCGCTCCCGGCGCCCAGCAGCGCGGAGACGGCCGCCTCCTTCGCGACGAACCCGAGCAGCGGGGGCAGCCCCGCCATCGACAGCCCGGCGAGTACTGCCACGGTGCACAGCGCGGGCAGCGCCCGGCCGACGCCGGAGAGCCGTTCGAGATCGCGGGTGCCGGTGAGGTGGTCGATGATGCCGACCACGAGGAAGAGCGGCGCCTTGAACAGCGCATGGGCCAGGATCACATCGGCACCGGCCAGCGCGGCGTCCCGGATGCCGTCGCCGACCAGCACGGTGAGGAGGCCGAGCTGGCTGACCGTGCCGAAGGCCAGCAGCAGCTTCAGATCCGTCTCACGCAGCGCCCGCCAGCCGCCCAGCAGCATCGTCACGCTGCCCAGCACCAGCACCAGGGGGCGCCAGGGCGCCACGTCCGCGAAGGCGGGCGCGAGCCGCGCGATCAGATAGACCCCGGCCTTGACCATGGCGGCGGCGTGCAGATACGCGGAGACCGGTGTGGCGGCCGCCATCGCGCCCGGCAGCCAGAAACTGAACGGCCAGACAGCGGACTTGGACAGCCCCCCGACCAGCACCAGCACCACGCCGCCCGCCACCAGCGCTCCGCCACCGGGCGGGTCCGCGAGCAGCCGGGAGATCCGGTAGGTGCCGGCGGCCTGCCCCAGCATCAGGAAGCCGACGAGCATCACCAGCCCGCCGAGCGTGGTGACCAGCAGCGCCTGGAGCGCGGCCCGCCGGTTGGTGCGGCGTTCGGAGGTGTGCCCGATGAGCAGGAAAGAGAAGACCGTGGTCAGTTCCCACAGCACGTACAGCACGATCAGATCGTCGGCCAGCACCAGCCCGAGCATGGCCCCGGCGAACGCGGTCAGCGATCCGGCGAAGGTCCCCAGCCGTGGTGTGCCGCGGTCGAAGTAGCCCGCGCAGTAGATCATCACCAGCGCGCCGATGCCGCCGGCGATCAGCACCATCAGCAGCGCCAGTGCGTCGCACCGCAGGGCGATGCCGACGCCGAGTGCGGGGATCCAGTCAGTGTGCTCGGTGAGTGCGCCCCCCTCTGCGACCTGGGCGTACTGTGCCGCCGCCCAGACTGCGGCGCCGGCCGGTACTGCGGCGAGCAGCAAGAACGCGCGCGGGCCGAGCCACTGGACCAGTGACCCGGCGCAGCATGCTGCCGCGAAGTGGGCGACGATCAACCACAGCACCCACCGAGAATTGCACACCTATGCATGCAATTCGGACAAGCTCGCTGCCGAGCTGGGTGCCCCTGCCTGAGGGTTGCCGGCTGGGCCTGCTGCGCTTGCCGGGTACGTGCGCTAGGAAGCAGGCTCCTTTTCGGAGGCGCCCTCTTCCGGGGTGCCGTCGGAGCTGGGCTCCGGCTCGACAACCTCCTCGCGGCCGGGCCGCTTTTTCGCCGAGACGACGATGTAAACAACCGCGGCCACGAAAACAATCAGCGCCGTCCAGTTGTTCAGCCGCATGCCGAGCACATGGTGGGCGTCGTCCACCCGCAGATACTCGGTCCAGAAGCGCCCCGCCGTGTACCCGGCCACGTACACCGCGAACGCCCGTCCGTGCCCGAGCCGGAACCGCCGGTCCGCCCAGATCACCAGCAGCGCGACACCGATGCACCACAGCGACTCGTACAGGAAGGTCGGGTGGTAGGTCGCCACGTCGGGGGTGTCGACCGGCCGGTGCTCCGGGTCGATCTTGAGGGCCCACGGCAGATCGGTGGGCCGCCCGTACAGCTCCTGGTTGAACCAGTTGCCCCAGCGGCCCAGCGCCTGTGCCAGCACGATGCCGGGCGCCACGGCGTCCGCGTACGCGGGCAGTGCGATACCGCGGCGGCGGCAGCCGATCCAGGCACCGAGCGCGCCGAGCGCGATGGCGCCCCAGATGCCCAGCCCGCCGTCCCAGATACGGAAGGCGTCGACGGGGTTGCGGCCCTCGCCGAAGTACAACTGGTAGTCGGTGATGACGTGGTACAGCCGGCCGCCGACCAGGCCGAACGGTACGGCCCACACGGCGATGTCGGCGACCGTTCCGGGCTGCCCGCCCCGAGCGACCCACCGGCGCCCGCCGAGCCAGACCGCGGCGAAGACGCCGAGGATGATGCAGAGCGCATAACCGCGCAGCGGAAGCGGCCCGAGGTGAATCTCACCGGCCGAGGGACTGGGAATGAAGGCAAGGGTCTCCATGGCCCCCCCGACGCTACCCTGCCCGGCGCTGCCCCGGTAAATCAGCCCGCACAACGGCTGGATAACAGCTCTGATGAGGGGGCTGCCCCTGCCTGGCAGTTGCAGACTGCGGGTTTTTTGTGGTTGCTCGCGCAGTTCCCCGCGCCCCTTCGGGGCGCGTCACCCCTAGCTCGCGGCCTCCACCAGCTTCCGCAGCCGCGCCGGGGTGAGGGGGTGCGCCTGGTCGCTGAAGATGTCCTTGCCGTTCAGCAGCACCGTCGGCGTCCCCTGGTGGCCCGACTTGCGGAACTCCTCATCGGAGCGGGTCACCCAGGCATCGTGACGGCCACTGGTCACGCACTCCTTGAAGGAGGCGTCCGCCAGCCCGTCCACCTTCCCGGCCAGCTCGATCAGCCGGCCCGTGTCGGCGAAGGCGTCCTTCTCCTCGCCGGGCTGGTTGCGGTACAGCACGTCGTGGTAGGGGACGAACTTCCCCTTGTCCCGGGCACACGCCGCCGCGTTGGCCGCCTCGTGGGAGCCCCGGCCGCCCATGTTGCCGTCGATGAGCGTCACCAGGTGGTACTCGGCCTTGAGCTTGCCCGCCCGCTGGAGGCTCTTGATCGTGCCCCGGAAGGCGTTCTCGAACTGCCCGCACGCCGGGCAGCGGAAGTCCTCGTAGACCGTGAGCTTGGCGGGGGCGCTGTGCTGCCCCACCGTGACGGGCTTCCCCGACTGGCTGCCTGCGCTCTCCCGGCCCATGCCCGCCACGGTGGCGCCGACCGCGGTGGCCACGGCCAGTACGCCGACGACCACCGCGCCCACCTTGAACTGGCGCCGCCTGCGCTCGGCCGCCTTGTCGCGCTCCCGCTCGGCCCGCAGGCGCTCGCGGGCCGAGCGCTTGCCGCCGTCGTTGCTGTTCTGGCTCATCACGCCCGACCCAACGAGAAGGCTCGGCCCCGATGCGCACACAGCGCCCGTTTTCCCTCAAAAGGGATGGCCCCCCGGCGCATGGCCGGAGGGCCGTTACCACTACCGGCGGACGCCCTCCGCGAGGGCCGCGGCGAGCTCCCGTACTTCCTCCAGGCCGGCCTGCAGACCGTCGGCCGCGAGCAGCCGCTTGACGAACGCCGAGCCGACGATCACGCCGTCCGCGAAGGCGGCCACCTCAGCGGCCTGTCCGGGGTTGGAGACCCCGAGCCCGACGCACACCGGCAGCGAGGTGGTGGACCGCACCCTGGCCACCAGCTCCCTGGCCTCGTTGCCCACCGACTCCCGCGTCCCGGTGACGCCCATCAGCGAGGCGGCGTAGACGAAGCCGCTGCCCGCAGCGGTGATCCGGGCGAGCCGTGCGTCCTGGCTGCTGGGCGCGACGACGAAGACCGTCGCGAGTCCGGCCTGCTCGGCCGCCTTCCGCCAGCCCTCCGACTCCTCCACCGGCAGGTCGGGCAGGATGCACCCGGCACCGCCCGCGGCGGCCAGTTCCTCGGCGAACCGCTCGGCGCCGTACCGGTCGACGGGGTTCCAGTACGTCATGACCAGCACCGGCTTGCCCGTGGCGGCGTGCGCCTCGCGGACCGTACGCAGCACGTCCGCGATCCGCACCCCGCCCTCCAGCGCGATGGTGTCGGCTGTCTGGATGACCGGTCCGTCCATCACCGGGTCGCTGTGCGGGAGACCGACCTCGACCACGTCGCAGCCGCTCTCCAGCAGGGCCGTACAGGCCGCGATGCCGCCCTCGACGGTGGGGAAGCCGGCCGGGAGGTAGCCGACGAGCGCGGCCCGGTTCTCGGCCTTGGCCCGCGCCAGGGCCTCGTCCAGCAGTGCGATGTTGCCGCCGTTGCCGTTGCCGCTCATGCGTTCTCCCCCTCAGCGCTCGCGCCGTCCTCACCGGCACCGTCCAGCAGGCCGAAGTAGCGCGCGGCCGTGTCCATGTCCTTGTCGCCGCGGCCGGAGAGGTTCACCAGCACGATGCCCTCGGGGCCCAGCTCCTTGCCCAGGTCGAGGGCGCCCGCCAGGGCGTGTGCGCTCTCGATGGCCGGGATGATGCCCTCGGTCTTCGAGAGCAGCCGCAGCGCCTGCATCGCCTCGTCGTCGGTGACCGGGCGGTACTCGCCGCGTCCGCTGTCCTTGAGGAAGGCGTGCTCGGGGCCGATGCCCGGGTAGTCGAGCCCGGCCGAGATCGAGTACGGCTCGGTGATCTGGCCCTCGTCGTCCTGGAGGACGTAGGAGCGGGAGCCGTGCAGGATGCCCGGCTCGCCCGCGGTCAGCGTGGCGGCGTGCTCGCCGGAGGCCACGCCGTGCCCCGCAGCCTCGAAGCCAACCAGCCGCACGCCGGTGTCCGGCAGGAAGGCGTGGAAGAGCCCGATCGCGTTGGAGCCGCCACCCACGCAGGCGGCGACGGCGTCCGGCAGCCGCCCGGTGCGCTCCAGCATCTGCCGCCGCGCCTCGACGCCGATCACGCGGTGGAAGTCGCGGACGATCTGCGGGAACGGGTGCGGCCCCGCGACCGTGCCGAACAGATAGTGCGTGCGGTCGACGTTGGCCACCCAGTCGCGGAACGCCTCGTTGATGGCGTCCTTGAGGGTGCGGCTGCCCGAGGCGACGGGGACGACCTCGGCGCCGAGCATCCGCATGCGGGCGACGTTCAGCGCCTGCCGCTCGGTGTCGATCTCGCCCATGTAGATGGTGCACTCGAGCCCGAAGAGGGCGCACGCGGTGGCGGTGGCCACGCCGTGCTGGCCCGCTCCGGTCTCGGCGATGACGCGGGGCTTGCCCATCCGCTTGGTGAGCAGAGCCTGGCCCAGCACATTGTTGATCTTGTGTGAGCCGGTGTGGTTGAGGTCCTCGCGCTTGAGGAAGACCCGCGCTCCGCCCGCGTGCTCGGCGAACCGCTTCACCTCGGTGAGGGCGCTGGGCCGGCCGGTGTAGTTGACGAGCAGTTCGTCGAGTTCGGCGGCGAAGGCCGGGTCCGCCTTCGCCTTCTCGTACTCGGCGGCCACCTCGTCCACGGCGGCGACCAGCGCCTCGGGGATGAACTTGCCGCCGAACGCGCCGAAGTACCCGGCAGCGCTGGGACTCAGACCCTCGGGGTCAGGGATGAAAAAGTCGGACGACATACCGACAGTGCTCCTTGCGAGTGGCTGACGTGATGACTCTGTCCCCGGACACGCCGCCCGCCCCGCCACCGGGCACCCCTTCTCCTTCTCCGCGGAGAGGGGTGCGCCTTCAGCGGCGAACGGCGGACACGGGGAAGGTCAGCGCCATCGCCGTCCGCGGATCACACCGGGCTCACAGCCGATGTGATAGCGGACCGACCGCCCCCGCACCCGCCGCGCGGGCGCCCGGCACCCACGCGGGCGGCACCCGCGCGCCAGGGCGAGGGAGCACAGCGAGACGACAGCGGCCATGGGAACGTCAGTCCCTTCCGCCGTGCCGGAGCGCCGGGTGGGCGCCGGCGGCGACGAGGTCGGAGACCGCGGTCTTCGGGTCCTTGCCGGTGACCAGCGACTCCCCCACCAGGACGGCGTCGGCCCCCTCGTTCGCGTACGCGATCAGGTCGTGCGGGCCGCGGACGCCGGACTCGGCGACCTTGACGATGTGGTCGGGGATCTCGGGCGCGATCCGGGTGAAGTTGCTCCGGTCGACCTCGAGCGTCTTCAGGTTCCGCGCGTTGACGCCGACGATCTTGGCCCCGGCCTTCAGTGCCCGCTCGGTCTCGTCCTCGTCGTGCACCTCGACCAGCGGGGTCAGCCCGATGGACTCGGCGCGCTCGATCAGCGAGACCAGCGCCTCCTGCTCCAGCGCCGCGACGATCAGCAGCACCACATCGGCGCCGTAGGCGCGGGCCTCCCACAGCTGGTAGGAGGAGAAGATGAAGTCCTTGCGCAGCACGGGGATGTCCACCCGGGCGCGTACGGCCTCGAGGTCGGCCAGCGAGCCGCCGAAGCGGCGGCGTTCGGTGAGGACGGAGATCACGGCGGCGCCGCCCGCCTCGTAGTCGGCGGCGAGTCCGGCCGGGTCGGCGATGGCCGCCAGCGCGCCCTTGGACGGGCTGGAGCGCTTGACCTCGCAGATCACCCGCACACCGGCCGCGCTGTCGCCCTTGAGCGCCGCGAGTCCGTCCTTGACCTGGGGGGCCCGGGCCGCGCGCTCCTTGAGCTCGTCGAGGCTGACGCGCGCCTGCCGCTCGGCGAGGTCCTCACGCACGCCTTCGATGATCTCGTCGAGCACACTCACCGAGCGGCCTCCTTGCTGGCTGGGGTGGGGCACTGTGATGGTATCCGCCACGACGCGGAGGTCCCGCATCCGGTTGAACACAGTCCCATATAGCGGACAAATCACCGCCCTGTCGGCCGTCCGGCCCGGCCGGTCAGGGAGTCAGCCCGCCGCCGAGGGGCGTATTCCGGACAACCGTGAAGACCACCAGCAGCGCCCCCGCCGCCCACCCGTGCCAGGCCCGCAGCCGTACCGGAAAGGAGTACGCGCGCCCCCGTACCGCGCGCGCTGTCCAGTGCAGCCAGCCCAGCGCGAAGCCGACGAAGAGCAGGACGGCCAGCGCGTTGGCGCCCAGCGCGGTGGCCAGGTCGCCGTGGGCCACGGCGTGCGCACTGCGCAGCCCGCCGCAGCCGGGGCAGTACAGGCCGGTGACGGTCAGGAAAGGGCAGGCCGGGTAGTGGCCCGGCTGATTGGGGTCGACGGCGGCCACATAGGCGAAGGCCGCGCCCACCGTGGCGAGGGTGCCCAGGGGCGCGGCCAGGCGCGGCACCGCGCCTGCGAGGCGGTGCCGCGCTGTCGCGGCGTACTGCCGTCGGTTCAGGAGTGCGCCTCGGCGTGCGTCTGCTTGTGGGCCTGGTCGTGCGCCAGCTTGTGGGCGCGTGCCTGCTCGGCGGTCAGCCCCTTGGACTTGGACTGGCCGAGCCCCGCCGCCCGCATGATGCCGCCGATCACAGCACCCGCTCCGATGATGACCAGCCCCGCGATCACACCGGCGGGCTGCGCCATCACCGTGAAGGCGGAGGCGACGCAGAAACCGACGAAGGCGATGATCGAGCCGGTCCAGGCGGCCGGGGTGTGTCCGTGGCTGTGCGCCATGAATGCTCCTTGAGTCACAACATGAGGTGGGGCCACCCGGCCCGTTCGCCGCCTATTGTCTCTCTTCCACCAGCACCCGCTACCGCGGGGTCACCCAGGCGTCCCGTCAGTGGCGCGACCCTCACGCCGTGCCGTGCGTGGGGTCCTCCCCACGGTCCAGGGCCTTCCACAGATCCTCGGGTCGATCAGGATCGACCCGCTCCGCACGGGCGGCACGCTGCCGCAACGGAGTGCGCTCATAACGGGCGCTCCCGGACATCGAGGGCCACCCGCTCCCGTACCGCAGCGCCAGCAACCCGGCGACCAGGAGCAGCGCACCCCCGGCGGCCGACACATACGGCCAGGCCGTGACGGTGACGGCGGCACCGAGCCCACTGTCCGCAAGACCACTGGTCTTCGCGGCCTCAGCGGCCAGCGCATCGGTGTCCTTGGCCCCGACCAGCGCGGAGGCCAGCACCGCGGCCCCGCACAGGGTGAGCAGCCCGGCGACGACACGGCGCCCGGTGCGGCGTACGGCGAAGACGGCGACGAGCGCGGCGAGCCCGACCAGCGCCAGTGCGCTGGGCAGCCCGGTGACATCGCCGCCCTCGGCGCTGACCGGCACCTCGCCCTGGGCGAACTTCGCCGTGGACTCGCTCCACGTCTGCCCTGCGGAAACCAGCGCGAGGGCCGCGCCCACCGCGCCGCTCAGCAGTGCCGCCGCCAGCGCGGTGCGCGTACGCGCGTGGGTTCGAGAAGTCACCCCTCCACGCTACCCCCGAGCCGTTCGGCGGTACGGACCGCCCTCAGCACAGCGGCGGCCTTGTTGGCGCACTCGGTGTCCTCGGCCGCAGGTTCGGAGTCGGCGACGACCCCGGCACCCGCCTGGACGTACGCGGTCCCGTCGCGCAGCAGGGCCGTACGGATGGCGATGGCGGTGTCGGAGTCGCCCGCGAAGTCGAGATATCCGACGCATCCGCCGTAGACGCCGCGCTTGGTGGGCTCCAGCTCCTCGATGATCTGCAGCGCGCGCGGCTTGGGCGCCCCGGAGAGGGTGCCGGCCGGGAAGCAGGCGGTGAGTGCGTCGAACGCGGTACGCCCCTCGGCGAGTTGCCCTGTGACGGTGGAGACGATGTGCATCACATGGCTGTAGCGCTCGATGGACATGAAGTCGACCACCTCGACGCTGCCCGGCTCGCAGACCCGCCCCAGGTCGTTGCGGCCCAGGTCGACCAGCATCAGATGCTCGGCCCGCTCCTTGGGGTCGGCCAGCAGCTCCTCGGCCAGCGCGGTGTCCTCGCCCGGGGTGGCGCCGCGCGGGCGCGTACCGGCGATGGGGTGCATCATCGCGCGGCCGTCCTCGACCTTGACCAGCGCCTCGGGGCTGGAGCCGACGATGTCGAAGCCGTCGAAGCGCAGCAGATACATGTACGGGCTCGGATTGGTGGCCCGCAGCACCCGGTAGACGTCCAGCGCGCTCGCCGTACACGGGGCCTCGAACCGCTGCGAGGGCACCACCTGGAACGCCTCGCCGCCGCGGATCCGCTCCTTGATGTCCTCGACCCAGCCCTGGTACGTCGCACCGCCCGACCTGGCCTCGGACTGGGGCAGTTCGGACGGCGGCAGCGCCACCGGCTCGACGGGCGCGGGGCGCGCGAGGTCGGCGGTCATCGCGTCGAGCCGGCGTACGGCTTCGGCGTGCGCCTCGTCCACGCCGGTGTCCAGGTCGTTGTGGTTGATCGCGTTGGCGATCAGCAGCACCGTGCCGTCGCGGTGGTCGAGGACGGCGAGGTCGGAGGTGAGCAGCATCGTCAGCTCCGGCAGCGCGAGGTCGTCCACCGTGTCCGGGTGGTGGCCGACCTTCTCCAGCCGCTGGACGATGTCGTAGCCGAGGTAGCCGACCATGCCGCCGGTGAACGGCGGCAGGTCGCCGCCCTGGTGCAGATCGCGCGGGGTGTGCAGGGCCGCCACCGTCTCGCGGAGCGCGGCGAGCGGGTCTCCCCCGGTGGGTACGCCGACGGGCGGGGTGCCCTGCCAGTGCGCCTGGCCGTCGCGCACGGTCAGCGCGGCGTCGCTGCGTACGCCGACGAAGGAGTAGCGCGACCAGGTGCGGCCGTTCTCCGCCGACTCCAGCAGGAAGGTGCCGGGGCGCTCCTGAGCGAGCTTGCGGTACAGGGCGATGGGGGTGTCGCCGTCCGCCAGCAGGCGGCGGGTCACCGGGATGACCCGGCGGTCCTTGGCGAGCGTGCGGAAAGTTGCGAGGTCAGGCGCCGTCATGGGCCCTCACCCTACTGGTCTGCGGGCAGCAGCACGTCGGCGTCGAAACAGGTCCGCCTGCCCGTGTGACAGGCCGCGCCGACCTGGTCGACCTTCACCAGCACCGTGTCCGCGTCGCAGTCCAGCGCCACGGACTTCACCCACTGCACATGGCCTGATGTGTCCCCTTTGACCCAGTATTCGCCCCGGCTGCGGCTCCAGTACGTGGCACGCCCGGAGGTGAGCGTGCGGCGCAGCGCCTCGTCGTCCATCCAGCCCAGCATCAGCACCTCTCCGGTGTCGTACTGCTGGGCGACGGCGGGCAGCAGCCCATCCGCGTTGCGCTTGAGCCGGGCGGCGACGGCGGGGTCGAGAGTGGTCTCCTGGGACATGGCTCCATTGTCCCCTACCGCGGCACTGACACGCCCCGCACACGGCCGGGCACCCATAGCTCCCCGGTCGCCGCGTTCCGCCGTACGCTTGCGGCATGTCGACCCATGCGAAGCGTGAACGTCTGTTGCTCGCCGATCTCTTGGAGACACACGGCCCCGACGCTCCCACCCTGTGCGAGGGCTGGAAGACCCGGGATCTGGCCGCGCACACCGTCGTGCGGGAGCGCCGCAGCGATGCGGCGGGCGGGCTGCTGATCAAACAGCTCGCGCCCCGACTGGAGCGGGTGCAGGGCGAGTTCGCCGCCAAGCCGTACGACGAACTCGTCCAGCTCATCCGGACCGGGCCGCCGCGGATGTCGCCCTTCGCGCTCAAGCAGGTGGACGAGGCGGCCAACACGGTGGAGTTCTTCATCCACGCCGAGGATGTACGGCGCGCGCAGCCCGACTGGACTCCGCGGGAGCTGGACCCCGTCTTCGAGGACGCGCTGTGGCGGCGGCTGGAGACGGCGGCGCGGATGTACGGGCGCAAGTCGCCCGTCGGTCTTGTGCTGCGGCGGCCCAATGGGCAGACGGCCGTCGCCAACCGCGGTACGCCTGTCGTCACCGCGGTCGGTGCCCCCTCGGAACTGTTGTTGTTCGTCTCCGGCCGGCAGGAGCACGCGGATGTGGAGCTGGACGGCGACAAGGACGCCCTCGCCCGTGTGACCCAGGCAAACCTGGGCCTGTAGCGCCGGGGAGGGGGTGCCCCCTGACGTGCGTCGCGGACTGCAGGTGATCTGTGGCTAGTCGCGCAGTTCCTCGCGCCCCTGACGGGGCGCATCCTTCCTTCTGTGCTTGGGCAGTCTGCGCCAGGGGCGCAGGGTGGGCAAGCGCAGCCCCCATGCGGGGCACCAGACCCGGGGCGGGTCAGGGTGTTTTCAGACGGTCGAGCGGGGGAGTTACGGCTCCCCCGCCGGCCGCTCGGTGACGTCCCGTCTCAGCGCCTGCAGCACATCGAGCTCGCGGTCGATGTCGCGTCGCTTGGCCTCGAGCCGTTGGACCTCCTGGGCCAGGAGCGCCTCCATGACCCCGGTGCGCTCTTCGGGGGAGGCCTCCAGGCAGGGCAGCAGTTCACCGATGGTGGTGCTGCACAGACCTGCGGCCAGCAGATGCTGGATCATCACGACGCGCTCGGCCGTCGAGGCGTCGAAGTCCCGCCATCCTCCCACCGTGCGGTTGGAGCGGATGAGACCTTGCTCTTCGTAGTAGCGCAAAGACCGAGCGCTGACACCGGTGGCCTGCGCGAGTTCCCCGATCCGCACGATGCCTCCTGCACATGACCTGGCTTCGCGCCCAGTCTTGCACCTGACACCGGTGTGAAGTTCGACCCTCGGGTGGCCGCGCCGAACCGTGTGCGGCCTCACGAGGAGGTCTCCATGAAGCAGATCCATGTGTGGTCGGACTATGTGTGCCCGTTCTGCCTGATCGCCGACGAGCTCATCGAGCGCGTCATCGCTGACCGGGACGATGTCGAAGTCGTCCATCACGCGTATGAGCTCCGGCCGCACCCGACGCCGACGCTGCGACCGGAGGATCCATACCTGCCGGACATCTGGACCCGGGCCGTCTATCCGATGGCGCGTCGCCACCGGGTGCCGATGACACTGCCGAGCATCTCGCCCCAGCCCTATACCGCCATGGCCTTCCGGGGGGCCCAGTACGCCGCCGCTCACGGTGCGGCTCACGCCTACCACCGGCGGGTGATGACGGCCTTCTTCCAGGAGAACCGCGACATCGGCGACAGGGACACGCTGGCCGGCATCGCCACCGATGTCGGTCTGGACCGCGTCGGCTACCTCAATGCGCTGGACGACGACGCCTACGCCAACCGGCACCAGGTGGCCCTGGCCGAGTCCGCCGCCATGGAGATCACAGTCGTGCCCACCATCGTCATCGGGCGGCGGCGCATCGAGGGGGTGGCCACCGAAGGCGTGATCGCACGCGCCCTCGACGGAGACGCTGCCGAAGGCGCGGCATGAGTGGCGACGACACTCTCACCGGGCTTCTCGCCGACGCCGTGGCCTGTTCCCGCCGCCATGTCGAGCAGGGAGGGCTCCCGTTCGTCGGGGTGGTCGTCAGCCCCGACGGTCTCGTCTCGCCACCCGGGGTCAACCAGGTGCGGGAAACAGGCGATCCGACCGCACACGCCGAGACAGTCGCCATGCGCGCCGTCGCGGCACGCCACGGCCCGAGCACCCTCATCGGCGCGACGCTGCTCGCCACCGGCGAACCCTGCAGCCTCTGCTACCGATTCGCTGCCGACCACGGAATCGGGCGCGTCATCTACGCGGTCGACCAAGACACGGCCGCCACCTGGGGTTTCGACTACCGCACACGGGACGAGCAACCGACCCCGGCCCAGCGGGCCCTGGTGGGAGGAGCCGAGCACCGAGCGGTGGCCGACCGCCTCGGTCCGTTCGCCACCTACTTGCAGCTGCGCGGCCTCCCCTTGCCGGACACCGGATACTCCGCTCTTTGAAAGGACCCTCATGCACTGGCTCAACCTCGCCATCGCCACTGTCTTCGAGATCGCTGTCGCCATCAGCGCGGGCAAGGCCCAAGGCTTCGCCCACCGCGGCTGGACCCTCACGACGCTCGTCACCGGCGGCCTGGGCACCTACTTCCTCAGCCGGGCGCTGCTCACCTTCGACGTCGGGGTCGGCTATGCGCTGTGGACCTCGCTCGCCGGGGTCGGCATCACCGTGCTCGGCACGCTGCTCTTCGGAGAGCGCATCACCTGGCGCAAAGCCATCGGCATCGCCCTCGTCATCGGCGGAGTCGTCGGTCTCCAGCTCACCGGCACCGCCTGACCACACGACCACCCGCCCTGACCCCGCTGCCCACCCACGCACCCACGCACCCACGCACCCACAGAAGGAACGTCTCATGTCGGCACAGCCGCCCTTCTCCCGTATCGCTTGGCTCACCCTGCTCCTCGCCGGAGTCTTCGAGGTCGGATATGCCCTGTCCGTCGGGGGCAGCCACGGTTTCACCGTCTGGTCGTGGTCGATCGTGGCCGTCGTGTTCTTCCTGCTCACACTCTGGGCCCTCAGCCTCGCTCTGCGCAGCATCGAGGTCGGCATCGGCTACGCGGTGTGGGCAGGCATCGGCGCCGCCGGAGCCGCACTGCTGGGCCCCGCGTTCTTCGATGAAACCCTCACCCCGGCCAAGGCCGGATGGCTCGCCGTCATCATCGCCGGTGTCGTCTGGCTCAAGCTCGCGGACCGCCCCGGCGCCGGCGAACCATCCGAGTGAGCTCCTGGCCCCCATACCGGGTAAGCGGAGGGCGTGCGCCCCCTGTTGGCGCCCCCGAGTCCACCCGTAGGGTGCCCGGCGCCGGGTACAGGGGCGGGTCAGGGTGTTCCCGGATGGAGCCGGGGCGCCCAGCCGCGAAGGTGGATGTATGACTCCTTCGCCGCTCCCCCGCACCCGGACCTCCGCCCCCCACCGC
>NZ_JADKMA010000142.1 GCF_017676365.1 Streptomyces oryzae
GTCTCGGCCCCTCGCCCCTCGCCGCTCGCGCCCCCGCCCCCTTCAGTCCAGCGGCATCTTGAAGCCCAGGTGGGACGCCTGGAAGCCCAGACGCTCATAGAAGCGGTGGGCGTCGACGCGGGTGGCGTCGGAGGTGAGCTGCACCAGCGCGCACCCCTGGCGCCGCGACTCGGCGACGGCCCACTCGATGAGCCGGGTGCCCAGGCCGCTGCCGCGGAAGTCGGCGTGGATGCGTACCGCCTCGATGAGTGAGCGGACGGCTCCGCGGCGGGAGAGGCCCGGGATGATGGTGAGGTGCAGGGTGCCGGCCATCGTGCCGCGCAACTCGGCGACGACCAGGTGCTGGTTGGCGTCCGCGTCGATCCGGTCGAAGGCGGCGCGGTACGGATCGAGGTCCGACGGGGTCTCCCGGCGGGCGCCCAGCGCGTCGTCGGCGAGCATGGCGACGAGACCGGGGATGTCCTCGGCCGTTGCCCGGCGGACGGTGAACTCCTGGTCGGACGGCTCCTGGGCGCGGTCCGCCGAGCCGGTGGAATTCGTGGTCATCCCCCGCACGATACGCCCGGGTGCGCGTCCCCCCGCAGCCGCCTCAGCCCTCGGAGCTGCCTCGGCCCTCGGCAAGGTGGCGGCGGCGGTCACTCTCGCGCTCATCGGCGCGTTCGGTTTCGCCACCGTACCGCCGCTGCTGGGGGCACCTGCCGGCCGAAGGCTGGGGGAGGGTGCTCGACCAGACGGCGAAGGCGCCCACCCTGGCCTCTGCCATGAACATCGGCGCCTTCAACCTCGGCAACGCGCCGGCCACCTGGCTCGGCGGGCTGGTGCCCGGCGCCGGGCTCGGGCCCACCTCGCCGAACCTGGTGGGCGCCGCGCTCGCGCTGGGCGCCCTGATGCCGACGGTGACCTCGGCCCTGCTGGGGCGTTCGGCCGCGGCGCGCAAGAGGGCTTTCCCGGCAACGGGGGCCGCGCCTACCCACGACGCACCCGCACTCTCTCCCGAGCAGTGCGGCCCCGCTTGGTCGGCCCCCAGGGCTTCAGCACGGAGATGACCGTCATGAACGTATAGGCGGCCAGCGAGATGACCGGCGGGATCACCAGCTCGTACGGCAGCACGGGGCGCCCGGCGAGCACATCGGCGAGCGTGCTGTCGATCCGTACCCGGAAGGCGAATACGCTCGCCAGCGCCGCGGCCAGGGTGAGCCAGAACTTGATCCACACCCACCAGTACCGCGCCAGCCCCCACCTGGTGCCCAGCGACAGCAGCACCCCGCTGACCAGGGTGACCAGCGCGAGCGGAGCGAGCAGCCAGTCGGCGAAGACCTTCATGGAGCGGTACGACGCCTCGGCCACCGCGCCCGAACCGGTCAGCGCGGCGGTGAGACCGAGCGCGAGCAGACACAGCGTCATGCCCAGCCAGCCGGCCGAGGCGCAGACGTGGAGCGCGAGGGTGCCTCTACGGGCACGTCGGGTGAGTTGCCGCATGCTGCCGACTGTGCCGTCGCACGCCGCCGGCGGCGTCTGACGGCGGGAGTATCGACGGCTACTCGCCCCCGAGTACGTGGCGGAGCCGTCGCTGCTTCCAAGGCCCGTTGCGCGCCGGCCGGACGGCCGTACGATCGCGGGTATGCATCCGGATCAGCACGCCGACGCGCGACCGGCGCCGGGAGAGGCACGCGCCCGGCTTCACCTCTTCGACCTCGACGGCACTCTGCTGTACGGTTCGGCGGCCTCCGTGGAGATATCACGGCAACTCGGCGTGGAGCGCGAGATCCAGGAGCTCGAACGCGCCTTTGCGGAACGGAAACTGACACCTCCACAGTTCGCCCTGCAGGCGTGCGCGCTGTGGGCGGCGCTCAATGACGAGATCGTCGGTGCCGCCTTCGACCGGGCGCCGTGGCTGGCGGGTATTCGGGAGGTGTGGGCAGACATCAGGGCCAACGGGGAGCGGTGTGCCGTCATTTCGCTCTCGCCGGATTTCTTTGTGCGCCGACTACGCGATTGGGGGGCCGAGGTTACCCACGGTTCACGGTGGCCGGAGGTTCCGCGTGCAATTCCGAACGGAAGTACGAAGTATCCGACGCGTCCCCTCGATCCCGCCGGGATTCTTTCGCCGTCGTCAAAGGTCAAGATCGCGAAGGAGCTGTGCGCCCAATTCGGGCTCGGCGTCCAGGACTGCGTGGCCTATGGTGACTCTCTGTCGGACACCGAGCTGTTCGCCGCCGTTCCGGTCTCCGTCGCGGTAAACGCCGATCAACATGTCCGCTCCCTCGCATCGCACCACTACACCGGCCGTGATCTCCGTGACGCCTACGGACTCGTCTCCCTGGCACGGTAATTCATGTTCGCGTTCCGAATGACGGAATTCACCGGAACCGCGAACGGGGGTTGTGGCGTGAAGGCTTCACGGTATGGTCGGTTCCCTCCCGCATCGTGCTGTAAGGACTGCAAAGGTTTCCTCGCTCGATGTTCGCAGGGGGCGGTTTACCGGAACTTTCGGAACACGGATGTGCACAGAACGTCCGGAAGAGGTACGAGGCGAGGCGAGCATGACCACCATGTCGGGCAGCGACGGTGCGTCCGCCGGTGGCAGCGGCGGACGGGGATGGTTCACCCCGGCGTCCGATGGCGCACCCGCGGAGCGCCCCGCGCCAGGCACACTGGACGCGGCACAGGCCCCGCGGGGCACCGGGACGGCTGCGGCCGAGATGGGACCGGAAGCCGAAGTGGAACCGACGGCGGCTCCCGGCCAGGCGGCGGCTCCTGGCCAGGCGGCAGCCGCCGAGCCGTCGGCAGTTCCCGGCCCGGCGGCGGCCCCCGTGGCGGAGCCGGCCGCGTCCTCCGTCGTCGTACCGGCCCCCGCCGAGGAACGGGCCGCCGATTCCGAGCTGATCCGGGCTTCCATGGCCGAGCTGGAACGTTCCTCCGCCGCGGCGACTGCGTACTTCTACGCGCTGCTGTTCGTCCAGTACCCGCAGCTGCGCGAAATGTTCCCCGCGGCCATGGACAACCAGCGCGACCGGCTCTTCCGCGCGCTGCTGACCGCGGTGCGCCTCTACGACGACGGCAAGCTGCTCGGCGACTACCTCGCCAACCTGGGCCGCGGCCACCGTAAGTACGGCACCCTGCCCACCCACTACCCGGCCGTCGGCGAGTGCCTGATGGCCGCGATCGCTCGATACGCGCCGACCAGTTGGGGTCCGCGCACCGAGGCCGCCTGGGTGCGTGCCTACACGGCCATCTCCCAGACGATGATCGACGCGGCGGCCGAGGACGAGCGCAGGGCACCGGCCTGGTGGGACGCGGAGATCGTCTCGCACGAGCTGCGCACCCCGGAGATCGCCGTGATCACCGTACGCCCCGACCAGCCGTACCCGTTCCGTGCCGGGCAGTACACCAGCCTGGAGACGCCCTGGTGGCCACGGGTGTGGCGGCACTACTCCTTCGCCTCGGCCCCCCGTCCCGACGGGCTGCTCACCTTCCACGTCAAGTCCGTGCCCGCCGGGTGGGTCTCCTCCGCGCTGGTGCAGCGCGCCCGGCCCGGCGATGTGCTGCGGCTCGGCCCGCCCGCCGGCTCGATGATCGTCGACCACCGCGCCGACAGCGGACTGCTGTGCCTGGGCGGCGGCACCGGAATCGCCCCCATCAAAGCGCTGGTCGAGGACGTGGCCGGGCAGGGGAGACCGCGCCCGGTCGAGGTCTTCTACGGCGCACGCACCAATCACGACCTCTACGACCTTGACACCATGCTGCGCCTCCAGGACCGGCACAGCTGGCTGTCCGTACGCCCGGTCGTCGCGGCGGGCGCGGCACAGGCGGCGGCACAGGCGCTTGCGGGCGAGCTTCCCGACGCGGTACGCAGATACGGCCCGTGGTCCGCGTACGACGGCTATCTGTCCGGACCGCCCGGAATGATCAGGACCGGGGTCGAGACATTGGTCGGGCTCGGCATCCCGAGCCACCGCATACGCCACGATTCCCTCGACGAACTGGTCGCGCAGGGGGCGTAGATGGTGAGGTATGCGGATCGGCGTGGCTGCCGAGGGCCGGAGACCCGCACCCGACTGCGCAGCGATTGTCCGGAATCAGCCGGTTGAGGAAAGGGACGAGTGGCGGCGTTGAGTGACGCGAACGGATACGGCGACGGGCCCGCGGGACACATAGCGGCCACGGGCCACGACGCGGACACGGAGCACGGCCCGCCGCGGCTGCCCGGCAGCGACGGCGAGCACAGGCTCCAGCAGCGGATCGGTTCGGACGCCAGAGCCCTCCGGTTCTACCAGGACCAAGTGCTCGACCATCTCAACGAGCGGATGCAGGAGTTCACCCGCCAGCAGGAGATGTTCTTCCTCGCCACCGCCGACCGCCACGGCGAGTGCGACAACAGCTTCCGCGCCGGGCCGCCCGGATTCCTCCAGGTGCTCGACGAGCGGACGCTGGTCTTCCCGGAGTACCGGGGCAACGGGGTGCACGCCAGCCTCGGCAACATCGGGGAGAACCCCCATGTGGGCCTGCTCCTCATCGACTTCCTCCGGGCCAGGATCGGACTGCACATCAACGGCCGTGCCGAGGTGCTGGACGACGCCGAACTCCGCCCCTGGGTGCCGGACCTGCCGCAGGACCCGGTGCCGGGACGGCGAGCCGTGCTGTGGGTGCGGGTCGAGGTGGAAGAGGCGTACATCCACTGCGCCAAGCACATCCCCCATCTCCAGAAGGCCCCGCGCCGCCCCGCCCGGGAGTGGGGCACCGACGACTACAAGCGCAAGGGCGGCGACTTCTTCGGCGCCGCCCGGGACGCCCGTGAGGCCCGCGAGTCCCGTGAGCCACGTGAGGCCCGTGAGCCACGTGAGGCCCACCGGGCGGCAACGGGAGGGACGGAGAGGGCTGCGGAGCCCGCCGCCGGGCCCGCAGCTGAGACAGGCGCTGCCGCGTCCGCCGTCCAGCCCGCCGCCGCGTCCCCCGCGCAGCCCGCTGCCGATCCCGCGTCGGCGGAGCCGGCCGGCGCGCTCGGCGAGGAGACCCTCCTGCTGGCGGCACCGCCGGTCCCGGCCGAGCTCCCTGCCACCGCCGACACGGAGAAACCCGAGGCCCCGCACATCCCGCCGGTCTCCGCAGCGCCGCCAGCACCCGCCCAAGAACCCGCCCACGAACCGGCCCAGGAACGGACCCAGGAACCCGCGCCGGTGCCGCGCCAGCGGCAGCCGGCTCCGACCGCGTCCTCCGCCGTCTCCGCCGCCAGGTCGGCGCGCTCCGGCCATGGATACGCCGCCGAGCACGCCCGGGACATCTCCGCCTGGCGGCTGGAGGCCGAACGGGCGCTGGCCGAGGCGCAGCGCCGGGGCCGCAGCGCGGAGTCGGACGACGCACGCGAAGCCGCCCCGTTCCAGGGCTGGTTCGGGTAGGTCAGCTCAGGTCGGGGGCCAACAGGGCCTGGATGCCCTCGATGTTGGCGGCGAGGTAGGACCGCAGCGAAGGGGGCACGACCTCGACGGAGGTGACGCCCTGCGGCGTGAAGGGCAGCCGTACGATCTCGTACTCCCCTTGTGGCTCATCGACTTCGGGTCCGTGCCGTAGGCGGGGGTTCATCGAGACGAGCCGGCACACGAAGAAGTGCTGTACCTTCACTCCACCCGGCGTCTCCGCGGGGTCACTCACCGTGTCCACGAAGGCGGGCACCACATCGGTGATCTCGGCCCCCAGCTCCTCGGCCACCTCGCGGTGCAGCGCGTCCACCACGGTCCGGTCCACCTCGGGTTCGACGCCGCCCCCCGGAGTGATCCAGTACGGCTCCTGACCGGGCTTGGTGCGCTTGATGAGGATCAGCTCCACGGACCGGCCCCGGCCGTCACCGGGCGCGAGGAGGATGGCGCGGGCAGTCCGCTTGACCACGGGACGTTCGACGAACATGCAGGAGATCTGGCCCACAACGCCCTTGGTCAAACCCTCCGCTTTCGTCACTGTGCGTGGTGGACAGTTAAATCTACCGATAAGTCCATACCGATAAGTGATTGGACACTGACGTTGAGTCAACTACTCTTGTCGTCTGCGCAGCTTCGCGCGTAGAGCCGAGCAGCGCAGCAGAGCCGGGCGGTTCGTGGCAAGAGGGGGGAGCCACGAACCGCCCTTCGTCCTCAGGAACCGGCGACCGCGGCCGGGTCGGTTGATTGTTCCCGCTCTGCGGAGGCGTCCTGCGGCCTGGGCCTCACCAGCCACAGACCGGTGAACACCGCGCCGGCCAAGGTGACCGCACCGGCGGTGACGAAGGCGGTGTTCAGACCGGCCTCGAAGGAGGCCCCGCCGGATTCCCGGGTGCGGACGACGGCTCCGAGCACCGCCACCCCGAGCACTGCGCCGATCTGCCGGGTGGTGCTGCTGATCCCCGACGCGAGGCCGCCTTCCTGCGGGCTGACTGCCTGGATGGCGGCGCCGGTCAGCGGCGACATGGTCAGCGCGAAGCCGATGCCGGCGAGCGCCATCCGCCACCACACATTCGAGTAGCCGGTGTCGGCGTGCACCAGGCCCAGGGTCAGCAGTCCGAGTCCGGCCAGTGCCAGGCCGATGGTGACCACGATCCGGAAGCCGTACCGGGCGGCCAGCCGGCCCGCGTACGGACTGACGACCACCATGGCGAGGGAGGTCGGCAGGGTCTGCAGGCCGGCGCGCAGCAGCGAACTGCCCTGGACGTACACGAAGAACTGGGAGAAGAAGAACGACGAACCCATGAGCGCGAAACCCACCACGACCATGGCGGTGTTGGACACGGTGAACAGCCGCTGCCGGAACAGCCCGAGCGGCAGCATCGGAGCGGAGCGACGGCCTTCGACGGCGACGAAAGCGGCGAGGACGACCACCGCGGCGGCGAAGCTGCCCAGGATCACCGGCGAGGTCCAGCCGCGGGAGCCGCCCTCGATCAGCCCGTAGGCCAGCGCGCCCACTCCCAGGACGGACAGGGCAGTGCCCGGGACGTCGATCGCGGGAGCACTCGCGTTGCGGGACTCGACCACGACGCGCAGACCGGCCAGCAGCAGGACCACGCCGATGGGCAAGTTGACCAGGAAGATCGCCGGCCAGCCGAAGGCGTCCGCCAGCACACCGCCGGCCACCGGCCCGGCGGCCAGGCCGATCCCGCTGAATCCGGCCCACAACCCGATCGCCTTGACCCGGTCCTGCGGAACGGGATACGCGGCAGCAAGCAGGGCCAGCGAGGCAGGGCTCAGCGCTGCGGCCCCGATGCCCTGCAGCACCCGTCCGGCGACCAGCCACCCGACCGAGGGCGCGATGCTGCACAGCAGCGACGCGACGGTGAAGACCGCCACCCCGGTCAGATACACCCGCTTGCGGCCGAAGCGGTCGGCGAAGACACCGCCGGACAGCAGCAGCATGGCGACCAGCAGTACGTAGGCGTCGACGATCCATTGCAGACCGGTCAGTCCGGTGTGCAACCGGTGCTGCATGTCAGGCAGCGCCGCACCGACGATTGTGTTGTCGAGCAGCACCATGAACTGACCCAGGCAGGTCACCGCGAGCAGCGCGGCCCGGTTCGATCGACTGCCCACGGCCACAGGCGACGCAGCCATGTGGATTCCTCCCCATTGATCCGTTGGGGCCCGGCTGCGACGGTCGGCCGACGCGGCAGTAACGACAGCCCGGGCACCTAAACGCAGTCGTGTCCTGCGTTAGGCGGACTGTAAGGCGGCTCGGCGCACAAACGCAAGTGCGGACTGCGTTAAGGTGAAGGGATGGATGACCGGCAGCGACCCCGGCGGCCCGGCGGCCGTAGCGCCCGCGTCCGTGCGGCAGTGCACCAGGCCGTCACCGACCTGATCAGCGAACGCGGCTACGGCAACTTCACCGTCGGCGAGGTCGCAGCCCGCGCGGGCGTGGCCGACAGCAGCATCTACCGCCGGTGGGGAAGCCTGGAGACGCTGCTCACCGACGTCGTGCTCACCCGCCTCGAGGAGCGGTCGCCGATGCCCGACACCGGGAGCCTGGCCGGCGACCTGCGCACCTACGCGGCAAACGTGGCCCGCGAGATCACCGGCCCTGACGGCTTGGCAGTGCTGCGCCTTGCTGTTGCCCTGTCCAGCAACGGCCAACAGGACCTGCAGGCGCGTGACGCGTTCCTCGCCGAACGCGCCCGGCAGCTGCAGCTGATGCTCGACCGCGCCCGCGACCGCGGCGAGCAGCCACCCGACGTGCTCGCTGTGCTGGACCACATCATGGCCCCGATGTACATCCGCGTCCTGTTCGGCGCGGGCCCGCTCACCCCGGACTACGTCGACGGGCTGGTCGACCGCTTGCTGTGACCCCAACCTCGTCGAGGGGCTCCATGACCGCGATGGCGGCCGGACGAAGCGGCCCCGGAGAGCCGGGGCCGCTTGACCGGTGCGGGGGCTGGATCAGTTCGTGAGGGGCAGATAGACGCGGTTGCCCGCCTCCGCGAACTCCCGGGACTTCTCGGCCATTCCGGCCTCGACCTCCTCCATGGTGGCCCCGTGCTGCTCGCGGATCTCCTGGGAGATCTTCATTGAGAAGAGCATCGCTAGATGTGGCACATTCGCTACCGCGGTCTTGCCCCGACAGGGCCACGGGACAGGGGGAGGAACCCGGTGGCGAAGCGTGAAGAGGTCATCAGCAGGTTGCGAGGGGTCCCCGAAGGGCTGCCCTCGGTCGAGGAGGTCCGAACAAGGCTCGCTGCGGACCCGTCGCTGAAATGTGTGGTCTGCTACGCCCGCATCTCTTTCGACGGCCGGGTGAAGGACGCGCACGGCATCGAGGACCAGCACCGCGACATGACCGGCGAGGCTGCCAAGTTGGGATGGCTGGTGGTCTACCGGTACACGGACAACGACAAGAGCGCCAGCAAAGAGACCGTCATCCGTGACGACTTCGAGCAGTTGATCAATGACCTGAAGACAGGTACCACCCCGAGGGGTACCCGATCCACGGCGTGATGGCCGTGAACGATGACCGTCTCTACCGGCGCCCCAGCGACTGGGAGCGCTACCTGAAGGCGTTCACGGCGCACGAGGACCGGGTCTACCACGACTCCAACGGAGTGCAGGACCTGTACGCCGAGGGCTTCGAGATCAAAGGACTGGTGGGCGTCGCCATGTCTCTCAGTGAGACACGCAAGAAGCAGCGACGCACCCGGAACAGTCACCGCAGCCGCGCCATCCGGGGCAAGTCCGTGGCCGCATGGCGCCCCTTCGGGTGGGACGACGATCGGGTCACTCTCCGCCCGAAGGAAGCCGAGGCGATCCGTAAGGCCGTACACGACGTCATCGCCGGAGCCTCCATTTCCGAGATCACGCGGCAGTGGAAGGAGGCCGGATTCATCACGAGCCGCGGCAACCTCTTCCAGTACCAGACCGTCAAGCAGGTGCTCTTGAACGCGCGCCTGTGCGGCTACCGGGAGGTCAGAGGGGAACTCGTCCGAGACGGGGATGATCAGCCGATCGTGGGCGAGTGGGACGCGATCATCACGCCGAAGGAGTGGTACGCCGTCACCGCCACAATCAGGGAGCGGGGGCGGGGAACGGGCCTTCCTCGCGGCGGCCTGGTCCACAAGTACCTGCTCACCGGCATTCTCCGCTGTGGCCACGTGTTCGAAGACGGGACCGTGTGCAACAACAAGATGATCGGGATCAAGGCGAACGACTGGGTGAGGTACGAGCACGCCTACATGTGCAAGAAGACCGTGGACGGCGGCTGTAACAAGACGTACAAGCGCGGCGACAAGACCGACAAGGCCATCGAGCGGCTGGTGATCGCCAAACTCAAGCAGGAGGCCGAAGCCGCCTCCCAGGAGGTGCCGGAGTGGAACAAGGGCGACGACTTGGAGCGCGCTGTTCGGAGTCGTAAGGCGCTGGAAACCCGCTGGCACGAGGGAGAGATCGACGACGAGACGTTCTTCAGGAACCTCCCCGCTCTCGAAGCCCGGGTCAAGGAACTCCGCGCGGACCAAGCCGACTACCTGGCGAAGAAGGCGGCAGCCGAGTCCGCAAGAGAGGACATCGCCACGTCATGGGGGTCCAAGACGCTGACCCAGCGGCGGGAGCTGATCAAGAAGGCTGTACATGCGATCGTCGCGCTCCCTGGCGGTAAGGGGAACAAAGCCTTCGACCCCGAACTGCTCAAGCCGGTTTGGCGTTCCGCCGAGTGAGCCGCACACCCAGGATCACACCCATGGCACGCAACTGATCGTCCGAGAGCGGCGGTGACTGGCGTATATGACGCTCGATCCGCTCGATCCACTCCGTCACCGCCGCCTCTTCGGCCGTCTCATCCTCTCGCTCGGTCTGCCCCGCTGGGGTGTTGGTCATCTCCTGCCACCGTCGGCCGACGCGGAGACTTCGCACGCTTCTTCACGGTTCCGGGCGAGGTCCGATGCGATCCTTGTCGCTATGAGCGCTGCGCCGGGTGTGTGACCGGAGCCGACGTAACGCCAGTGCCGTTCAGTGATCACGCCGGTATCGCCCGGCGCGTCTGGTTCCCGTTCGTGTTGCGCTCGCTCCTCACGAAGGAGGGCGTACGTCGTTGAGTAGCTGCGCGACTTGGTGAGGACGAGGAATCGTCAAGACCTGTGGATCGGCATGCCGCGCTCTTCTTCCCACGCCGTGTCGCCGACCATGCCACCGTCCTGGCCGGAGTCAAGCCCTGGAGCCGCGTCTGGGGCGGCCGGGCTCCAGAAGGCCAGCGGCGATGATTTTGGCCGTCGTTCGCGGTCTGTCTCTTGAACCTGATCAGCCGCACTCGAGGAGAGCAACGTGACCGCTACCTACACCTTCGACGTCTTTTCCACCCTCGACGGCTACGGCGCCCACATCGGCAACTGGGGCGGCTACTGGGGCAAGCAAGGTCCCGAGTTCCTCGAGCGACGCCTCGCCTTGTACGACCAGGAGCAGCGGATGGTCTTCGGGGCCAACACGTATCGGGCGCACTCCCAGATGCTGGCCTCGGGCATCGAGGAGTCCGAGCTGAGTGACCCCTGGGTCACCCGGATGAGAAACCTGCCGGCAACGGTGGTGTCAACCACGCTGAAAGAACCCCTCGACTGGCCGGACGCGACCGTCGTGCGCGGAGACCCTGTCGACATCGTCGCCCGGCTCAAGGAGGAATCCGAGGTGCCGTTGCGCTCGCACGGCAGCCTGTCGCTGAACCGGGCGCTGCTGGCCGCCGGGCTGGTCGACCGCGTCCAGGTGACGCTCTTCCCCGTGATCAACGGCCTGACCGGAGTAGACCCTGTCTTCCAGGGTGCGGCCGACTTCGATCTCGAGCTGATTGAGAGCCGGACGCTCGACGGCCGCACCCAAGAGCTCATCTACCGGCCAGCCCTGCATGTCTGAGTCCACCCATGCACCCACGCCTCCAAGCAGCCGAACCTGACCCGGAAGTTCCCTAGGACCGGCATCCGACGGGTCGCAGGGCCGCCTTGGTCACGCGGCTTGCTGGTCACCGAGCTGGCCGCGTTCGAAGCGGGCTCCGGCCCGGACCAGGGCGACCAGGTGGGGCGCGTTCACCGCCCGCCACCGCTGCTGGGCAGACTCGACGAGCTTGAAGACCATGGCCAGGACGGCGGCGCGGGAGCCGGCCCCGCGGGTGACCTTGGTCCGCAGCCGGACGGTGGAGAAGGTCGACTCGATGGGTTCGTGCTCCGCAGGTGGAGGCCCCACCAGGCGAAGCGGCCCCGGGAGAACCGAGGCCGCTTGACTGGCGAAGCCGTCGGATCAGTCCGTCAGCGGCAGGTAGACGCGGTTGCCCGCTGCCGCGAACTCCCTCGACTTCTCCAGCATTCCCGCCTCGATTTCCTCGGCGGACGCGCCCTCTTCACCGCCGAACTGCTCTGTGATGCTTCTACTAATCTTCATGCTGCAGAATTTCGGCCCGCACATGGAGCAGAAGTGTGCGGTCTTGGCAGGCTCGGCCGGCAGGGTCTCGTCGTGGAAGGAGCGGGCCGTGTCCGGGTCGAGTGCCAGGTTGAACTGGTCCTCCCAGCGGAACTCGAAGCGCGCGTCGGAGAGTGCGTCGTCCCAGTCCTGGGCTCCGGGGTGGCCCTTGGCCACGTCTGCCGCGTGGGCCGCGATCTTGTAGGTGATCACGCCCGTCTTGACGTCGTCCCTGTCCGGCAGGCCCAGGTGTTCCTTCGGGGTGACGTAGCAGAGCATCGCCGTGCCCCACCAGCCGATCATCGCCGCGCCGATGCCGCTGGTGATGTGGTCGTAGGCGGGGGCTATGTCCGTGGTCAGCGGGCCCAGGGTGTAGAAGGGGGCCTCGTCGCAGACCTCCTGCTGGCGGTCGATGTTCTCCTTGATCTTGTGCATGGGCACATGGCCAGGGCCCTCGATCATGGTCTGTACGTCGTGTGCCTTGGCGATCCGGTTGAGCTCGCCCAGGGTGTCCAACTCGGCCATCTGCGCGGTGTCGTTGGCGTCCGCGATCGAGCCGGGGCGCAGCCCGTCGCCGAGCGAGAACGTCACGTCGTACGCGCGCAGGATCTCGCACAGCTCGCTGAAGTGCTCGTAGAGGAAGCTCTCCTTGTGGTGCGCCAGGCACCACGCGGCCATGATCGAGCCGCCGCGCGAGACGATTCCGGTCTTGCGGCGGGCGGTGAGCGGGACGTAGCGGAGGAGGACGCCCGCGTGCACCGTCATGTAGTCGACGCCCTGCTCGCACTGCTCGATGACGGTGTCCTTGTACACCTCCCAGGACAGCTCCTCGGCCTTGCCGTCCACCTTCTCCAGCGCCTGGTACAGCGGCACCGTGCCGATGGGGACGGGGGAGTTGCGCAGCACCCACTCGCGGGTGGTGTGGATGTTGCGCCCTGTCGAGAGGTCCATGACGGTGTCGGCGCCCCAGCGGGTCGCCCATGTCATCTTCTCGACCTCCTCCTCGATGGAGGAGGTGACGGCCGAGTTGCCGATGTTGGCGTTTACCTTCACCAGGAAGTTCTTGCCGATGATCATCGGCTCGGTCTCCGGGTGGTTCACGTTGACGGGCAGTACGGCGCGGCCCGCGGCGATCTCGTCCCGGACGAACTCGGGGGTGAGGTTCTCGCGGAGGGCGACGTACTCCATCTCCGGCGTGATCTCGCCCCGCTTCGCGTACGCGAGCTGGGTGACGGCGCTGCCGGCACGGGCCCGGCGTGGCTGGCGGGGGCGGCCGGGGAAGACCGCGTCCAGACCTGCCAGATCAGTCGCTCCGCTCCTCAGCAGTCCGCCGCGGGGGCTGGTGTGCTTGAGGCCGTCGTCCTCGGGCCGCAGTTCACGGCCCGCGTACTCCTCGGTGTCTCCCCTCTGGATGATCCAGTTCTCGCGCAGCGGCGCCAGACCGCGGCGCACGTCGGTGTCGATGTTGGGGTCGGTGTACGGCCCGGAGGTGTCGTAGAGCGTCACGTCCTTGCCGTTGGTGAGATGCACGCGGCGGACCGGCACCCGGATGTCGGGGCGCGGCCCTTGCAGATATCCCTTGTGCGAGCCGATCTCGTTTTCGGCGCGCGCGTGTGCATCCTGCGTGGTCATGAGACCCACTCCCTACGCCGGCATTACCCGGTAACAGGTTCGGCGGTCGGCGCAGCCGTTTCCGTGGTCCTCCACGGAGGTCAGCGCCCTCTCAGCCCCGTGCTCGGAGCTCCCGCGATGTGCAAAGGCGTCTCTACGCTAACGGCACACGGGCGGGACTGAACACCCCGCACGGCCGTTCTTGCGATGATCGGGCGGTGACCCACTCCGAAGCCCCCGGCCCCGCGCACCCTCCGGGCTCCGTGCCCGGCCACTCTCCTGCCCCCGGAGACTCCCCCGCCCCCGGCCACGCGCACTCCCACGCGCACGCACACGGGCCCGCCGCGCCCGTCTCCCGCCATCTGCGGAAGGTCATCGCGACCGTGCTCGTACCGTTCGCGGTGGCCGTGCTGGCGGGGTTGGTGGTGCTGTGGCCGGGCGGCGCACCGGGCCACAAGCACGACCACTCCGGACTCGGCTTCGACCGGCCGACATTTGACGCGAAGGTCGTCGAACTGGCCGAGGTGGACTGTGAGAAGGCCAACATCCGCCAGCCGCCCGCCTCCTCGGGCGGTACGGCGCAGACCCCGGGCGGCCCCGAGCAGGGCGGCGGCTCGCACGGCCCGTGCCGCAAGGCGACGATCGAGGTCACCGAGGGCAAGGACAAGGGCCGTACGTTCAGCGAGGCGGTGCCGCCGGACGCCACCCGGACCTATGAGGTCGGCCAGGGCGTTGTCGTCGCGTACGCGGAAAAGGCGCCGCGCGACCTCCAGTACAGCGTCGTGGACACCAAGCGCGATGTGCCGATGCTGCTGCTCGCGGGCATTTTCGCGGTGGTGGTGGTGCTGGTGGGCCGGCTGCGCGGGGTGCTGGCGCTGGTGGGTCTGGTCATCAGCTTCGCCGTGCTGACGCTGTTCATCCTGCCCGCGATATTGCAGGGCTCGAACCCGCTGGTGGTCGCCGTCGTCGGGGGCAGCGCCATCATGCTGGCCACGCTGTATCTGTGCCACGGACTGTCGGCCCGTACGTCGGTGGCGGTGCTGGGCACGCTGGTGTCGCTGCTGCTGATCGGGCTGCTGGGGTCGCTGTTCATCGGCTGGGCGCACTTGACGAGCAACACCGACGACCAGACCGGACTGGTGCACGGGCTCTATCCGGGCATCGAGATCCGCGGGCTGCTGCTGGCGGGCGTGCTGATCGGCTCGCTCGGTGTGCTCGACGATGTGACGGTCACCCAGACGTCGGCCGTGTGGGAGCTCAGGGAGGCGGATCCGGGGGCGAGTTGGCGCCGGATCTACCGTTCGGCGATGCGGATCGGGCGCGATCACATCGCGTCCGTGGTCAACACCTTGGTGCTGGCCTACGCGGGCGCTGCGCTGCCGTTGCTGCTGCTGTTCTCGATCGCGCGGAGCGATGTGTCGATGGTCGCCACGAGTGAGGTGGTCGCCGAGGAGATCATCCGTACGCTCGTCGGCTCCATCGGGCTGGTCGCTTCCGTCCCGGTCACCACCCTGCTGGCCGCGCTGGTCGTCTCCGCGGACCGCAGTGGGCGTCCACTGGGGGCTCCGCCGGGCATTCCGGCACCCTCATCCGGTGCCCAGGCGGCCCCGGCGGCCCCGGCGGCAGCGCGCCGCCCCGCAGTCAGCGGCGGCCGCGGCCGCCGCCGCAAACCGAAGTGAGGGGGTCACCAGTCACTGCGGCTGGAACTGCCGGCCTTGAAGCGGCGGACGAGGTAGACGACTCCGCCGGCCAGGGCGACGAAGATCAGCACCTTGAACAGCAGACCGACGAGGAAGCCGACCACGCTGGCGATCAGGCCGCCGAAGACCACCAGCGCGATGGCCGGTATGACGATCCATGTGACCCACCACGGCAGGCCGGAGAGGGTGCCTTTCGCGTCCATGACTGTGTGCTCCGTCTCTGAGAGTTTTCGAAGGCTTCGTGCCCTCTGCTCTCGATGCTAGAGCGGGCCGAAAGGCGGCGGGGCCGTCCGGGCCCCGGTCCTCCCCTGAATCCGACCCTGAGGCGACCCTGAAACCTCGGGTACCGGGGAAACCCGGCGCACCGGGCGGAAACGGCGCACCGGGCGTCTCAGCTCTCCGGGGGCGAGAAGACCACCAGGACCCGCAGATCCTCCGAGATGTGGTGGAACTTGTGCGTCACCCCGGCCGGTACGTACACGACGCTGCCCCGCGCCACGTACGTCGTCTCGTCCCCGACGGTGATCGAGCCGCGCCCGCTGACGACGAAGTACACCTCATCCTGGGCGTGCGGCTGCTGCCGGTCGGCGGCGCCCGCGTCGAGCGCGTACAGCCCGGCCGACATATTGCGCTCGTGCAGGAACCGCAGGTACGCGCCGTCGTTGGCGGCGCGCTCCGCCTCCAGTTCGTCCAGCCGGAATGCCTTCACGCTGTCCCCTCTCCCGGGCTCCACGGGCCGGTCCCGTTGGCCCGTCTCCCCGGCCCGGCGGCTGTCTGCCACGATCTGAGTATGAACTTCCTCATCAAGACGCTGGCCAACGCCGCAGCCCTTGCCGTGGCGACCTGGCTGCTCAGCGATATCGAGCTGACCGGCGGTTCCGGGGGTGAGAAGGCGCTGACGCTGCTCGTCGTCGCCCTGATCTTCGGCGTCGTCAACGTCGTGGTCAAGCCGATCGTGAAGCTGCTCTCGCTGCCGCTGCTGGTGCTCACGCTCGGGCTGTTCACCCTGGTGATCAACGCGCTGATGCTGATGCTGACGTCGTGGGTCGCGGACAAGCTGGATGTGAGCTTCCACGTGGACGGGTTCGGCACGGCGTTCCTCGGCGGCCTGATCATCTCGGTCGTCGCGTGGGCCCTCCACATGGCCCTGGACCGGGACTGAGGGCCGGGCCGCATGTACCGCGTCTGTTTCGTGTGCACGGGCAACATCTGCCGCTCGCCCATGGCCGAGGCCGTCTTCCGCGGCCAGGTGCGGGAGGCGGGGCTCGACGGGCTGGTCGAGGTCAGCAGCGCGGGCACCGGCAGCTGGCACCTGGGCGAGGACGCCGATCCCCGGACGGCAGCCGTACTGGACGCCGCCGGCTACCCGCTCCGCCACACCGCGCGGCTGTTCGAGCCGGACTGGTTCGACCGGCACGATCTCGTCGTCGCGCTCGACGAGGGCCACGCCGCCGAGCTGCGGTCCATGGCGCGCAGCACCGCCGAGGCCGCGAAGGTGCGGCTGCTGCGCTCCTACGACCCCGAGGCCGACCCGGACGAGCTGAGCGTGCCCGACCCCTATTACGGCGGCTCGCGCGGCTTCGACGAGTGCCTGGCCATGGTGGAGGCCGCCGTTCCGGGGCTGCTGTCGGAGGTCGGCGCGGCGCTCGAGGCACGGGAGGCCGGCTGATGGACGGGGCCGCGCGCGCGGGCCGGAGCCTGGAGCGGCGCGTCGCCCAGCTGCTGGGGTACGCCGTCGCGCATGCCGCTCCGGTCGGCGGTGGCTCGATCTGTGACGCCTACCGGGTCTCCGGCGGCCTCGGCGGCGAGCAGAACGGAGGACCGTTCGAGACCGTCTTCGCCAAGTCGCTGGACGCCGCGCCCGCCGACTTCTTCGCCGCCGAGGCCGCCGGACTCGCGCGGCTCCGCGCCACCGGCACCGTCCATGTGCCCGAGGTGTACGCGGCCGAGCGCGAGGTGCTCGTCCTGGAGTGGGTGGAGCCGGGGGCACCGGACCGGGCGGCCGCGGAACGGTTCGGGCGCCAACTGGCCGCGCTGCACGAGAGCCCGGCGCCGTCCTGGGGGACGCCCGGCGAGCCCTGCTACCTGGGCCCGTTGCCGCTGACGTCACCGCCTGAACCGGTGATGGAACCGGCGGCCTGGCCCCGCTTCCACGCCGAGCACCGGCTGCTGCCGCTGCTGCGCGCCGCCGTGGACAGTGCCCATATCGCGCCGCAGGACGCGCGGGACGTCGAGCGGCTGTGCGAGCGGCTGGACGACGAGGCCGTCGCGGGCCCGCCGCAGCCGCCCGCCGTGATCCACGGCGACCTGTGGTCGGGCAATGTGCACTGGTCGGCGGACGGCCGAGCCGTACTGATCGACCCGGCGGCGCAGGGCGGCCACCCGGAGACGGACCTGGCGATGCTCCAGCTGTTCGGCTGCCCCGAACTGCCCCGCATTCTCGCCGCGTACGAAGAGGTACGCCCGCTGCCGGGACGCCAGGCCCGGGTACCGCTGCACCAGCTCCAGCACCTCCTCGTCCATGCCGTGCTCTTCGGCGGCGGTTACGGTGCTCAGAGCGGCAGCGCCGCGCGGGGCGCGCTCGGGTGAGCGCTGCGGCCCCGCGATTACGTGCCGGAGAACGCTGCGAGGAGGCACCATGACCGCACCGGAAGAGCCGCCGCTCACCGGTCCCCGTCTCGACTACGGCCCGGCCAACGACGCCGACGGCACCCGCGTGGTGCGGGCCGGGCTGCCCGCCGAGGAACCGTACGAGCCGCCGCTGCCCGGTCCCGTCTTCGCCGCGCACTACCACCTGCCCGGCGAGGTGGAGGGCGCCCCGTACGCGTACGGGCGGGACGCCAACCCCACCTGGTCGCGGCTGGAGCAGGCGCTGGCCGAGCTGGAGGCGCCCGGCGATCCGGACGCCGAGGTGATCACCTTCTCCTCCGGGATGGGCGCGATCTCCGCCGTGCTGTTTTCGCTGGCCCGGCCCGGGCAGACCGTGGTGCTGCCCTCGGACGGCTACAACCAGCTGGCGGAGATGCGCGAGCGGCTGGAGGGCCTCGGCGTACAGGTGCGTACCGCTCGCACGGGCGGTGATGCGCAGCTCGCCGAGGTGGACGAGGACGTGAGCCTGCTGTGGCTGGAGACGCCCTGCAACCCGGGGCTCGATGTCTGCGACATCCGCAAGCTGGCCGACGCGGCGCACGAGCGGGGCGCACTGGTGGCCGTGGACAACACGCTGGCCACCCCGCTGGGGCAGCGCCCCCTGCTGCTGGGCGCCGACATCTCGGTGGCCAGCGGCACCAAGGCGCTGACCGGGCACGGCGATGTGCTCCTCGGCTATGTCGCCACCCGCAACCAGCAGGTCGCCGCAGCGGTACGCGCCTGGCGCAAGACGGTCGGCGCGATTCCGGGCCCGATGGAGGCGTGGCTGGCACACCGTTCGCTGGCCACGCTGGACGTACGCACCCAGCGCCAGGCGGGGAACGCGCTCGCCGTCGCGGAAGCGCTGACCGCGCGCCCCGAAGTGCGCGACGTCCGCCATCCCGGGCTGTCCGACGACCCGTCACATCCGCTGGCAGCGCGGCAGATGAGCCGCTACGGCTGCGTCGTCTCCTTCACCCTCGCCGACGAGGCGCATGCCAACCGGTTCCTGTCCCAGCTGCGCCTGGTGGACAACGCCACCAGCTTCGGCGGAGTCCGTTCCACGGCGGAACGCCGGGGCCGTTGGGGCGGGGACCAGGTGCCGGACGGCTTCATCAGGCTGTCGGTCGGAGTGGAGGACAGCGCGGACCTGGTGACGGACATCCGCCGTGCCCTGGACGAGGCCGCCGGCTGAGACGGCAGAGACCCCCAGGGCTCAGGCCGTGGGGGTCTCGGGGCCGCCGTACTCGGGGCTGGAGTAGTCGGGGCTGCTGAAGCGCGGCCGGGCGTGCGACTCCTCCGCCGCCTCGGACGAGGGCCGGCTGGAGAACCCGGGGTGCGAATAGCCGAGCCGGCTGCCGGACTGCTGCGGCACATACGCGGCCGGAGCCTGCTGAGGACCGTCCGGATCGGCCAGCGCCTCGCGGAGGAACGGCACGATGCCCCGTTCCAGCAGCGCCTGGCGCCAGGCGGCGCGGGCCAGCGCCACCTCTTCCTCGAGGCGGCTGCCGCCCGGATCCGCGCCCTTTCCGCCCCCGCCCGAGGCCCGGATCGCACTGGCGCCGTTGCGCAGCGCCGTCAGCAGCAGGCCCGCCATGGCCACCAGGATCCCGGCAGCGGCGAACGCCGCGAACACCCAGCCCGCGCTGCGGATCGGCCCCGCGACGGCGGGCTCGGGGGAGAGCAGCCGCAGCGCGTACCCCAGCAGCAGGAAGACGACCGCGGCCGTGGCTGCCAGCACGGGGGCGAGCACCGAGACGACCGCCACCAGCCCGGCGCCCGACGCCTCGGCGAGGGATTCGCCGCCCATCGCACCGACCAGCTTCTCGCCGACGCTGCCGCCGCCGCCCTGGCCGGGGCCGCGCAGCTCGGCCGCGCCGTCCCCGCTCCCGGAGCCGCTCCCGGCCCCGCCCCGCACACCGCCGGGGACGCCCGAGACCGAGGGCGCGTTCTCCGGTCGGCGCAACTCCTCCCGGAGCCGCACGAATTGCCGGTACTCCGCCTCGGCGCAGGCGGCTATCGCGGTGGCTGCGCTGAGCGCCATCGTGCGCAGCTGCTCGGCGTTCAGCCGTTGTCCGATCGCCGCCAGGTCGGGGCGTCGGTGAGCGGTTCGCAGTGCCTCGTCGAGGACCCGCTCGAACTCGGGCCGGTCTTCGCGCAGCAGGTGCGGAGCGCTGTTCATGTG
>NZ_JADKMA010000143.1 GCF_017676365.1 Streptomyces oryzae
TCGCCAGTCCCCCAAACCTCGCGCCCCTACATCTTGTGCTTGCCGTGCCGCAGCGGCTCTTCCGGTTCGGCTGCGCTCGCCGGGGAGACCGGGGAGGTGCCGGGGGTGTCGGACGGGACGTCGGGGCCTGCGGTGCGGGCGTCGCCCTCGGAGGGCTCGGCGCCGGACTCGAGCTGGTCCAGACGTGCGGTGAGGATCTGTTTCACCTGCGGCCGGTCGGCGTGTTCCTGCTCGTACTGCAGTAGCCGCTGCACCTCGTCGCTCCCCAGAGACCGGATCCGGTGCTCCACGCTCCCGGCCGGCAGCTGGTCGTAGTCGGGCAGCGGCAGGGCGTTGGACTGCTGTGCTGACATGGGCTTCCGGCCTCCTCGGGCAGAGATTCCGGTTGTACGACGTGCCAACGTCCATCCGTTCCGCTCTGGACGGGCCGTGATCCGGCGGGTAACCAGGTCGGGCGACCCGCACACGTCTCAGCGCCGGACGCGCAGCTCAGCCGGGTCGGGCCGCAGCCGGCCGCCTCAGCCGCGTGGTGGCTGGGTGTCCGCTGCCGCGCGGGCGTAGACGGAGGGCGTGACGCCCACTGCGGCGGTGAAGTCGCGGATCAAGTGGGCCTGGTCGCTGTAGCCGAGCTCGGCGGCGAGCCGGGACCAGTCCGTCCCGGGGTGGGCGGTGGCGCGCTCCATGGCCTCATGGACGCGATACCGCAGGATCGTCCATTTCGGAGTGACTCCGACATATGTGGCGAACAGCCGCTGGAGTGTGCGTACGGACAGGCCCGCGTCCGCCGCGAGCCGTTCGACGCGCAGTACCGAACGGTCGGTACGTACCCGGTGGGCCAGCTCCATTGCCCGCTCGGCGGCGGGGTCGGGGCTGGGGGAGAGGGAGAGCAGGAACGTGTCGAGCGCGGCCACCCGCTCGTCCTCCCCCGCCGGATCCAGGATTCGGGACGGTACCGCCTCGCCGGCGCCGAACGCCTCCTCGAGTGAGAGCTGCCGGCCGGTGAGTGCGGAGAGCCGGCGGGGTGGCCTGAGGAACGGGTGGAAGCCGCCGGGGCGGAACTGTACGCCGCACACCCGTCCGACCCCCTCCAGCTTGGTGGAGAAGACGCCGGTGCCCACGCCGGCGACGAGCCCTGTTCCGGGCGCGAGGTCCGCGGGGCCGCGTCGTTCGAAGACGACGTTGACGCACGGGTGCGGTACCACCTGGGAGACGTACGGCTCCTCCAGGTCCCAGTCGATCAGCCAGTAGTGCTCGACCCAGCGGCGCAGCGGCTCGGCCGGGAGTCTGCGACGGAAGCGGACGCGTGCCAGCAGCCCGGGGGCCTGCACGATGCCCCGGGTGTCCCGGCGAGGACCCTCGGCGGGAAGGTCATCTTCCGCGGTCCGTTCCAGCTCCCGGCCACGGTCGCTCCGACCTGCCATGACGGCAATCCTATGCGGCGCTCCCGGCGCCGTACCCTGTCGCGTTTCTTCAAGGCGCGGTGGGCTGCCCGGCATAGCGTGACGGTATGGCAAACGCACTTTCCCCCCTCATCGACAGCGCGGCCCGCGCGACCGACCCCGTGGTCCGCGGCGTCAGGGACGAGCAGCTGGCCTGGCCCACGCCCTGCGCCGAGTACGACGTGCGGGCGCTGCTCAACCACCTCTTCCATGTCGTCGTCGGCTTCCAGGCCCTGGCCGCCAAGGGAACCGCGGACTTCAGCACCACCCCCGACTATCTGGAGGGGGACTGGCGCACCCGTTTCGGCGACGAGACGGTCAAGCTGGCCGAAGCGTGGTCGGCGCCGGATGCGCTGGAGGGCGTCTCCCAGGGCATGGGACTGCCGCAGCGCACCGTCTGTCACATGGTGATGGGCGATCTGCTCGTACACGGCTGGGACCTCGCCCGCGCCACGGGCCAGGCGTACCGGCCCGACCCCGCAGCGCTGGGCGAAGTCGGTCCCGGATTCGAGGAAATGGCGCCCATGGCCCGGAAGGCGGGGGTGTTCGGCGAGGAGATCCCTCCTCCGCCCGATGCCACCCCGTTCGAGCGGCTGCTGATGATCACCGGACGCGACCCGTCCTGGTCGTCGCCCCAGTCACCGGCCTGACCCAGGCCCGCTCGCGGCGTCCCACCACCCCCGCCCCGTCCACTCCCTTCCCTCTCCGGGGGTCGCACGCGCCTGCCGTGCGCGCCGGGGCGCGGGCGCCGTGCCTCGTTCAGCGCCGGGAGAGCCGCCCCGGCGCGTTTCCCGCACCGGGTGATGCGGGCAACTGAACGGGGACGACGGATGAGGGGGGAACACCGTGATCGTCTGGTTGAACGGCGCCTTCGGCGCGGGAAAGACCACGGCGGCGTACGAACTCCTGGACCTGCTCCCGGGCAGCACGCTCTACGATCCCGAAGTCATCGGCGCTGAGCTGCGCTGGATGCTGCCGAAGGAACGGCTGGCGCAGATAGCCGACTTCCAGGACCTGCGCTCATGGCGGCGGCTCGTGGTGGACACGGCCGCCGCTTTGCTGACCGAGGTACCAGGCCCGCTGATCACCCCGATGACGCTGCTGCGGCGCGAGTACCGCGACGAGATGTTCGGCGCCTTCGCCGCCCGCCGGATACCCGTACGCCATCTGCTGCTGCACGTCGAGGAACCCGTGCTGCGCGAGCGTATCGACTCCCGTGCCGCCGCTGACGGCGGTGCCACCCGGGCCTGGTGTCTGAGCCATGTGCGTCCCTACCAGGAGGCGCTGCCGTGGATCACCGCTGAGGCGCACACCGTGGACACCACCTTTCTCACCCCGCGCAGTACGGCGGAGCGCCTGGCCGAGGCGATCGGCGCCGGTGCGGGCGACGTGGACATCGTGCAGACGCCGGAGCCGACCGCCGAGACGGTCGCCGCCGGGATACTGCTCTTCGACGACCGCGACCGGGTGCTGCTCGTCGATCCCACCTACAAGCCGGGCTGGGAGTTCCCCGGCGGTGTGGTGGAACCGGGTGAGGCGCCGAGTGCTGCCGGTGTGCGTGAGGTGTTCGAGGAACTGGGCCTGCGGCTGGACAGTGAGCTCGGGCTGCTCGTCGTGGACTGGGAGCGGCCGCACCCGCCGGGATACGGCGGGATGCGGCTGCTCTTCGACGGCGGACGGCTGCCGGCCGAGGCGGCAGCGGCGCTGCTGCTGCCCAGCGCCGAACTCCGCGGCTGGCGGTTCGTCACGGAGGAGGAGGCGGCGGAACTGCTGCCTCCGGTAAGGCTGGAGCGGCTGCGCTGCGCGCTCCGGGCCCGCAGGGCGGGGCACCCGCTCTACCTGGAGGGCGGCGTACCCACCGGTACCGCCGGATCGGGAAACCTGCTGCGCTGACTTCCGTACGCGGCGGACCGCGCCCTGCGGAGCGGCCGGTACTCAGGCCCCGGCGGCCTGCTCCGCATAACCGCGCAGGAACAGCGCCTCGGCCACCGCCATCCGTTCCAGTTCGCGCGGGTCCACGCTCTCGTTCACCGCGTGGATCTGCGCCTCGGGCTCGCTCAGCCCGATGAGCAGGATCTCCGCTTCCGGATAGAGCGCGTCAAGCGCGTTGCACAGCGGGATCGAGCCGCCCATCCCCGCGATCTGCATCTCCTGACCGTCGTACGCCGCGCTCAGCGCCGCGGCCATCGCGGCGTACGCCGGGCTCGAGGTGTCCGCGCTGAACGGCTGGCCCTTGCCGATCACCTCGGTCGACACCCGCGCCTGCCACGGCACGTGCGACTCCACGTGCGCGACCAGCAGTTCGATGGCCTTCCCGACGTCCGTACCCGGCGGAATCCGCAGCGAGATCAGCGCGCGCGCCGAGGCGTGCACCGACGGGGTCGCACCGACGACGGGCGGGCAGTCGATGCCGAGTACGGTCACTGCCGGGCGGGCCCACAGCCGGTCGGCGACGGCGCCGTCGCCGATCAGGCCGACCCCGTCCAGCACCTTGGCGTCGCGCCGGAAGTTCTCCTCCGGATACGGCATGCCCTCCCACCGCGCATCCGGGTCCAGCCCTTCGATGACGGTGTTGCCCTCGGCGTCCCGCAGCGAGTCCAGCGTGCGCAGCAGCGCTGCGAGCGCGTCGGGCGCCGCGCCGCCGAACAGGCCCGAGTGCAGGTTCCCTTCGAGGGTGTCCACCTGTACGCGCAGCAGCGTCATACCGCGCAGGGTGGCGGTGACGGTCGGCAGCCCGCAGCGGAAGTTGCCCGCGTCCCCGATCACGATGGTGTCGGCGGCCAGCAGCTCGGGGTGCTGCCGCGCGTACTGTTCGAGACCGCCGGTGCCCTGCTCCTCCGAGCCCTCCACGATCATCTTCACCGAGACGGGCAGCCCGCCGTTCTGCTTGACGGCGCGCAGCGCGAGCAGATGCATGATGAACCCGCCCTTGCAGTCGGCCGCACCGCGCCCGTACCAGCGCCCGTCGGCCCCGTCGGTCAGCTCGAACGGCGGGGTGTGCCAGGCTGCTTCGTCCAGCGGCGGCTGCACGTCGTAGTGCGAGTACAGCAGCACCGTGGGCGCTCCCACCGGGCCCGGCAGATACCCGTACACGGACTGGGTGCCGTCCGGGGTGTCGAGCGCCGCGACGTCCTGGAAGCCCTCGGCGCGCAGCGCCTCCGCGACCCAGGCGGCCGCGCCCTCGCACTCGCTCCGGGGAAACTGCTCAGGGTCGGCGACCGACCGGAACGCCACCAGCTCGGCGAGCTCGGTCCTCGCCCGCGGCATGAGCGAGGCGACCGTCGCGGCGACCTCCGACGCCTGTGGGTCGGATGATGCGGAAGAAGTGGACGAAGCGGACGAGGAAGGCATAGCCGCCGGGTCGGACGAAGGCTGCTGCATGGGGAACGCTCCTTGTGGGCGCGACGTTGGCACACGTGTACGGAGACATGTGTATCGCACATGATCGGGCCCGTAGGATGCGATGGGCCATTCCGTAAGCCGAGGTCAAGCGGGAGCACAACACATCGTGAGCAGCGAGCACGCAGCCGGGAACGAGGACGTCGAGCCTGCGGAGGGTGCCGGTACGGGTGGGGCGGACGGGCCGGGCGAGCCCGGTGAGCAGCCCGTCGAAACCCGCGGCGAAGCCCCGGCCGCAACTCCCGCCGAAATCCCCGCCGAGATCCCCGTCGAGGGATCCGCGGCGGACGGGGGAGAGGACCGCCCCGTCTGGGACGTCGTCGTGGTCGGTGCCGGGCCCGCCGGAGCCTCGGCCGCCTACGCCGCGGCCGTCGCGGGCCGCAGCGTACTGCTCCTGGAGAAGGCCGAACTGCCCCGCTACAAGACGTGCGGCGGTGGCATCATCGGCCCCTCCCGTGACGCTCTGCCGCCCGGCTTCGACCTCCCCCTGCGGGAGCGCGTGCACGCGGTGACCTTCTCCCTCAACGGCAAGCTCACCCGCACCCGCCGCTCCCGCAACATGCTCTTCGGCCTCGTCAACCGGGACGAGTTCGACAACAGCCTGGTCGAGTCGGCCCTCAAAGCCGGGGCTGAGGTGCGTACCGGCGTCACGGTCTCGCGCGTCGAACAGCACGGCCCCGCCGTGCCCGACCGCCGTACGGTGGCCGTCGTGCTGGCGGGCGAGGAGCAGCCCGTCCTCGCCCGTGCTGTCGTCGGCGCCGACGGCAGCGCCAGCCGGATAGGCGCACATGTCGGCGTGAAGATGGGCCAGGTGGACCTCGGTCTCGAGGCCGAGATCCCGGTTCCGGAAAGCGTCGCCGAGGACTGGGCCGGGCGCGTGCTCGTGGACTGGGGCCCGCTGCCCGGCAGTTACGGCTGGGTCTTCCCGAAGGGCGACACTCTCACCGTCGGCGTCATCTCGGCCCGCGGCGAGGGCGCTGCCACCAAGCGCTATCTGGACGACTTCATCGGCCGCCTCGGTCTCGCCGGGTTCGAACCCCGCATCTCCTCCGGCCACTTGACCCGCTGCCGCACCGACGACTCGCCGCTCTCCCGTGGCCGGGTACTGGTCTGCGGCGACGCTGCCGGGCTGCTCGAGCCCTGGACCCGCGAGGGCATCTCCTTCGCGCTGCGCTCGGGACGGCTGGCCGGGGAGTGGGCGGTACGGATCGCCGAGGCGCACGACGCGGTGGACGCCCGGCGGCAGGCCCTCAACTACGCCTTCGCCGTCAAGGCCGGGCTCGGCGTCGAGATGGGCGTGGGACGGCGGCTGCTGCGGATCTTCTCCCGCCGCCCCGGCCTCTTCCACGCGGCGCTCACCGGATTCCGTCCCGCCTGGAACGTCTTCGCCCGCTTCACCCGCGGCGCCACCTCCCTCGCCGAGGTCGTCCGCGTGCACCCCATCGCCCGCCGCGCCCTGGACACCCTGGACCGCCGGGAGCCAGAACGGGACGAACGGGCTGACCGGGCCGAGGAGGGTGACACCACGATCGCTCCCGACAGCGACAGCGGGACCGTTGACGGCAGCGCCGGTGACGGCGGTTCGGGCGGCGCCGACGGGCCGACGTCCGGGCGCTCGGCGTAGCCCCCGGGGCGTTCAGCCGGTGTAGGTGAGCCGGAAGACGGGGTGACGCTCCGCCACCGAGCGGAGCTCCTCGTCGGAGGAGTCGGGACCGACGCCCTCGAAGAACGCCCCCACCTCCCATTTCCACTTGCGCAGGTAAGCCCGCAGTATCTCGGGCTTCTCCGCGTCGGGCACCTCGGTCGCGGTGAACGGCCGGCCCCGCTTGCCGCGGAACATCTCACCCCCGCCGGCGGCGCGCATGTTGTGCGTCCACTGGACGTGTCCGCGCGCGGCCACCAGGTAGACCTCGCCCTCGTGGGTGAGCGGGTTGACCGGGGTGCGCCGCCACTCGCCGCTCTTGCGCCCCTTGACCGCCAGCACACTCGACCCCGCCAGGCTGATGCCCCGCCGGGAGAGCCAGGAGACGGTGGGGTTCAGCACCTTGTTGGTGAACGAGCCGGGGCGCTTGACGTAGGGCTGGGCTGACATGTGTGCCTCCGTTGTGGGCGGGTGCGGGTGCGGGTGGGTGTGGTGAGCGGTGATCTGAAGCGAGAGCAGTGCTCTCGTTGCAGAGCAGTGTTGCAGCATTGGCGCTTAAGGGCAAGAGCGGCGCTCCGAGAGGAGAGCGCCGCTCTCGAAATGGTGCGCCGATCGCAATTAAGAGCGCCGCACCGCTATGCGACCGCCGCTCCGCACTGCGGCCATCGCTCTCGACGTTGAGCACCGCTCTCATCCCTGGCACACTGCTCTCATGGCCAGCAAGATCCAGGGCGCCCGGCAGCGCGCCCGCGGCGAGATCACCACCGCGATCAAGGACGAGGCGCGGCGCCACCTCGCGGACGAGGGCGCCGCCCGCCTCTCTCTCCGCGCCGTCGCCCGCGAGCTCGGCATGGTCTCGTCCGCGCTCTACCGCTACTTCCCCAGCCGTGACGACCTGCTGACGGCGCTGATCACCGACGCCTACGGCGCGGTCGGCGCCGCGGCCGAAGCGGCGCGTGCCGAGGCCGAGTCGGTGGCGGACTCGCATCTCGTCCGCTGGCGGGCCGTATGCCGTGCTGTCCGGGCGTGGGCGCTGGAGCACCCGCACGAGTACGCGTTGATCTACGGTTCGCCCGTCCCCGGGTACGAGGCTCCGCCCAGCACCACCCAGCCCGCCTCGCGTGTCGGTCTCGCGCTGCTGGGGATTCTCCGTGACGCGCACACCAGTGGTGCGCTGCGTGAGCCCGCTCGGACCGCCGCGGCGCCGGAGGCGGTTCTGAAGGACGCCGAGCGCCTGGTCGGGGACCTCGGGGTGCAGTTGCCGGCGGCGGTGGCGGCGGAGGCGGTGGCTGCGTGGTCGCAGCTGTTCGGGTTGGTCAGCTTCGAGCTGTTCGGGCAGTTCACCAATGTCGTCGCCGCGCGGGAGGCGTTCTTCGACCATGCCGTCGAGCGCCTGGCCGACCAGGTGGGCCTGCGCCGCTAGCTTGGGGTTCGACCTCAGCCGACTTGCCCGCTCCGTCTCCGCGGTGTTCGCCGTTGGCGTGTGCAAGGCTCCGTTCCGCCGGAGCGGTGAGCCTGTCGAAGGTCAAGGTTCAAGCGGGGGCTCCCCGATGAGTCCCGAGACGAGTTCGCGGACGTACGCCTCATCCGTACCGGGAATCGAGAAGACCACCCGGAAGTAGAGCGGCGCGATGATCCGGTCCAGCACCTGTTCCAGGGGCGGGGGCGGGGTTGCGTCGCCGTGCTCCCGCGCCGTGTCGAGTACGGAGCGGAAGCGCTCGCTGACCCTGCGCAGGCACTCACGGAGTCCGTCGCGCCGCTCGTCGACATCGGGTGCAACCTCGGCGCGGAAGAACGCGATGCCGCCGGGCCGGGAGAGCTCCGCCAGCGTCCAGACTGCCTGGTTCTCCAAATCGGTGCGCAGGTCGCCGACGAGCGGGGGTGCGTCGGCGTCGCCGCGCTGCTTGGCGATGTCGGCCAGGAGCGCGGCGACCGTGCCCCAGCGCCGGTAGAGGGAGCTGGAGTTGACCCCCGCACGCTCGGCCACGGCGGGGAGGGTCACCTGGTCGGCGCCGCGCTCGCTCACCAGCGCGACCGCGGCGCTGTGTACGGCGGCACGGACGCGGGCGCTGCGGCCGCCGGGCCGCTTCGTCGATGCGTCAGTGTTCACCCCTCCATTCTAAAGCAGAGATTTGCGCTTTAACTGGCAGCATGCTTACAGTCGCACTAAGGCGGAGATCACCGCTTTAGTGCTGCGAAGGGAATGCCATGTCCAACAACGAAGCCGCCCTCGCCCTCGGGCGCAGCTTCCACCAGGCCCTCATCTCGCGCGACTGGGACGGCATCCGGGCCCTGCTGCACGACGACGCCACCTGGACCCTGCCCGGCGACAACACCATCTCCGGCACAGCCGACGGCGCCGATGCAGTGGTGGAACGCGCTCAGTTGATCGCCTCGTACGGCCTCGACTTCAAGCTGCTGCACATCCTGGTCAGCAGGGAGAACCTGGCGCTCTCCCTGCACAACACCGCACGCCGGGAGGACGCCGTGCTGGACGAATATCTGGCCACGGTCTGCCGGCTCCGCGACGGAAAGATCGCGAGTATCGAGACGTACCTCTCCGACGTGCCCGGGATGAACGCCTTCTTCGTCTGACGACTCCCAGCTCGGGTCCTGACGTTCGCCCGGCTCCTCGCTGCGGATCTTGTTCCGGTGAGGGGTGCCTCTGCCGTCGGTCGCCGGTTGCGGCTCACCTGCTGTCGGCTTCGGGTGCCTGGTGGTTGTTCGCGGAGCTCTCCGTGCCGCTGACGGGGCGCGGGCACGTACTCCCCCGGGAGTAGCTGTCCGCACCGCGCTCGGCTGACGCCGCGAGGTGCGGGTCAGGTCTAGCGTGAGGGTGTGACCAGCAGGCTCCCGTTCCGCCGCCCATCCTGTGCGTCGACGCACCGGCGTTCCGGCGCGCCCCCTCCCTCCGACGGCGACCCGGCCACCGGCTGGGCACCGTTCCCCCCATGGCTGCACCGGCCCGGGCAGCAGGGGCACGGCCTGTGGGCCCGGCGCATCCCGTGGGCCTCCTCGTTCGCCGTCCTCGTCTTCCAGCAGGTCGGCAGCACGTTCGCCGCGGACAACCAGCGGGCGGAAACCGTGGGCCTGGACGGTGCGGCGCGGGCGCTGCTGGTGCTCGGGCCGCTGTTCCTGCTGCTGCGGCACCGGTTTCCCCGTACCGCCGTGTTCGGTACGTCGGCGGTCACGCTGGCGTATCTGGCGGCCGGATATCCCTACGGACCGGTGCTGGTCAGTGTCGTGGTAGCCGGGTTCGCGGCGCTCGTCGCCGGTCAGCGGTACGCGACCTGGGGTGCGTTGGGAGCGCTGTGGGTCGGCCAGCTGCTGGCTGCGCACACGTTCTACGGCTGGCTGCCGCCGGAGGGGGACGGGCCGGGGCCGTGGGGGACCGACCTGTTCATGGCCGTCTGGATGATCGCGCTGTGCACGGCGGGCGACCTGGCCCGGGTGCGCCGAGCCGAGCGCGAGCGCCGAGTGCGGGAGGAAGAGGAGGCCGCGCGGCGCCGGGCCGACGAGGAGCGGCTGCGGATCGCCCGCGAGCTGCACGACGTACTGGCGCACAGCATCTCCGTCATCAATGTGCAGGCGGGCGTGGGTCTCGCACTGCTGGACTCCGACCCGGCGCAGGCCCGTACGGCGCTCACCACCATCAAGTCCGCCAGTAAGGAGGCGCTCGGCGAGGTGCGGCAGGTGCTGGCCACGCTGCGGGCGCCGGGGGACGCGCCCCGCGCGCCCGCGCCGGGCCTCGACCGGCTCGGCGAGCTGGCCGAGCAGGCGGCGAGCGCCGGGCTCCAGGTCACCACCGAGACGGAGGGCACGCCGGTACCTCTGCCACCGGGGGCGGATCTCGCGGCGTTCCGCGTCGTGCAGGAGGCGCTCACCAATGTCGTACGGCACTCCGGCTCCCGTACCGCCGAGGTGCGGATCCGCTACGGGACAGAGGTGCTGGAGCTGGTCGTCGAGGACGAGGGGCCCGCGACCGGCACCGGGCCGACGGGCGGTGGCAACGGGCTGGTCGGGATGCGCGAGCGTGCCGCGGCGTTCGGCGGCACCGTCGAGGCGGGGCGGCGTCCGGACGGCGGCTTCCGCGTCCATGCGACGATCCCGCTGCGCTCCGGGGAGAAGAGGCCGCCGCTACAGTGAGCGGCCCCGGCCGCGAGTTGCCGAGACGAGGAGAGACCGTGATCCGTGTGCTGCTGGCCGACGACCAGCTTCTGGTGCGCGCCGGATTCCGCGCGCTGCTGGACGCGCAGCCCGACATCGAGGTGGTGGGCGAGGCGGCCGACGGCCAGGAGGCGGTCGCGCTGGTGCGGGAACTGGGCCCGGATCTGGTCCTGATGGACATCCGGATGCCCGTGGTGGACGGTCTGGCCGCCACTCGCCGTATCACCTCCGACCCGGAGCTGGGCGAGGTGAAGGTGGTCATGCTGACCACCTTCGAGTTGGACGAGTACGTCTTCGAGGCGCTGCGTTCGGGGGCTTCGGGCTTCCTCGTCAAGGACACCGAGCCGGAGGAACTGGTGCGCGCCGTGCGTGCCGTGGTCGACGGTGACGCCCTGCTGTCGCCGGGCGTCACCCGGCGGCTCATCGAGGAGTTCGCGGCCCGCTCGAAGGAGCCCGCCGGGATCGAGGGGCTGTCCGAACTCACCGAGCGGGAACGGGAGGTGATGGCATTGGTGGGGATAGGGCTCTCGAACGAGGAGATCGCCCGCCGGCTGGTCGTCTCGCCGCTGACCGCCAAGACCCATGTGAGCCGCACGATGGTCAAGCTGGGCGCCCGCGACCGCGCCCAGCTCGTCGTCCTCGCCTACGAGTCGGGCCTGGTGCGCCCGGGCTGGCTCGGCTGAGCCCCACCGGGGGCCTGCGGTCAGCTGTCCCGTTTGCGGCGTACGTAGAGCTGCTTGCGGACGCGGGCGACGACGGTGCCGTCGGCGGCGGTGACCGTCGACTCGAACCAGGGCAGCGCCTTGGAGCCGTCCGCGGTGGCGGCGCGGATCTCCTCCAGCCGGTCCTCGGTCACCTTGAACTCGGCGTAGACATCGCCGCGTCCGGGGGAGACGAACTCGATCTCGGCTGCCTTGTCCCACACCACGTACCCCCGGCCCAGCCGGTTGACCGCCAGCAGGCACCAGAAGGGGTCGCTCATCGAGTAGAGCGAACCGCCGAACTGGGTGCCGAAGTAGTTGCGGTTCAGCCGGCCGAGCTTCAGCCGTACCCGGGCGCTGCTCCAGTCGTCGGCGATGTCCAGGACGCGGATGCCCGCGAAGCGGTACGGCGGGTACCAGTTCAGGGCCCGTGCCAGCCCTTTCGGGGTGCGCAGCAGCTGTGCCATGAGCGGGACGTTAGCACCGGGCCCTACCCGCGGGTAATCACTTGTCGCCCAGGAAACCTCAGCCCAGGAACCTCATCAGCGCCGCGGTCAGCTCTGCCGGGGCGTCTTCCTGTACGAGGTGGCCCGCGCCCTCGATCATCTGCAGCCGGGCGCCGGGGATCCGGTCGGCCAGCTGCTGCGCGTTCTCGGCGCGGATCCACGCGTCGTCCCTGCCCCAGCAGATGAGAACCGGCACCGCTGTCTCGCCGTACCGCTCTTCCGCCTCGAGTGTCCAGCGGTGGTCGTTCTGGGCGATCTGCCGGAAGAACGCGGGCTGCCCGGCCTCGTCCAGCCAGGGCCGGGCCAGCTGGTCGAGCACGTCCGGGTGCAGGCCCCGCGCGCTGGCGGAGGAGATGTACTCACGGACCATGGCGCGGTGCAGTGCGGGCGGCAGCCGGCTGAAGATGTCCGGGTGCGCGCCCATCAGCTTGTACGTCGGTGACCCCCAGGAGTCGAAGGCCACGACGACGTCCACCAGGGCGAGCCTTTCGTACGCCGCTCCGTGCAGCAGGTGCGCCCGCATGGCGACCGTGCCGCCGAAGTCGTGGGCCACCACGGCGGGCCGCTCCAGCGCCCAGTGCTCCAGGAGTTCGGTGAACACCCGGGCCTGCGCACCGAGGCCGACGTCCTGCCCCTCGTACTTCGCCGAGGCGCCGTAGCCGGGCATGTCCCATACGTACACGTGGTGGTCGGCCGCGAGCGTGCGGGCGACGCTCCGCCAGGTGTACGAGGACCAGGGTGTCCCGTGCAGCAGCACCACGGGCGGCAGCGCCGGGTCGCCGAGGGCGGCCCAGCGCACCGTTCCGGTCGAGCTCTCGAAGGTGCGGTCCAGCTTCCAGGTGTCGGTCGTGTTCATGGGCACCACTCTCCGGGCCGGGGAAGCGGCAGAACACTGGCCTGAGTGACGACAAACGCAAGATTCTGGTCACATCCTCCGAGTCGCTGGGGTACGGCGGGCGCGAGGGTGCCGCCCACCGTGCGACTCACCCTTCGGGCAATACCGCCCGCCGCGTCATCGCCGCCGTCACCGAGGCCAGCGCCGCCAGCAGTGCGACCGTCAACAGTGCCGCCTGGAGCGAGAACCAGTCCGCGAGGAAGCCGATGGCCACCGGGCCGAGCAGGATGCCGCCGTAGCCGAACGTGGAGGCGGCGGCGACCCCGCCGGGTCCCGCGAGGTCGCCGGCGCGCCCGATGGCGATGGGGAAGACGTTGGCCAGTCCGAGACCGGTGAGCACGAAGCCGCCGAGGGCCGGCCAGACCGACGGCGCGAGCGACCCCAGCAGCATGCCGCAGCACCCCAGCGCGCCCCCGCCGACCAGTACACGCGCGGGGCCCAGCCGTTCGACGAGCGTCGTGCCCGAGAGCCGTCCCAGCGTCATGGCCCCGGCGAACACCGAGTAGCCGGAGGCGGCGAGGCCCGCGCTCGCCCCCAGATCGTCCGTCAGATGCAGCGCGCTCCAGTCGGCCAACGCCCCCTCGCCGTACGCTGTGCAGAGTGCGATCAGCCCCAGCACGGCGACCAGCCGGCGCGCCCGCCCGGTCATCCGCGCGCCCCGCGTGCGGCTGGTGTCCTGCGTGCGGCTGGTGTCCTGCGTGCGGCTGGTGTCCTGCGTGCGGTCCATCTCCCGCGCAGGCTCCGCACGTCGCGCCACCGGCAGCCGGTGGCGCAGCAGGGGCCGGGCGGCGAGTGCGGCGACGACCAGCCCCGCGACCGTGAGGAGCAGCAGATGCCGGGTGGGGCTCAACTCCCCGGCGAGCAGCCCTCCCAGCCCTGCGCCGACCATCCCGCCGAGACTGAAGGCGGCGTGGAAGCCCGGCATCACCGGGCGGCGCAGCGCGGCGATCAGATCGACGGCGGTGCTGTTGAGGGCGACGTTCATCCCTCCGTACGCGGCGCCGAAGACCAGCAGGACCAGGCCGAGGGCGAGCGCCGAGCGGGTGAGCGGCGGCAGTGCCACACTCAGCGGCAGCAGAAAGCCGCACGCGAGCAGCACGGGCTGGTTGCCGAAGCGGGAGCACAGCCGTCCGGTCACCATCATGGTGGCGACGGCTCCCGCCGACACGCCGAGCAGGGCGAGGCCCAGAGTGCTGGCCGAGGCGCCCGTCTGGGCCTTGACGGCGGGGATGCGTACCACCCAGCCGGCGAAGAGGAAGCCATCGAGAGCGAAGAAAGCGGTCAGTGCGTAACGGAGGCGGCGCAGGTCCGGGTGGTGGGGAGCGGCGGAGGACCGGCCGCCGTGCCCCTTTGCACCGGCGAGCGCCGACCGTATTTTGTTTAGTGTCGGCACAAAGAGAGAATAGAGGCGTGACCCCTACGCGTACAACAAAATTGGAGAGAGGGCGTTCGGCGCTCGGGCCCGCACTGGAGCTGGTCCACACCGGGCAGGCGCCCACCCGCGCCGTGCTCACCGCCGAACTGGGCGTGACCCGGGCGACCGCCGGGGCTGTTGCCGCAGAACTGGAAGCCCTCGGGCTCATCACCGTCGACGCCCATCCCACAGCCCCCGTCGGCAGTCAGGGCCGCCCCTCCCACCGGCTTGCCATCGATCCCGCCGGACCCGTGGCGCTGGCCGCGCAGATCCACGCGGACGGCTACCGCGCGGCGCTGGTCGGCCTCGGCGGTCGCATCGTCGCCACCGCGCCCGGCTGCGGCACCGTGGACGCCGACCCCGCACTGGTCATCAGCGAAGTCGTTCAGGTGGGCGCCGAGTTGCTGCGCGGCACGGGGCGGCGCTGCGTCGGCGCGGGGCTCGCCGTGCCCTCGGCTGTCGCCGAACCGGAGGGCACCGCGCTCAACCCACTGCACCTCGCCTGGGAGGCGGGCGCCCCGGTCCGCGACACCTTCCGTACGTGCCTTGCCGATGCCGGCGTCACCGGCCCGGCCGGTGACGCTCCGGTCACCGGGTTCGCGGCCAACGACGTCAACGTCGCGGCGCTGGCCGAGCACCGGCACGGCGCCGGACGTGGCGCCCGCCATCTGCTCGTCGTCGGAACCGGGCACCACGGTGTCGGCGGCGCGCTCGTGCTCGACGGGCGGCTGCACACCGGAAGTTCGGGGCTCGCCCTGGAGGTCGGCCATCTGACCGTGGACCCCGAGGGCCGCCCCTGCCACTGCGGCAGTCGCGGCTGCCTCGATGTGGAGACCGACCCCGTGGCGCTCTTCGACGCCGCCGGACGCGAGGCTGCGCCCGGCACCTCCCTGCTGACCCAGGCCGCCGAACTGGTCCGTACGGAGTACGACACCGACCCCGGGGTGCGCGAGGCGGCCGGCCGGCTCATCGACCGGCTCGGGCTCGGCCTCGCCGGGCTGGTCAACATCCTCAACCCGGACCGCATCGTGCTCGCCGGGCTGCACCGCGCCCTGGTGGAGGCGGACGGCGACCGGCTGCGCGGCGTCGTCGCCGACCGCAGCCTGTGGGGGCGCAGCGGCAGCGTGCCCGTACTGCCCAGCGAGCTGGAGCACAACTCCCTCGTCGGCGCTGCGGAGTTGGCCTGGCAACCGGTGCTCGATGACCCGATCGGAGCCCTGGGAGGATAGGCCCATGCTTATCCGAGCGGGTACCGCCCGCGAACTCGGCAGGCTCCAGGAGATCGAACGGGCCGCGGGCCGGTGGTTCCGCGACCTGGGGATGGACGAGATAGCCGACGACGAGCCGCCCTCGACGGAGTGCCTGCGCGAGTTCGCGGACGCGGGCGGGCTGTGGGTCGCGACGGACACCACCGGCGGCCCGCCCGTCGCCTACGCGCTGGCCGAACCGGTCGACAGCTGCCTGCACATCGAACAGCTCTCCGTCCACCCGGACCGCGCCCGGCGCGGCATCGGCCGCGCCCTCCTCGACCACCTGGCGGCCCGGGCAGCCGCCGATCTGATGCCCGCGCTCACCCTCACCACCTTCACCGACGTCCCCTGGAACGCGCCCTACTACGCCCGCCTCGGCTTCCGCGCCCTCACTGAAGCCGAACTCTCCCCCGGCCTACGGGAGATCCGCACCAGGGAGTCCAAAGCAGGCCTGGACCGCTGGCCCCGCGTGTGCATGCGCCGCGAGGTGGGTCACTAGGCGTACCGCGCCCCGAAGCTCGTACTCCCGGGGAGGTATCCATACTGCCGCTGGCTGTACGACGACCCGGACCCCGCTGAGCGCACACCCTCGGTAGCGACAACGCAGCACCAGCCGCTACCGAGGAGCTGAGAGCAATGCAGACCCTGGCGCACTGGCACAACGGGGGAGGCCCAGGACCCTGGATCCTGTTCTTCCCGTTCATCTGGGCCGCCGTCATCGCAGGCGGGATCTTCCTGCTGCGCCGCACCGTGTGGCGCGGTGGCCGCGGACCGCGCCGCCCCTGGGGGCCGCAGCCGCAGCCGCGTACGGCACCGGGAGGGGCCGAGAGCCCGCTGGACATGCTCGACCGGCGCTTCGCGCAGGGCGAGCTGGACGAGGACGAGTACTGGCGCCGCGTCTCCGTACTGAACGAGAGCACCCGTGAGCGCTACCGCGGCGAGTCCGAGGGCGGCAAGCGATGACCGCCACCCCCGCGGCCCACCTCACCGCCGCCGTGAAGGTCTACGGCGGCGGTGACACGGAAGTCCGCGCACTCGACGGTGTGACGCTCGGCTTCGAAGCGGGCCGCTTCACCGCCATCATGGGCCCGTCGGGATCGGGCAAGTCCACCCTGATGCACTGCGCCGCCGGGCTGGACACGCTCACCTCGGGCCAGGCGTACATCGGCGGCACCGAGCTCGGCTCCCTGGGCGACAAAAAGCTCACCCTGCTGCGCCGCGAGCGGGTCGGCTTCGTCTTCCAGGCGTTCAACCTGCTGCCGACCCTCACCGTCGCCGAGAACATCACCCTCCCGCAGGACCTGGCGGGCTCCCGGCCCGACCCGGAGTGGACCGCGGCCCTCATCGACGTCGTCGGGCTCGGCGACCGGCTGCACCACCGGCCCGGCGAGCTCTCCGGTGGCCAGCAGCAGCGGGTCGCCGTCGCCCGGGCGCTCGCCTCCCGGCCCGAGGTGGTCTTCGCCGACGAGCCCACCGGCAACCTCGACTCCCGCTCCGGGGCCGAAGTGCTCGGTCTGCTGGGCCGCGCGGTGCACGAGATGGGCCGCACCGTCGTCATGGTCACCCACGACCCGGTGGCAGCCGCACACGCCGACGAGGTCGTCTTCCTCGCCGACGGCCGGCTCGCCGGGCGCATGCAGCAGCCGACGGCCGAGCGGGTGCTGGACCAGCTCAAGTCGTACGACCGTAAGGAGGCGGCCCGATGAGCACCGACACCAGAGCTCGTGGGGGCGCCGGCAGCACACCCCCGGCGACCGGGGCAGGTGGCAGCGCCCGGGCCGCGGTGCGGATCAGCTTCGCCTCGCTGCGTACCCACAAACGGCGCTTCGCCGGCACCTTCTCGGCCGTACTGCTGGGCGTCGCCTTCCTCACCGGCACCCTCGTCATGGGTGACACACTGCGGGCCAGCTTCGACTCGCTGTTCGGCAACGCCACCAGCGGCACCGACGCGGTGGTGCGCAGCGAGGGCGTCATTGCCACCTCCGACAACGCGATGGGCACCCGCAGCCCGCTGCGCACCGGCGAGAGCCTGAAGGCCATACGCGCAACGCCCGGCGTCGCCGCCGCAGAACCCAGCATCGAGGGTGCGGGCCAACTCGTCGGCGCGGACGGCGAACCCGTCGGCGGCCAGGGCCCGCCCACCACGGCCGGCAACTGGATCCACGACAAGCAGCTCAACCCCTACGAACTCTCCCAGGGCCGGGCACCCCGCTCCTCCGGCGAGGTCGTCGTCAACGAGGGCGCCGCCGAGTCGGGCAAGCTCGAGATCGGTGACGTGACGACCCTGCGCACCCCGGACCCCGTCCGGGTGAAGATCGTCGGGCTGGCCACCTTCGGCGGCGAGAGCGGCATGGGGCAGTCCACCTTCGCCGGGATGACCCGCGCGGACGCCGAGACGTATCTGATGCCCGAGCCCGGCATGGCCGCCGCCATCCGGGTGCGGGCCGAGGACGGCACCAGCCAGCAGCAGCTCGCCGAGCGGCTGGAGACCGCGCTGCCCAAGGGTGTGGAGGCCGTCACCGGCGAAGAGGCGGCCGAGGAGAACTCCGAGAACATCTCCGGCCAGTTCCTGACCCTCTTCACCAGCCTGCTGCTCGTCTTCTCCGGCATCGCGCTGCTGGTCGCGGTCTTCTCCATCCACAACACGTTCGCGATCGTCGTCGCCCAACGCACCCGGGAGAACGCCCTGTTGCGTGCCCTGGGCGCCTCCCGCCGCCAAGTGCTGGGCACCACACTGAGCGAGGCCGCGGTCGTCGGCGCGGTGGCCTCCGCTGTGGGGCTCGCCGGGGGACTCGGTATCGCCGCCGGGCTCCAGGCGCTCTTCCCCGCGGTCGGATTCCCCTTCCCCGAGGGCTCGTTGGTCATCAGCGCCCTGTCCCTGCTGCTGCCGCTCGGCGTCGGAATCGCGGTGTGCCTCGCCTCCGCGCTGCTGCCCGCCGTACGGGCCGCCCGCACCGCGCCGCTGGCGGCACTGCGGGAGACCAGCGCGGAAGACAGCCGCGTCTCGCGCCGCCGCGCCGCTCTCGGGCTCGTGCTCGGCGCCACCGGGATCGCCGTCACCGCGCTGGGGGCCGCCTCCGGCAGCAGGTCGGTGACGCTGACCGCGGCAGGGGCCGTCACGGTGCTCGCGGCGTTCATCGTCCTCGGCCCACTGGCGGCTACCTTCGCCGTACGCGCACTGGGCGGGCCGGTGGCCAGGCTGCGCGGCACGACCGGGGCGCTCGCCCAGCGGAACGCGCTGCGCAGTCCCAAGCGCACCGCGGCGACCGCAGGGGCGCTGATGATCGGCGTCGCCGTCGTCACCCTGTTCACCGTCTTCGCGTCCTCGCTGAAGGCGATGATGGACGAGACCGTCAGCCGCAACTTCGCCGGAGACGTGGCCGTCAGCACCCCGGGCTTCGGCGCCGGCGGCAGCGACCTGAGCCCCGGTCTGGCTCCCGCCGTGCAACGGCTGCCGGAGGTGGACACGGCGCTCGGCCTCGGCCAGGGCGTCGCCCGCGTCGAGGGAGCGGGCCAGGAGCTGACCGTCACCGATCCGGCGAAGCTGCCCCGCGTCATGCACCTGGGCGAGGTGGACGGCTCACTCACAGGGCTGGGCACCCGCGGCATCGCCGTCTCGCGCAGCGAGGCCGCCGACCACGGCTGGCACCCCGGCTCCACCACGACCCTCACCTTCACCGACGGTGCCAAGCAGCGCTTCACCGTCCGCGCCGTCTACGAGACGGGCGAACTGACCGGCGACTACGTCATCACCCCCCAGGCGTGGGCCCCGCACCGCACGCAGAACTCCGACCGGTTGCTGGCCGTCGGCTTCAAGGACGGCGTCTCGCAGGAAGCGGGCAAGGCAGCAGTGCAGCGGGTGGCCGACCGCTACGGCAAGCCCGAGGTGCAGACCCGCGAGGAGTACGCGCAGTCCTCGGCCGGCGGAATCGACATGATGCTCACCCTCGTCTACGCGCTGCTGGGCCTCGCCGTGCTCATCGCACTGCTGGGCATCGCCAACACCCTCACCCTCGCCGTGCACGAGCGCACCAGGGAGCTGGGGCTGCTGCGTTCGGTCGGCCAGACCCGCGGCCAGCTGCGGGCCATGGTGCGCTGGGAGTCGGTGCTGGTGGCCGCCTTCGGCACGGTCGGCGGACTCGCACTCGGTGCCTTCCTGGGCTGGGCACTGGTACGGGCCACCGACAGCCGAGGGCTGAGCGTCCTGAGCCTGCCGCCGCTGCAGTTGACGGTCGTCGCCCTGGTCGGCGCCGTCGCCGGGCTGCTGGCCGGCTGGCGCCCCGCCCGCAGGGCCGCACGCCTGGACGTGCTGCGCGCCATCGCCACTGAGTAGCCCTTGCAGGGGACGGCCACGCTGCCGCGGGACCTCAGCCCGCGGTGGCGGGTTCCGCCTCGGCCGGGGGCGGTACGGGCGCCGGGGTCGGGTCCGGGG
>NZ_JADKMA010000144.1 GCF_017676365.1 Streptomyces oryzae
GCAGTTGGCGTTTGCGCCACCCTGGGGTCTTCTCCCCCTCACCGGGCGCGCGTACAACTCCCCCATGGACTCATCCGAGGACACGCATATGGGCAGACGCGACGCGCTGCGGCTCTCTCTGGTTGCCGGGGCCGCGACAACAGTGACGCTTTCCGGGGCGAGGTTCGCGGCGGCGGAGGACGGTGCGACAGTGAGCCGGAAATTGCGCGGGCATCTGCCGCACGGGGCGCCCGATTTCGTGTATCTCCCGGTGGAGGTCCCCGAGGGGGTACGCGAGATCGCGGTCGCCTACAGCTACGACAAACCGGATGTGCCCAAGGGCACGCCCGGCAACGCGCTGGACATCGGCATCTTCGACGAGCGCGGCACGGCGCTGGGGGGACGGGGTTTCCGGGGCTGGTCCGGCGGTTTCCGTGACTCCTTCTCGATCAGTGCCGAAGAGGCGACGCCCGGCTATCTGGCGGGCCCGGTACGGGCGGGCACCTGGCATGTGGCGCTGGGCCCCTACACGGTGGCGCCGCAGGGCATGGACTACGAGGTGACGGTCACCCTGCGGCACGGTGAGCCCGGGAGTACGCCGCGCAGCAGCTATCCGCCCGAGCGCGCCAAGGGACGGGGCAGGGCCTGGTACCGGGGCGACTGCCACCTGCACACGGTGCACTCGGACGGGCGCCGTACGCCGCGCGAGGTGGCGGCAGCCGCCCGTGCCGCAGGGCTGGACTTCATCACCACCACCGAGCACAACACCACCTCGGGGCACGCCGCGTGGGAGGGGCTGTGGGGGGATGATCTGCTGGTGCTGTGCGGCGAGGAGATCACCACCCGCAACGGCCACTGGCTGGCCCTCGGCACCGACCCGGGCACGTTCCTCGACTGGCGCTACCGGGCCAGGGACGACGCCTATCCGAGGTTTACGCGGGCCGTGCACCGGGCGGGCGGTCTGGTGGTGCCCGCGCATCCGAACTGCCCGTTCGTGGGCTGCCAGTGGAAGTTCGGCTACGAGCACGCGGACGCGGTGGAGGTGTGGAACGGGCCGTGGACGGCCGACGACGAGCTCGCGCTGGCCGCCTGGGACAGCCTGCTCGTCAGCCGGGAGGACTGGCTGCCCGCCATGGGGAACAGCGACGCGCACCGGGAGGGCCAGGACGTCGGGCTGCCGCAGACCGTGGTTCATGCGGACGACCTGGCGCGCGGTCCGCTGCTGGCGGCGATCCGCGCGGGGCGGTCGTATCTGGCCGAGTCGTCGCAGATCTCCGTCGAGCTGAAGGCGGCCTCCGCCAAGGGTGCGCACGCCACGCTCGGGGAGACGCTGCGGGCCGAGCCCGACACCGAGGTGACCGTCGACCTCACCGTACGCGGCGCGCCTGAGGGCGCCACCCTGCATCTGGTCACGGACGAGGGCACCATGCGCACCGCCAGCGGCCCGCGCCTCACCTGGCGGACCACGCCCTCGCTGGCCACCTATGTGCGGGCCGAGGTGCGGCACCCGGCGCAGGAGGGGTCAGGGCTGCCCGGCGCCATGGCGGCGATGACGAACCCCGTCTGGCTGGGCGACGGGCGAGCGTGAGCCCCGCTGCGGCGGCTCAGGCGGTGTGCAGGGCGAGGCGGCGGCCGGACACCGGCGCGTCGTCGTGCAGCTGGTCCGCGAGCCGCCGCAGGGCCGCCTCGGAGGGCGAGCCCGGCTCGACGGTGTAGGTGCACAGGGTCTGCTGGGTGTCGACAGTGAGCTGGAACGTCTCAAAGGTGATCTCCAGCTCACCCACCACGGGGTTGCGGACGCGCTTGCGGCCGGAGAACTTCTCGCGCACCTGCTGGTCCGCCCACAGGGCACGGAATTCGGGGCTGCGGTCGAGCAGTTCCGTCAGCACTGCCTTGACGCGCGGGTGGCAAGGGTAGCGAGCGCTCTCGGCGCGCACTGCGGCCACTGTCTCGGCGGCCAGCTCGTCCCAGTCGGGGTGCAGGGCGCGACTGTCGGGATGGAAGAAGACCAGTAGCGGAGCGTTTCGCCGCTCCGCCGGTATCGCCTCCAGGTCGAAGGCGATACCCGCGCCCAGCGCGTTCCACGCCAGGAAGTCCAGCCCCGGCCCGTAGACGAAAGCGGGCACATATGGGCCCATGGCGTGCAGCAGTCGCCGGATCTCGGGCCGTACGACGGGCGCGGCCTGCGGGCCGTCGGCGAAGTGCGGGTCGGCGAGGTTGCGCAGATAGGTGTGCTCGTCGTCGGTCAGCCGCAGGGCGCGCGCCAGCGCGTCGAGCACCGGCTCGGAGATGCTCTGTGCGCGCCCCTGCTCGATGCGGATGTAGTAGTCGACGCTGATGCCCGCGAGCTGGGCCACCTCCTCACGGCGCAGTCCGGGAACGCGGCGCCGGTTGTGGACGGGTGGCAGCCCCAGCCGCTCCGGGTCGAGCGCTGCCCTGCGGGACTTGAGGAATGCGCCGATGCCCAGCGTTTCCTTCTTCTCGGCCGTCATGCACCCAGTATCCGCCCAGGGTGGTACTGGCGGACCCAGGCTGAGCCTGACCTGGCTGGGCGGGACGGGGCGCGTGAGGGTTTCCGTACGGGGGAGCAGCCCCCGGAAACAACAGGTCCAGGAGTGCGACTGTGCAGCGACGTTTTCTCGGCGGTACCGGCATCTCGGTGAGCGATCACGCCCTCGGCGCCATGATGCTGGGCACCGCCAACACCGACCAGGACGACTGCGTCCGCATCATCCACCGTGCCCTCGACAGCGGCATCAATCTGGTGGACACGGCCGACGCCTATGGCAACGGCGCCAGTGAGGAGGTCGTCGGCCGGGCCCTGAAGGGCCGCCGGGACGAGGTGGTGCTGGCGACCAAGGGGCATCTGCCGATGGGTGAGGACCCCAATATGAGCGGCAACAGCCGCCGCTGGCTGACCCGCGCGCTGGACGACAGCCTGCGCCGGCTCGGCACCGACCATGTGGACCTCTACCAGTTGCACCGGCCCGACCCGCACACCGACATCGAGGAGACCCTGGGCGCGCTGTCCGACTTCGTCCGTGCGGGCAAGGTGCGCGCCGTGGGCACCTCCACGTTCCCCGCCGAGCTCCAGGTGGAGGCCCAGTGGGCGGCGCAGCGGGGCGGCCATGTCCGGCCGCGAACCGAGCAGCCGCACTACTCGATGCTGGCGCGCGGTGTCGAGGCCGCGCTGCTGCCGACAGCGCAGCGCTACGGGCTCGGCGTACTGGTGTGGGGTCCGCTGTCGGGCGGCTGGCTGTCGGGGCGTATCCGCTCGGCGGACGACATCGACCTGAGCGCGGGCCGTACGGCCGTCGAGCGGCACAAGTTCGATGTGTCGCTGCCCGGCAACGCACGCAAGCTGGAGGCGGTGCGCGCGCTGTCCGAGCTGGCCGAGGACGCCGGGATCGAGCTGCGGCACATGGCCACCGCGTTCGTCCGCAACCACCCGGCCGTCACCTCGGTACTGCTGGGCCCGCGCACGATGGAGCACCTGGAGACGCTGCTGGCGGGCTCCGAGGTGACGCTGAGCGCTGATGTGCTGGACCGGATCGACGAGATCGTGCCGCCGGGTACGGATCTGAACCCGGACGATTTCTACTACACGCCCCCGGCCCTGGCGGACGCGGCACTGCGGCGACGTTGAAGGGGCGGGCGGCGGAAGCCGGGCTGCCGCCCACTGCCCACCGCGACCGCCGGAAGCCGAAAGCCAGAGGCCAGAGGCCGGAAGCCGGAAGCCGGAAGCCGGAAGCCGGAAGCCGGAAGCCGGAAGCACGACTACCGCGTACCGACCGTCTCCGTGTCGCGTCCCGAGCGCAGGACCTTGCCCGGCACGGAGCCGGTCACCCGGTCGTCGCGGATGGTCTCGACGCCGTTGACCCAGACGCCGACGATGCCGACGGCGGCCGAGTCGAGCCGGGGGCTTTCGCCGGGCAGGTCGTGGACGAGCCTGGCCTGGCCCGCGTCGATCCGTTCCGGGTCGAAGAGCACCAGGTCCGCGTGCCAGCCCTCGCGCACCTGGCCGCGTTCGCGCAGGCCGAGCAGCCGGGCGGGTTCGTCGGTGAGCATCTGTACCGCGCGCTCCAGGCCCGCCAGTTTCCGGCCGCGCAGACAGTCGCCCAGAAAGCGCGTCGTATAGGGCGCTCCGCACATGCGGTCCAGGTGGGCGCCCGCGTCGGAGCCGCCCAGCATCACGTCCTCGTGCTCCCAGGTCTGCCTGCGCAGTTCCCAGCTGGCTGGGTCGTTGTCGGTGGGCATCGGCCACAGCACCGTGCGCAGTTCGTCGTTGGCGCAGATGTCCACCAGGCAGCCGAAGGGGTCCTGGCCGCGCTCGGCCGCGATGTCGGCCACGACGCGGCCGCTCAGCCCCTCGTTGGCGGCCGAGTAGGTGTCGCCGATCACGTACCGGTCGAAGCGGGCCAGCCGGCGGAAGACACCCGCCTCCTTGCTGTCCGCGCGGCGCAGCATCTCGGCCCGTACGCCGGCGTCGCGCAGCCTGGCGATGCGTTCGGGTACGGGCAGGGCGAGGATGTCGCCCCAGCCGGGGAGGAGGTTGAGCGCGCAGAAGGTGCCCAGCGACATGTTCATGGGGGTGAGGATCGGCATGGTGAGCGCGACGACCCTGCCGCCCTCCTTCCGTGCCTGCTCGCTGGCGGCCAGCTGCCGTGGCACCCGTTCGGGGACGGCGGCGTCGATGGTGAGCACGTTCCAGTTCAGCGGCCGTCCGGCAGCCGCCGACATCCGGGCGAACAGGTCGATCTCGTCGTCGGAGAACTGGTCGAGGCAGCCGGCGACGATGGCCTCGATCTGGGTGCCCTCGTGCTCCGAGACGGCGCGGGAGAGCGCCAGCAGTTCGTCCGGCCCGGCGTGCCGGGAGGCGACGGGGTTGCCGTCGCCGTCGGAGTGGGTGGACGACTGGGTGGTCGACAGCCCCCAGGCGCCCGCCTCCATCGCCTCGTGGAAGAGGCGCAGCAGCTGCTCCAGCTGCGCCGCGTCGGGCTGCCCTCCGATGGCGTCCTGGCCCATCACGTACCGCCGCAGCGCGCAGTGGCCCACCATGAAGCCCGCGTTGACCGCGATTCGGCCCTCCAGCGCGTCCAGGTAGTCGCCGAAGGAGTGCCAGTTCCAGGGTGCGCCCTCTTCGAGCGCCACCAGGGACATGCCTTCCACTTTGGACATCATCCGCCGCGTGTAGTCGGCGTCCTGGGGGCGCTCGGGGTTGAGCGGGGCCAGGGTGAAGCCGCAGTTGCCGCCCGCGACCGTGGTGACGCCGTGGTTCATGGAGGGGGTGGCGTACGGGTCCCAGAACAGCTGCGCGTCGTAGTGGGTGTGCGGGTCGACGAACCCGGGGGCGAGGACGAGTCCGGCGGCGTCCTGGCTGCTGCGGGCCTCCTCGCGCAGCGTGCCGGGCTCGGCGATGCGGGCGATGCGGCCGCCCCGGATGCCGATGTCGGCCCGATAGGAGGGCGCCCCGGTGCCGTCTACGACGGTGGCGCCCGTGATGAGGTGGTCGAGCATGCTGCGGGTCCTCCTTCGCGGAGCCTGCGGGATGCTGCTTGGTGTGCGCGGGGTCAGTGGTTGCGAACCACGGGCCGGCACTTGCCGACTTTTGCGGACCGCCGGTCCGCGTCCGCGCGCGTGGTCGGCTGTTGCGGACCGCCGGTCCGCGGCGACGCCCCCGGGCCGGCTGTTGCGGACCGCTGGTCCGCAACCACCTGGCGGGTCAGCTGTTGCGCGCCGCGTCGCGGAAGCGGGTCGTGCGGTGCACCGGGTCGGTGTCGATCTGCGGGATCACGTGCTCACCGATGAGCTTGATCGTGTTCATGGTGTCCTCGTACGGGATGCCGATGGGCAGCCCGAAGGAGAGCTGGTCGGCGCCCGCCTGCTCCCAGCGCTTGCACTGGCGCAGCACCTCTTCGGGGTTGCCGCAGATCATCAGCTCCTCGGCGATGAGCAGATCGACGACCTCTTCGGTGTAGTCGGGGATCAGTTCCGGCCACTGCGGGATGCCCTCGGGCCGGGGGAAGGTGTCGTGGTAGCGGAAGAGGAGCGACTGGAGGTAGTTCAGACCGCCGTTGACCGCGATCTGCTTGGCCTTCTGAGTCGTCTCGGCGCAGATGGCGGTCGAGGTGACCATGACGTTGTCGTTGACGTAGCCGCCGATGGGGTCGGCGTCCTTGACGGCCCCCTTGTAGGACTCGACCACCCACTCCATGTCCGAGACCTTCTGGACGCTGAAGCCGAGCACCCCCAGCCCCTTCTTCGCGGCCATCGCGTACGAGGAGGGCGACCCGGCCGCGTACCACATGGCCGGGTGTGAGCCCCCATAGGGCCTGGGAAGGATCTTGCGTGGGGGCAACGACCAATGCCTCCCCTCAAACCCCTGGTACTCGTCCTGCAGCCACATCTTGGGGAACTCCGCGATGGTCTCCTCCCAGATCTCCTTGGTGTGGTTCATGTCGGTGACACCCGGCAGGAACCCGAGGATCTCGTGGGAGCCGGCGCCCCGCCCGGAGCCGAACTCGAAGCGGCCGCCCGTCAGGTGGTCGAGCATGGCGACCTTCTCCGCCACCTTCACCGGGTGGTTGACCTGCGGCAGCGGGTTGAAGATCCCGGAGCCGAGGTGGATGCGGTCGGTGGCGTGCGCGAGATAGCCCAGGAAGACGTCGTTGGCCGACAGGTGGCTGTACTCCTCCAGGAAGTGGTGCTCGGAGGCCCAGGCGTACTTGAAGCCCGACTTGTCCGCCTGGATGACGTACTCGGTCTCCTCGACCAGTGCCTTGTGTTCGGCCTGCGGATCGGCCTGGGCCCGCGCTGCGGGCACGTACCCCTGAACAAAGAGCCCGAACTCCACGGTGTCATCTCCTTGGCGGGTGTTTCTGACGTACCGTCAGATTGCGATGGTGCCGACTGTCGCACCGCGGGATGGGGCCGTCAATACGGCGGAGAGCTTCCTGTGCGACCGGCGCAGGGGTGAAGAAAGAGTGAGGACACGATCATGAAACCCTGAAGGACTTGCGAAGTCTTCCTGCCGGAAATCGCCACCCTGCCCTGCACACCGGCGCCGCCATTCCACAAGCGAAGGAGCAAACGCAGCGCTCGCCGGGTGGCTGCGCGCCCTCCCGAGTGGCCGCGCGCCCTCAGAGCACCGAGACCCCGGCCAGCCAGCCACCGTCGATGACGAACGGCTGACCCGTGACATACGAGGAGTCCGTGCAGCTGAGAAAGAGGGCCAGCCGCGCCACCTCCTCCGGGCGCCCCATCCGGCCCTGCGGGATGAGCTTGGCGTAGAAGGCAGCGGTAGCGCTCTCCTGCGCTACCGCGGTATCGAGCCGCACCCCGCTCAGCCCGCTCTCCGCGGCCTGCGCCGGGTTCGTCATCGGGGTGTCGATCGCGCCGGGGCACATGGCGTTGACGCGGACGCCGCGCCCCGCGAGCTCCATCGAGGCGACGCGGGTCATGCCGACGATCGCGGCCTTGGTCGCCGCGTACGCGGTCAGCAGGGCCATGCCCGTCAGCGCGGCGTAGGAGGCGGTGTTGACGATGGTGCCGCCGCCCGCACGCTCGATGCGCGGGGCGAGGGTCTTCATCCCGAGGAAACAGCCGGTCTGGTTGACGTCGACCACCTCGCGGAACTCCGCGACCGGCGTCGCGGCCAGCTCGTTGAAGCGGAGGATGCCGGCGTTGTTGATGAGCCCGTCGACCTTGCCGAAGACGCGTTCGGCGGTGTCTGCGGCGGCTCGCCAGTCGGTCTCTTCGCGTACGTCCAGGTGGACGTAGCGCGCACGGTGCGGGCCCAGCTCCGCGGCCACCTGCTCGCCCTCGTCGTCCAGGATGTCGCCGAGCACCACCTTGCCACCCTCGGTGGCGAACAGCCGGGCCTCCGCCGCGCCTTGGCCGCGGGCTGCGCCACTGATCAGGACGACCCTGCCGTCCAGCTTGCCCATGTTGCCTCCTTGGCTCGGTACCCCCTCACACCAGCTGCGGGGCGACTTTCTCGGCGAACAGGGCGAGCTGGTCGAGGAGTTCTCCCAGCGATCTGGAGCGGAAGCGGAGTTGCAGCTGGGTGACGCCCATGTCGCGGTAGGCCCGTAGTGCGGCGGCGATGGTGGCCGGGGCGCCATGACAGGTGCGGCGGCCCACGTCCCAGGCGGGGCGGCCCACATAGAGGGGCTCGGCGATGGCGCCGATGGTGAACGGCGCCTGAGCGAGCCCGGCCGACTCCCGCAGCCGGCGGATGCGCTCGATCTTGGGCGGCAGCGCTTCGCGTGCGTCGCCCTGCGGCAGCCAGCCGTCGCCGCGCAGCGCCGCACGGCGTACCGCCGGGGATGAGGAGCCGCCGACCCACACCGGTGGGCGGGGCCGTTGGGCCGGGCGCGGCTGCTGTCCCAGTCCCGCGAAGGAGAAGCGGTCCCCGGCGAAGGCGGGGAACTCCTCTTCCCCCAGAGCCGCTTTCAGCGCGTCGATGGTCTCGTCGAGCACCGCTCCGCGCGCGGCGAAGTCGGCGCCGAGCGTTTCGAACTCCTCGCGCACATGCCCCGCGCCCACGCCGAGCAGGAGCCGCCCGCCGGAGAGATGGTCGAGCGTGGCGTACTGCTTGGCGCTCGCCAAGGGATGCCGCAGTCCGACGACGGCGACGTGGCTGAGCAGCGCGACCCGTTCGGTGGCGGCGGCCAGGAAGGACAGCGTGGCCACGGGGTCGTACCAGACCGTGCTCATGGCGGCCGCCAGCCGCCGCGGTACGGCGACGTGTTCGCAGCAGCCGATGTAGGCGTATCCGTGCCGGTCGGCGGCGCGGGCCACGGCCAGGAGTTCGGCCGGCCCGGCGGCGGCCTCCCAGGGTTCGGCGTAGAGGGTGCTCTGCGACTGGACCGGCAGCTGGATCCCATAGGCCAGCTGTCCGGGAGGGAAGGTCAGCACCTGGCCATGCTGATACCTGACGGGGCGTCAGGCAAGAGGAGGAGCATCAGCACCCCGCACCCCGCACTGGTTTCCGTCCCGCACCGCGGACCCGCCAGCTGAAGCTCGCTCAGGAGTGCTAGCCTCGTGCGCCGCGCAGCAGCGTGTTTGCTGTCGGCAACCAGGAGCGCGGATTCCGCATCCGGCTGCGCGCGCAGCGCCACTGAGAGAACATGGCGGCACTGCTGATTCCTGGTCGGTTCGCGATCAGTTCGCGGACTGGCCCGGCCCGCACGACAACCCAATCGCTCAAGGACGCCGATGACCGAGATACCGGTGGCGCTGACCGTCATCCTGTCCGTGGGGACGGCGGCCGCCGTGGCACTCGCCCTCCTGCTGGCGCGTTCGGCGCGGGAGACGAAGCGGCTGCGACAGCGCTCCGCCGCCGCCGAGAAGGATCTGCAGGACGCGCTGCACCACCAGGCGGCGCTCGCCCAGCGCGCGCAGGCGACGGAGGCCGAGGTGCGGCATCTGGCGGGCGCCCGTGTCCCGGACCTGACAGCGGCACTCGCCCACCCCAACGTCCCCGTACGCGGACTGCTCGACCCGGCCTTCCGTGGCACCGAGCTGGACCGGGCGCTGACCACGGTGCTGGAGCAGGTCAGCGACGCCGTGACCAAGGAACGGCTGCGCGTGGACGCCGCGGCGCAGGCGTCGATGCGCGGCGCGACGACCACCATCCAGGCGCTGCTCTACCAGTTGCAGACGCGGCTGCAGACGATGCAGGAACGGTACGACGACCCGTTCGTGGCCGAGGACCTGCTGGCAGCCGACTTCCTCAACGAGCAGGCGCTGCGCCGGATCCAGTCCACCGCGATCGTCTGTGGCGCCTGGCCCGGGCTGACCCGGCAGAACTCGCACCTGGGCGACATCGTCGTCGGTGCGATGTCCCGGCTCAGCGGCTACGAGCGCGTCCAGGTCACCAACCAGCTGCGCGACCCGATCGGCGTGGTGGCGCGGGCCGTGGAGCCCGCGGCCGTGGTGCTCACCGAGCTGCTGGCCAACTCGCTGCACTACTCGCACCCCGAACTCCCGGTTGCCGTAACGATCCAGCAGGGCAACCGCGGCGCCTCGGTGATCATCGATGACGCCGGTGTCGGCATGCACGCCGAGGAGATGGAACGCGCCCAGCGGATGATGGCGGGCCAGGAGAACGTGCTGATCACCGAGCTGGGCGACCCGCCCAGGACGGGCTTCGCGACGATCGGGCAGCTCGCCAGGCAGTACGGCTTCACGGCGTCCGTCGAGACGTCCCCGTACGGCGGCGTCCGGGCCATCGTCCACATCCCCGGCGACCCGCTGCTGACGCTGCTCGACGAGGAGGAGCAGCCGATGTCCCCCATGGCCCCGGCGCCGCGCTCCGGATCAAGTGCCGCCGCGGCCTCCGCGGTGCCCGGACAGCCCGCCACCCAGCGCCCGGCCCAGCCCGAGCCCGAGCACACCGCGACGGTCCACCTGAACCGCTCCGCGGCCCGTACGCCCTCGCGCACGCGGCCGTACGGCCAGGAGCAGACCCGTCCCGAGCCGCAGGCACAGCCGTCCGAGGACGAGCTGCCGCGGCGCCGGCGCCGCCGCCCGTCGCAGGACCCGGCGCTGGGCGCGCCGGCGGACGCCGTGACGCCCACGCCGAGCGGCGACGCCGCCGCAGCGGCCGGGAACCCGGCACAGGCCGCGGCGCAGGCCGCTGAGGCGTCGCCGGAGCAGAGCGCGGAGCGCTGGGCCGCCTTCCAGCGCGGCACCAACTCGGGCCGCGCCGCCGTCGACGAGGCCGAAGCGACGGGTCAGACGCCGCAGTTCGCGCCCACCGACCCTGCCCCCGATCACGGCGGCGTGATCCCCCACGACCACTCCGCCGATCCTCGTTCCGCTGAAGGGAATCCGCAGGAATGACAATCCCCGCACGCAGGTCACTCCGGGACGACACCTCATGGGTGTTGGGCCCCCTCCTGGAGCTCCCGCACGTCATCCACGCGGCCGTCATCTCCGGCGACGGCCTCATCGAGGGACGCTCGCCCAACCTGGAGCGGGACGCGGCAGAGGGCGTGGCCGCGATGCTCTCCGCGCTCCAGGGCGCCGCGCGTACGACCACCGCTGCGTTCGCCGGCACGTTCGAGGCGCGGCTGCGGCAGACCGTGGTGGAGTCCGACCACGGCTGGGTCTTCGCGATCCCCGCGGGTGAGAACACCACGCTGGCCGTCTTCGCCGGTCCTGACGTGAACATGGGCGTGGTCACCCACCAGATGCAGGTACAGGTCGCGTCGCTGGGGGCGAAGACCATGAGCACCCCGGCGAGGAACGACACGGCCACATGACTCCGCCGCCCCGTGACGGCAGGCGCCTGGTGCCTGCGTATCTGGCGACGACCGGACGAGCCCGGCCCAGCCGCAACACGCTCGACCGCCTCACCGTGCTGCACGGCGCGGCGGATCCGACGACGGTCTCTGGTCTCCGCCCCGAGGAGATCCGGCTGTTGGAGCTGCTGCGCGGCGGTGCGCTGTCGCTCGCCGAGGCCGCCGCGCATCTGCGGCTTCCGGTCAGTGTGGTCAAGGTCCTGGTGGCCGACCTGGTGGACACGGGCCGTCTGATGGCCCGCGCTCCGATCCCCGACGCCGAACTGCCGGAGCGGCAGATTCTGGAGAAAGTTCTCAATGGACTCCGCACTCTCAAGTCCTCCTAGTCCGGACGCCCCGTCGGGCTCCGGGGCGCAAGGCGGCTCCATGTATCTGGACGACAAGCCGCAGACGCTGGTGAAGCTGCTGGTCGCGGGGCCGTTCGGGGTGGGCAAGACCACCTTCATCCGCTCGCTGTCCGAGACGAAGCCGCTGCACACCGAGGAGGTGATGACGCGAACCGGCGCGCTGGTGGACGATCTGGCCGGGGTACGCGACAAGACCACCACCACGGTCGCCATCGACTTCGGGCGGCTGACGCTGCCCGGGGATCTGGTGCTGTACATGTTCGGCACCCCGGGGCAGCGCCGCTTCCGGCCGCTGTGGCAGGACATCGCGCGGGGCGCGCTGGGCGCCCTGGTGCTGGCGGACACCCGTCGCCTCGCCGACTCCTTCGAGGTGATGGACATGATCGAGGAGGCGGGGCTGCGGTACGCGGTGGCCGTCAACTCCTTCCCCGACTCCCCCCAGCACCACCCCGACACGCTGCGGGACCACCTCGACCTGGCGCCGGACACCCCGCTCGTGGTGTGTGACGCCCGCGACCGGAACCAGTCGGCGGACGCGCTGATCGCGCTCGTCGGCCACGTCCTCGAAGCCCTCGACCAGCAGCAGCCCCAGGAGCCCTCTTGAGCACCGCCCCAGCGCCGGGCCAGCCCTCCGGCCAGATGCCGCCGCCGCTGTCCCGGCCGAACACCGAGGTCACCCCGCTGTACGGGGAGGAGTTCGCCGCCGACCCGTACGCCGTCTACGAGCGGCTGCGCAAGTACGGCGCCGTCGCACCGGTGGAGATCGCCCCCGGGGTGGGCGCGATGCTGGTGATCGACTACCGCGCTGCGCTGGATCTGCTGCACGACTCGGCCACCTGGTCGAAGGACTCCAGCATCTGGCTGGACAGCGTGCCGGAGGACTCGGCCGTGATGCCGATGCTGCGCGGGCGGCCCAACGCGCTGTTCACCGACGGCGAGACACACGCCCGCTACCGGAAGGTCATCACCGACAGCTTCGCCCGGCTGGAGCCGCACACCATCCGCCAGATGGTGCGGGAGGTCGCCGACTCGCTGATCGCGAGCTTCGCGCAGGACGGCGAGGCCGACCTGGTCGGCCGGTTCGCGCGGGTGCTGCCGCTCCTCGTCTTCAACCGGGCCTTCGGCCTGCCCGACGAGTCCAGCGAGCTGCTGATCCAGGGCATCGCCGGAATGTTCGACAGCAAGACGCCCGAGGAAGCGGCGGCAGCCGACGCCGCCTACACCCGCTACATCACCGAACTGACCCAGCTCAAGCAGCGGGAACGCGGCCAGGACCTGACGTCCTGGCTCATCGACCACCCCGCGGAGCTGAGTGCCGAAGAGGTCGTGCACCAGATCGTGGTGATGCTGGGCGCCAGCTACGAGCCGCTGTCCAACCTCATCGGCAACGCGCTCAGCCGGATGCTCGTCGACGACCGTTACTACGGCAACCTGTCCGGCGGCGCCCTGACGGCCCGCGACGCGCTGCACGACGTGCTGCGCAACGAGCCGCCGATGGCCAACTACTCGGCGCACTACCCGCGCCGGGACATCTACTTCCACGGCGTCTGGCTGCGCGCGGGACAGCTCGTGCTGGTCTCCTATGCGGCGGCCTCCACCCAGAGCGGCCGTGCCGCGCCGGGTGAGAGCACCGGCGCCGCCGGGTCCGGAGGCGGCGCGCACCTGGCCTGGGCGGCGGGCCCGCACGCCTGCCCCGTCCAGCAGCCCGCGCTGCTGATCGCCACGACCGCGATCGAACGGCTCACCGCCTGGCTGTCGGACATCGAGCTGTCGGTTCCCTACGACCAACTCAAGTGGCGGCCAGGACCGTTCCAGCGCGGACTGGTCGCGCTGCCCGCACGGTTCAGCCCCGTCAGCCCCGACACCGCAGGAGGAACCCCGTGGAAGCGCAGCAGCAGTCCGTCCAGCTAGACCCGTTAGGCCGGGACATACACGGCGAGGCTGAGCGCATCCGCGGGCTGGGGGTGAGCGCCACCCTGGTCGAGCTGCCCGCAGGCGTGCACGCCTGGTACGTCAGCGAGTTCGAGGCGCTCAAGCAGCTGCTGCGCGATCCGCGGGTCTCCAAGGACCCGCGTCAGCACTGGCCCGCCTGGCAGCGCGGCGAGTTCCGCGACAGCTGGCTGCTCACCTGGCTGGACCGGGAGAACATGCTGTGCTCCTACGGGGAGGACCACAAGCGGCTACGGAAGCTGGTCGCGCCCGCGTTCACCGGGCGCCGCACGGCCGCCATGCTGCCCCGGGTGGAGCGGATCACCACCGAGCTGCTGGACGCGATGGAGCGGAAGATCGAGCTGGCGGAGGTCACCACCAGTGCGCCGCATCTGGAGCTGCGCTCCTCCTTCGCCCACCCGCTGCCGATGAACGTCATCTGCGAGCTGTTCGGGGTGCCCGAGGAGCAGCGGCCCGAGATGCGGCGGCTGATGGACCTGATCATGGACACCACGCTGACGGCCGAACAGGCCGCGCAGACGGCGGTGGACATGCACGCGGCCTTCACCGCGCTGGCCGAGGCCAAACGCGCCGAGCCCGGCGAGGACCTGACCAGCGTGCTGGTCTCGGCCCGGGACGAGGAGGGCGACAGGCTCTCCGAGAAGGAGCTGCTGGACACCCTGCTGCTGATGATCGGCGCGGGGCACGAGACCACCGTCAACCTCATCGGCAACGCGGTGCACGCCCTGCTCACCCACCCCGAGCAGCTGGAGCTGGTGCGGGAGGGCAAGGCGTCCTGGGACGACGTGATCGAGGAGACCCTGCGCTGGGCGCCCAGCATCGCCAACCTGCCGCTGCGCTTCGCCGTCGAGCAGATCGAGCTGCCGGACGGCACCACCATCCGGCAGGGTGACGCGATCCTCTCCACCATCGCCTCGGCCAACCGCGACCCGGACAAGTACGGGGAGCGCGCCGCCGAGTTCGACGTCCGGCGGCCCGGCGGCGAGCACTTGGCGTTCGGGCACGGGGTGCACTTCTGCCTGGGCGCGCCACTGGCCCGGATGGAGGCGCGCACCGCGCTGCCCGCGCTCTTCGACCGCTTCCCGAAGCTGTCGCTGGCGGTGCCGGCCGAGGAGCTGGCCCAGGTGCCCTCGGCCATCGCCTTCGGCTACGCGAAGCTGCCCGTACGGCTGTTGGGCTGAGCGCCTGACGGCAACCGAGCCGGAGGCGGCGGGGATGCGGACGGCCCGGAGGACAGGGCCGGGCAACCGCACCCGCCGCCTCCCCGGTCTTTCGCCTCCCGGTCCTCGTCTCCCCGGTCATCCCCGCAGAACCGGACTCAGGGTCCGGCCCACAGTCCGCCGTCCGTCAGCCCGAGCAGATCGATGGCGTTGCCGCGTACGATGCGCTCCACCAGTTCGGCGGGCAGATGGCCCATCTGGGCCTCGCCGACCTCCCTGGACTTGGGCCAGGTCGAGTCCGAGTGCGGATAGTCCGTCTCGTACAGGACGTTGGGCACGCCGATCGACTCCACGTTCTTCAGCCCGAACGCGTCGTCGAAGAAGCAGCCGTGTACGTGCTCGGCGAACAGTTCGGACGGCGGGCGCAGCACCTTGTCCGCCACGCCTCCCCAGCCCCGGTTCTCCTCCCAGACCACATCGGCGCGCTCCAGGATGTACGGGATCCAGCCGATCTGGCCCTCCGCGTACATGATCTTCAGGTTGGGGAAGCGGTCGAAGATCCCGCTCAGCAGCCAGTCCACCATCGAGAAGCAGCAGTTGGCGAAGGTGATGGTGGAGCCGACGGCTGGTGGCGCGTCGGCGGAGGTCGAGGGCATCTTGCTGGAGGAGCCGATGTGCATGGCGATGACGGTGCCGGTCTCGTCGCAGGCCCGCAGGAAGGGATCCCAGGCGTCGGTGTGCACGGAGGGCAGCCCCAGCCGTGGCGGGATCTCGGAGAAGCAGACGGCGCGTACGCCGCGTGCCGCGTTGCGCCGTACCTCCTCGGCGGCCAGTTCGGCGTCCCAGAGCGGGATGAGGGTGAGGGGTATGAGGCGCCCCTGCGCGTCGGGGCCGCACCACTCCTCCACCATCCAGTCGTTGTAGGCCCGCACCCCCAGCAGGCCCAGTTCGCGGTCCTTGGCCTCGGTGAAGGTCTGGCCGCAGAAGCGCGGGAAGGTGGGGAAGCACAGCGCCGACTGGACGTGGTTGACGTCCATGTCGGCGAGCCGCTCGCGCACGTCGTAGGAGCCGGGGCGCATCTGCTCGTAGGTGATCGCCTCCAGCCGCACCTCGTCCCTGTCGTAGCCGACGGCGGTGTCCAGCCTGGTCAGCGGGCGGCGCAGATCCTCGTACACCCACCAGTCGGCGATCGGTCCCTCGTCGCCGGGCTCGCCCATCTTCGGCGTGAACTTCCCGCCGACGAAGGTCATCTCCTTCAGCGGCGCACGGACGATACGGGGTCCGACCTCGCGGTATCGGGACGGCAGCCGCTCCCGCCACACATGTGGGGGTTCGACCGTGTGGTCATCCACCGAGATGATCCTGGGGAAGGTCTCCATGCCGCCACGGTAGCGCCGAAACTGACGGGGCGTCAGCTCTCGTGCGGCGCCTTCTTCCGGCCCCCGGCGCCGAGCCCGCATTCGAAGGTCCGAGCGGGCCGAATTCGAAGGCTTCGTAGAGAGGCAGGCACCCGAGCTGACGTAATTGCCATGACAAGGCAGACTGACCTCTGCGGGGAACGGAGGAGTGCGGAGCTGCAGGGGGCACACCAATGGGCGCCGGGGACCAGACGCGAGTCGCAACGGAGCACCAGGAGCACCAGCTTCGTTTCGCTGTGCTCGGTCCCGTCCGCGCCTGGCGTGGCGACCAGCCGCTCGGCATGGGCTCACCGCAGCAGAAGGCCCTGCTCGCGGCGCTGCTGCTGCGCGGCGGCCACACCGCGACGGCCGAGGAGCTGATCGACTCCATCTGGGGCGAGGAGCCGCCCGAGCAGGCCAAGGCGGCGCTGCGCACCTACGCCTCCCGCATCCGCAAGGCCCTCGGCACCGACGCCGAACTCCTGGTCAGCGAGTCCGGCGGCTACGCCATACGTACCTGGCCCGACGCCGCGCTGGACGTAGAGACGGCGCACGAGCTGGCCGCACGCGCCGAGAAGGCCGCCACCGGCGGCGACCGCGCCCAGTCCCGCGAGCTGTACGGCGCGGCCCTCGCACAGTGGGACGGCGAACCGCTCGCCCACGTGCCCGGGCCGTTCGCCGAGCAGCAGCGCGTGCGGCTGGAGGAGTGGCGGCTGAGCCTGCTGGAGCTGCGGCTCGATCTCGACCTCCAGGTCGGCTGCCACGCCGAGGCCGTCAGTGAGCTGACCGCACTGACCGCGGCCCATCCGCTGCGCGAGCGACTGCGCGAGCTGCTGATGCTCGCCCTCTACCGCAGCGGACGCCAGGCCGAGGCCCTCGCCGTCTACGCCGACGCCCGCCGGCTGCTCGCCGACGAACTCGGCGTCGACCCGCGCCCGGAGCTCGCCGAACTCCAGCAGCGCATCCTGGAGGCCGACGACGAGCTGGCCTACCAGTCCGACAGCCGCTCTCCCTCCGCGGCCACCACCGTCACCAGGCCCGCACAGCTGCCCGCGACCGTCGCCGACTTCACCGGGCGCGCGTCCTTCGTCGCCGAGCTCGGCGACCAGCTCGCGCAGGCCGAGGGCACCGTGATGGCGGTCTCCGCCGTCGCGGGCATCGGCGGCGTCGGCAAGACCACCCTCGCCATCCACGTGGCACACGCCGCCGCCGACCGCTTCCCCGACGGCCAGCTCTACGTCGATCTGCAAGGCGCCGGGGCCTCACCCGCCGACCCCGAAGCCGTTCTCGGCTCGTTCCTGCGCGCCCTGGGCGTGGCCGACTCGGCCATCCCCACCGGCATCCAGGACCGTGCCGCGCTCTTCCGCTCGCTGCTGGCCGGCCGCCGCGTGCTCGCGCTGCTGGACAACGCCAGGGACGCCGCGCAGGTGCGGCCCCTGCTGCCCGGCACGGCCGGGTGCGCTGCCCTGGTCACCAGCCGGGTGCGGATGGTCGACCTGGCCGGCGCGCACCTGGTGGACCTCGATGTGATGAGCCCCGAGGAGGCCATTGCCCTTTTTACCCGCATTGTGGGCGAGGAACGGGTGCTCTCGGAGCGCGAGGCCGCCATGGATGTGGTCGCGGCCTGCGGTTTTCTGCCGCTGGCCATCCGGATCGCCGCCGCCAGGCTCTCGGCCCGCCGCACCTGGACGGTCGCCACCCTCGCCGCCAAGCTGGGCGACGAGCGGCGCCGCCTGGACGAGCTCCAGGCCGGCGACCAGGCCGTCAAGGCCACCTTCGAACTCGGCTACGGCCAGCTCGACCGCGAACAGGCCCGCGCCTTCCGGCTGCTGGGCCTCGCCGAGGGCCCCGACATCTCCCTCGACGCCGCGGCCGCCCTGCTGGACCGCACCCCCGAGGACGCCGAGGACCTGCTGGAGTCCCTGGTCGACACCTCCCTCCTGGAGTCCGCGGCCCCCCGCCGCTACCGCTTCCACGACCTGGTCCGCCTCTTCGCCCGCGCCTGCGCGGAACGCGACGAACAGCCCCCCAGCGAGTGCGAGGCCGCGTTGGGGCGGCTGCTGGATTTCTACCTGGCGACGGCGCGGAACTATTACGTATTGGAGCGCCCCGCCGAAAAACTCGTCGCCCATCTGGAGGCCACCGCGCACGACGGCCTCCACTTCCCCGACCACGGCGCGGCGATCGAGTGGCTCTTCGCCGAGTCGGGCTGCTTTCTCGCCTGCGCCGCTCAGATGGCCTCCGGACCGACTCTGCGCCGGGCAGTGGACCTGCTGATGGCCACCAGTGCGCTGGCGGAGGCGGGCAGTTACGGACGGCAGTACGAGCAGGGCGCCACCACACTCAAGCGTGCGGCGCAGGAGGCCGGTGACGCGCACGCGGAGGCACGGGCCCGCTCGGTGCTCACCGGTATGCATCTGGCAACGGGGCGCTTCGACGAGGCGGACGAGGAAGCCGAGTGCGCGGAACGGCTGGCCGCGCAGGCCGGCGACCCCATCTCCTGGTCCTACGCGCTCAACGACCGTGGACTGGTGGCCAACTACCAGAGCCGCCCCCTGGACGCCGAGCACTTTCTGACCAGCGCGCTGGAAGCCTTCCGTTCATACGGCAACCGGCCCGCCGAGGCGAGCGCACTGTGCAATCTCTCGCGGGTGCACACTGAACTGGGCAAGACCGGAACCGCCATCTCGCTCGCCGAGCAGGCCCTCGCCATCCACGACGACCTGAGCGTCTCCATGCGCCGGGCAACGACGCTCTACGCGCTTGGTATCGCCCTCACCACAGCGCAGCGGCTGCCGGAGGCCGAGCAGCGTTTCAGGGAAGCTCTGGGCATCTTCCAGCACAGTCGGCAGCGACTGTGGGAGGGCATGGCCTACTTCCGGCTGGGCGAGGTCTATCTGGCGGCGCATCGGCCGGCGCAGGCGGCTGAGTTGACGGAGCAGGCGATGACCATCCTCCGCAGCATCGGCGGCCCGTGGCGCCGGGCCAACGCGCTGACGCTGCTCGGCCGGGCGTTGGAGGCGTTCGGACATCACCGTCGGGCACAGGCGTGCTGGCGTGAGGCTCTTGAACAGTATGAAGGCTTGGGCACCCCGGAAGCGGAAACCGTCCGCGAACTGCTCGGGGAAGCGGCGGCCGCGGTCCAGTCCTGACCGCGCAACACCTTCACCAACGAGACGTTCATCGATCGTTTATCGCCGCCCGGCATGCTCTTACCAGTCGATCCGGCGCCTCGGGGGGCAGGCGGATCGAACAGGGGGAACCGACCAACCCCCCGATAGGGTGAACGGCCCTGACCCGTCCGCCCGGCGGCCCACGGGGGAGTCGCTGGGCGGGCATCTGCCCACGAGCCCATAGAGGGGAAGCAGCCACCATGAGCGACCACGAGGAGAAGGTCACGCCCGAGAGCGGCGATATGACCACCCAGGAGCGCAACCAGACCATCAAGCCGAAGGCCAAGAAGACAACCTCCGGCGAGATGTCCACCCAGGAGCGCAACCAGACCATCAGGCCCGCCAACTGAGACTCGCTCTCCGGGAGACGCAGGGGGTTCGGGGGAGACTCCCGGAGAGCGCACGACCATTGGACGGGGGCTGCCCATCCGGGGGGGGGATCC
>NZ_JADKMA010000145.1 GCF_017676365.1 Streptomyces oryzae
CCCTCGGCCAAGCCCGTCCCCTCGGCCGAGCGCACGATGCGGGCGACCCAGAACAGACCGGCCCACTCCAGCAGCAGACCGACCGACAGACAGAGGAGACCTGCGGGGGTATGCAGCAGGATCCACAAAGGGTCGGCTTCCATGGCCGCGCCCAGGGCCAGCCCGAAGACCGGCAGCAGAGCGAGCACCAGGGCGGTCGAGCGAGGGCCCGCCAGCTGCGCCCGCAAGTCCTCGCGCTGCTCCCCACGTGAGCGCACCGCTCCGGCAACCTTCTCCAGGCCCTCGGCCAGTCCTGCTCCGCCTTCGACCGCCACCTGCCAGCAGGCCGCAGCCCCGGCAAGCCCCTCCGCACCGGGCAGCAGTGCCGCCTCCCGCAACGCCGCGGGCACATCACCGCCGAATCGGGCCGCCGCGAGCACCGCAGCCCCCGCGTCACCGAAGCTCCGCAGCGCGCCGCGCTCTACGGCGAGCAGCGCACCGTCAGGCTGCCTGCCTGCCCGCAGTTCACCGGCCACCGCCGTGCAGAGCCGGACCACGGCAGTCTCCCTCTCCCGGGCCACCCGCTCCGCAGCCCGCCGCCGCAGCAGGCGACGTACCAGTGGAATCGCGGCAAGTCCGGCCACCAGCGGGATCCAGGACCGCCCCAGCAGCGCCACCAGAAGCCCTCCGGGCAGACACCACCACTCTCGTCCGGCCCGCTCACCCAGTCGTCCGCCGCGCAGCCGGCCCCGCACTGCCGCAGCGGCGCCATGCCACCAGCCGGGCGGTTCGAAGGGCGGCCGCCGGACCGCCGCCTCCCCTCCCGCTGCAAGCAACAGCCTGGCCCGCCGCGTTCCGTCCTGCCGCCCCGTCATCAGCCAGGCCGCCGCCCCGGCGCACACCGCCGCGGCATACGCGGCGTACGCCACCGAGGGCTCCGTCCCGGCCATTACGGCCCCGATCGCCACCGTCATCGAACCCCTGCCCCCTCAGTCCCTGGCCACGGACCTGCCGCCGCACCGGCCGGCCCACCGGACACCGCAGCGGGCCGCCCGTCATCGCCGCCCCTGGCTGCCTCGCCACTTGCCCACAGGCCCACACCGGGCAGGGCCTCGGGGCAGCGCCGCATACACAGCTCCTCCAGTCGGCGCCAGCCTCGTTCGCGGACAAACCCGCTCGCCTCGGCTCCAGCGCCGTGCCGACGTCCGCCCGGCCCGCTCCACACGGCGGCGGGTACGGTCGTCACCAGCCCGGCGGCGTCCCGCTCCAGCACATGGATCTGGGCGATCCGGCGCCTGCCGTCGCGGCCTCGCACCAGATGCACGATCACATCCAGCGCGGCCGCCAACTGGCTGTGCAGCGCCGCCCGATCCAGCCCCGCCGTCGTGCCAAGGGCCTCGAGGCGGGCCGGAACATCTGCGGCGGCGTTCGCATGGACAGTGGAACAGCCGCCCTCATGGCCGGTATTCAAAGCGGCCAGCAGATCCGTGACCTCCGGACCCCTGACCTCGCCCACGACCAGCCTGTCGGGCCGCATGCGCAGTGCCTGCCGGACCAGATCCCGCAACTCCACGCGGCCTGCGCCCTCCTGGTTGGCCGGGCGTGCTTCCAGTCGCACCACGTGGGGGTGGTCGGGCTGCAGTTCCGCCGAGTCCTCGGCGAGGACGATGCGTTCGTCCGGGGCGACCAGGCCCAGCAGTGTGGAGAGCAGCGTCGTCTTGCCGCACCCGGTGCCGCCGCTGACGACGAAGGAGAGACGCGCCTCCAGCACGGCTCGCAGCAGCCGCTCCCCGCCCGGTGGCACCGTCCCGGCGGCGACGAGCTCATCGAGAGCGAACGCCCGGGGGCGTACCACCCGCAGCGACAGGCAGGTGGAGCCCACGGCCACTGGAGGCAGCACCGCGTGCAGCCGGGTGCCGTCCGGAAGCCGGGCGTCGACCCAGGGGCGGGCGTCATCGAGACGGCGCCCCGCCGAGGTCGCCAGCCGCTGTGCGAGCCGGCGGACCGCACCCGCATCGGGGAAGCGCACCGGGGTGAGCTCCAGGCCCTGACCCCTGTCGACCCAGATCTGGTCGGGTGCGGTCACCAGCACATCGGTGACCTCCGGGTCCGCCAGCAGGGGTTCCAGTGGGCCTGCGCCGACCAGTTCGGAGCGCAGGCTCTCCACGACGCCCAGCACCGCACTGTCCCCCATCAGCCGGCCCTGGGCCCGGAGCGCGGCCGCCACCCGGGCGGGGGTCGGCTCGGCCCCGGCCTCGGCGAGGCTGCGCCGTACCGAGTCCAGCAGCCGGGTTCCAGCCCCTGCGGCCCCTCCAGGCTCAGTGGGCCCAAGTGCCGCCGCAGCGCCCCGTGAGCTCTTGTCCGCCCCGCTCACACCGCCACCTCGCCCCTGCTGAGCGCACGCTCCCAGAAGCGCCCGCAGAAGCGGGCCAGCGCGCCGTCCTTCGCGGAGCCGGGTGGCCTGCCACGGTCGATGTCTTCCAGCAGGCCGCGCTCCCAGGGCAGCTCCCCGGCCAGCGGCAGTCCCAGCAGCCGGGCGACCTCCGCGTCGTCCAGCCCCGCGTCGTAGCCGCGAGCGCCGCGCGGGCCGCCGCGAGTCCGCACCACTGCCCGCAGATCGCGGACCACCAGTTGCATCCGGGCTGCCACCCGGTGGGCGGCGGCGACGGCACGCAGCTCGGCGGGTACGACGGCCAGCCCGAGGTCGAGCTGCACCAGCCCTTCCGCGACGGTTTCGTCCACCTGCCGCGGAAGGTCGACGACGACCACGCCGCCGCGCCGCCGCGCGGCTGAGAGCACCGACTTCATGGCGTCGGCCGGTACCAGAGCCCGGTCGCCCCGGTCCCAGCTGAGCAGGCTCAGGCCGTGGGAGCGCGGCAGGGACTCGGCGAGGGCCGCGCTGCCGACCCGGCCCCGGGACTCCGCGAGGTCCGGCCACCGCAGACCCTGCGCCTGCTCCAGGCCCAGCAGGATGTCGAGGCCGCCGCCGAGCGGGTCGGCGTCGATGAGCGTGGTCTGCTCTCCGGCGCGAGCCGCCGTGACCGCCAGGGCACACGCCAGGGTGGAGGCGCCGGCTCCGCCCCGCCCACCGACGACCCCGACGGTCAGCGCCGCCTGGCCGACGCCCTCCAGCGCGTCGGCGATCCGGCCGGTCAGCCAGTTCTCCGCGTCGGGCAGCAGGACCACGCTCTCGGCGCCCACGCGGACTCCGCGCTCCCATACGCCCGGGTCGTCCCAGTCCCGTCCCACCAGCAGCACCCCTGGCCGCCGTGGCACCGTCCCGGCGGTGCCGGGCGCGGCCTGGCCGGGGCCGGGAGCTTCGCCGAAGCCCGAAGCTCGGGCGCAGTCGTCCCCGACGAGCACGAGAGGGGCCCGTTCCCAGGAGGCGGCGCCGCTCCACGACGCCCATCCCGTCCGGCTCGCCGGGCCTCCGTGCGCGACCTGGGGCTCGGTCCCGGCGGCTGCGCACAGTCGCAGTAGGTCATCGAGAAGTTCCTCGTCCTCGGTGACAATCAGAATGTTTTCGGCCATGATCCGGCCCCTCCCCGTCAGTTGGCACTCGCGTCCGCAAACCGCTGCGGACGCCGACGGGATTCACGGTGCAGCGAACCGGAAAAACTTGTTGATCATGGTCGAAAACTGTGGACAACCCAGAGACTGTGAATAACTTGCTCACCCAAACCAGTGACTATCGGAGAGCAGCCTTGCGATTACACACTGTTACTGATCCGGGGAATCCGGGAGTCCGGTCCCCAAAGATCGAAAAAGCCCCGGCCGCTGCGGGCCGAGGCGGAGAAATGCCCCCGGACATGCGACGACCCCCGCCGGGGGGGAGAGCGGGGGTCGTCCCCACGGCCGACTCGGGGGGGGGAGGAGTCGGGCCGGGTTAGCACGGTCGCGAACGATCCGTGACTTCCATGGTGTACCCGAGAGCCTTCTCAGGCAAACCCACGCGCCCCAGAGTACGCCGAATGGTGGGCGCCTATGCTCAGGGGCGTGGAAAATCTCGCGATGCCCCGCACAGCCGCCTTCTTCGATCTGGACAAGACGGTCATTGCGAAGTCGAGCACGCTCACGTTCGGCAAGTCCTTCTACCAGGGTGGCCTGATCAATCGCCGCGCAGTGCTGCGGACTGCCTACGCGCAGTTCGTATATCTCCTCGGAGGTGCCGATCACGACCAGATGGAGCGGATGCGCGAGTACCTCTCAGGACTCGCCCGCGGCTGGGATGTCGAGCAGGTCAGGGAGATCGTCGCGGAGACCATTCACGATTTGATCGACCCCATCATCTACGACGAGGCCGCCTCTCTCATCGAGAAGCACCACCTGGCCGGCCGGGACGTGGTCATCGTCTCCTCTTCGGGCGCCGAGGTGGTCGAGCCGATCGGCCGGATGATCGGTGCCGACCGGGTGGTCGCCACGCGGATGGTCGTCGAGGACGGCCGCTTCACCGGAGAGATCGAGTACTACGCCTACGGGCCGACGAAGGCCGAGGCCATCCGGGAGCTGGCGGAGTCCGAGGGGTACGACCTGGCGCGCTGCTACGCCTACAGCGACTCGGTCACGGACCTGCCGATGCTGGAGACCGTCGGCCATCCGCACGCCGTCAACCCGGACCGGGCGCTGCGCAAGGAAGCACTCGCGCGCGACTGGCCCGTCCTGACGTTCTCCCGCCCCGTCCGGCTCAAGCAGCGCATCCCCTCGCTCTCGATGCCGTCCCGGCCGGCGCTTGCCCTGACAGCTGTCGCGGTGGGAGCCGCCGCGGCGACAGCGGGGTTCGTGTGGTTCAACAACCGCCGCCGACCAGGCCTCCGTCCCTTTTGAGACTCTTCCGCGCTTGACGCCCTGTCCGCTTCGATCCTCTTTTGTGCCGCCACCTTCGCTCCACTTCAATGAGCGATGTCCGGTTCCGCGCCATACGCCCGCAGTTGAGGGCAAAAGTAAAGTTGCGGGTGCAGGACTTCCGCTCAGCTCCGGCACGGAGTACAAAGGAGTTGACGGCCCGCGAGACCAGCGGAATCCGAAAGGAATCCGTTCTACGCAATGGCCCCACGGACCGGATTGCATGAATACCGGGCACCCACGCGACGCAGAGCCCGCGATCGGGCAGGTCCCGTCAGGGAAGGGCAACGACCCACCCTGATGTCCGGACGCATTGTGAAGCACGCACTGGTAACCCGGTGGACATGCCAGTGACGGCCCCGCCCTTGGTGGCGGGGCCGTCACATATGCGCGTCCCTCTCGCTGTCGCACCCTGCTTGCCCTCGGACCGCGTCAAGACCGCGGCTCAGGCCGCGCCCCGCTGCATCGCCTCGCAGACAGCGGTGCTCTCGCGGACGCCGAGCTCGACCGCGCGCCCACAGTGAGCGATCCACTCGCTCATCCCTTCGGGTGTTCCTGAGGCGTAACCGGCCAGGGCGGTCAGATACGCCTCCCGGCCCAGCTCCGCATGGCCCACTTCGGCCGGACAGATGGCCTTGGGGTCGAGCCCGCTGCCGATCAGCACGACGCGCTCCGCGGCCCGCGCGACCTGCCCGTTGTACGAGCCGAACGGGCGCAGCACCTGCAGTTCGCCGTGCACCACCGACGAGGCGACCAGCGCCGGAGCCGAGGTGCTGCCCGCGATGAGCTGCGCAAGGCCGTCCAGCCGGGCCGCGACCTCGTCCGCGCCGGGCAGCTCCAGGCCCAGCTCAGGGCCCTCGACCGGCTCCCCGGGGCGTCGCGGGCGGCCGACGGTGTCCTCGGGCGCCACGCCGCCGGCCGCCACCAGGTGCAGCCGGGCCAGCACGCGCAGCGGTGACTGCTGCCAGATGTCGAGGAGCTGCCCCGCCTCGGCCGTCACCCGCAGCGCCGCACCGACCGTGCGTGCCTCCGGTTCGGCGCCGAAGTCGCTGCGCCGGCGCACCTCTTCGAGCGCCCAGTCGACACCTTCCACGGCGGCCGTGGCACGGGCTCCGCGCAGCGCGGCCTCCGCGCTGACCTCGCTGCTGCGACGGCGCATGATGCGGTGCCCGTAGACCCGGTCCACGGACTTGCGCACGGATTCGACGGCCTCCGGCACGCCCGGCAGCGCGGCGAGAGGGGCCAGCGGGTCGGCCGTGGAGGTGCCGGGCGCCGAAGTCTTCGACCTGTCGCCGTCCTCGGGGCGAGCGGTGCTACTCATGCGTACGACCCTACGCACCCGGCCGGGCGGCCCAACCCCACGATCGAGTGGTCTTCTTCACTCGAGCCGGCCGATCCACTGTCCGCAGCGGCTTACGCTATTGAACATGAAGATCGCTTTCGTAGGGAAGGGCGGCAGCGGCAAGACCACGCTGTCCTCGTTGTTCGTGCGCCATCTCGCTTTCCGGGGCGCACCCGTGGTCGCCGTCGACGCCGATATCAATCAGCACCTGGGTGCGGCGCTGGGCCTGGACGACGCCGAGTCCGCGGCGCTGCCCGCGATGGGCGCGCACCTGCCGCTCATCAAGGATTACCTGCGGGGCAGCAACCCGCGTATCGGCTCCGCCGAGAAGATGATCAAGACGACGCCGCCCGGCGAGGGCTCGCGGCTGCTCCGCCTGCAAGAAGACAACCCGGTTTACGATGCCTGTGCGCGCACTGTCGCACTGGACGGCGGGGGCATCCGGCTGCTGGCCACCGGGCCGTTCACCGAGTCGGATCTGGGAGTGGCCTGCTACCACTCGAAGACGGGCGCTGTGGAACTGCTGTTGAACCATCTCGTCGACGGCCGCGAGGAGTTCCTGGTCGTCGATATGACGGCGGGCAGCGATTCCTTCGCCTCCGGGATGTTCACCCGCTTCGACATGACCTTCCTGGTGGCCGAGCCGACCCGCAAGGGAGTCTCCGTCTACCGGCAGTACAAGGAGTACGCACGGGACTTCGGCGTCCAGCTGAAGGTCGTCGGCAACAAGGTGCAGAGCGCGGACGACATCGACTTCCTGCGCCAGGAGGTGGGCGACGACCTGCTGGAGACCTTCGGCCACTCGGACTGGGTGCACGCCATGGAGAAGGGCCGCCCGCGTCCTTTCGCCGAACTGGAGGAGGACAATTCCCGCTCTCTGGCCACCCTTTACGAGACGGCCGACGCCTCCTATGAACTGCGCGACTGGAGGCGCTACACCCGCCAGATGGTCCACTTCCATCTGCGCAACGCGGAGAGCTGGGGCAACGCCAGGACCGGGACCGACCTCGCGGCCCAGGTGGACCCCTCGTTCGTCCTGCACGAGGATCGGCAGGAGGCTGCGGCGGCCCCCCAGCCCGCCTGACGATCACGGAACAACCGGCGGAGCGGTACGGTCACGCGGCTGCACTCCCCCGTTCCGGGCTGCACGGCCCGGAACGGGGAAGCCGGTTCAGCGGGACTTCGCAGCCCTCGCGTTCGGTGCCGGCGAGTCCCGGGAGAGGAAGGAACGCCAGCCGCCGGCCGGTTTCTCCCCCACCTCCAGGGTGCGCAGCTTGGCGAGCGTGCGCGGGTCCTGTGCGTCCAGCCAGTCGACGAGCTGGCGGAACGACACGCAGCGGACGTCCTTCTTGCGGCAGACGGTCTTCATGACGTCCTCGACGGCGTCCATGTAGATGCCGCCGTTCCAGTCCTCGAAGTGGTTGCCGATGATCAACGGTGCGCGGTTGCCCTCATAGGCGCGCTGGAAGCCCTGCAGCAGGCCGTCGCGCATCTGGCGCTTCCACTCGGGCCGCTTCTCCACCGCACCATCGACGGTTCCGGACTGGTTGGCGAGGAAGTTGTAGTCCATCGACAGCGTCTCGAACCCGCGACCCGGGACGGGTACCTGCTGCAGCGGCACATCCCACAGGCCGTGCCGTTTGTCCGGCCACACCTGGGTGCCGTTGCCACTGGAGTCGTAGCGGAAGCCCAGCTGCCCGGCGGCCTTCAGCAGATTCTCCTGGCCCTCGAGGCAGGGGGTACGGCCGCCGATCAACTCCCGCTCGTAGTCGAACGGGAGGGCTCGGGCCTTCTGCCAGCCCGTCGTCGTCTTCCAGTTCTGGACGAACCAGCGGGCCTGCCTGATCTCGCTCTTCCACTGGTCGACGGACCAGGACTCCACGCCGTCGGGTCCGCAGAAGTGGCCGTTGAAGTGCGTGCCGATCTCGCTCCCGTCCAGCCACGCCTTGCGGACCTGACGGAGCGTGGCCCGCACGTTCTTGTCCTTGAGGTAGCCGATGTCGGATGCGCCCGGCGGGTGACCGGGTGGGGCGTAACGTTTCGCCTCGCCCTCTGGCAGCGCGTAGACGCCGCTGAGGAAGTAGGTCTGCGCCGCGCCGTACTTCTTGCCCGCCTTGCGGAAGCGGGAGAAGAGCTTCTTGCCGTCCTCGCCGGCGCCGTCCCAGGAGAAGACGACGAACTGCGGCGGCTTCTTGCCGGGCGTCAGCCGGCGCGGGGTCGGCTGGAAGGGCTGGCGCCCCGTCAGCGAGGTCGATCCGTCCCCCAGGAGCTGGACCTTGCCCTGGGGTCCCGCCTGCGGCGCTCCGCCGGACGACTCCTCCGGTCTTCGCGCACCGTCGCCGCCCGAGCATCCGCCGACGGCCAGGGACAGCGCCAGCGCCGCCAGGACCGCGGTGGTGAGAGCGGATCTTCTTCGCGTGGCTGCCATCGGCTCACCTCGTCCTCTCGCCTTGTCTCGTCGGTCTCCGAGCGGGACCGGCGCTGCCACGCGGACAAAAGTGACACGAGACGTTAATAAGACAAATAGGACAAGCGGCTTTTCAGGCGCCGTTCACTCGATGGGTGGAACGCGGGCGGCCAGAACCCACTCCGAACTTCGCCAAGGCTTTACTTGGCATTACTCTTCTTTTACTTCCGCCTGGAAGTAACCAGACGATCACGCACGGTGCCGACCTCGGGAGGAGGCGCGATGTCCCAACGCACCCCGGTGCGCAGCCGTCCGGCCGTACGCGCGGACCGCTCCAATGCACGTCAGCGCTGGTCGGCGGAGCTTTCCGCGTCCGTCACGGTCTTCCTGATCGCGCTCCCGCTCTCCCTCGGTATCGCGCTGGCCGCAGGTGCCCCGCTCCAGTCAGGGCTGGTGGCAGCAGCCGTGGGCGGTCTGGTCTGCGGTTGGCTCGGCGGTGCCCCGTTGCAGATCACCGGCCCCGCTGCGGGGCTGACCGTCATCACGGCCGAGCTGATCCAGGAGTACGGCTGGCAGACCACCTGCGGGATCACCGTCCTCGCGGGCGTCGCCCAGCTCGGGCTCGGCTTCCTGCGGGTGGCGCGCTCCGCCCTCGCCGTGAGCCCGGCCGTCGTGCACGGGATGCTGGCGGGGATCGGCGGCACCATCGCGCTGGCCCAACTCCATGTGATGCTCGGCGGCGCTCCCGACAGCTCGCCGCTCACCAACGCGCTGGAGCTGCCGGGACGGATCATCTCGGTCCAGCCCGCAGCGCTCTCCGTCAGCGCGCTGACCGTCGTGGTGCTGCTGGCCTGGCCCTTGCTGAAGGAGCGTGGCGGGCCGCTCGGCGCGGTCATCGGGAGAGTGCCGGCCGCGCTCGCGGCAGTCGGCCTGGCCACCCTCGCCGCTGTGTCGGCCGATGCGCGGCTTCCCCGGGTGGACCTCCCTTCCTGGCGCTCGCACGCACTGCCCGAGCTGCCGGAAGGGCCGGTGCTCGGGTTGGGAACGGCAGTGCTGACGCTGGCTCTGGTCGCCAGCGTGCAGGCGCTGTTGTCCGCCGTCGCGGCCGACAAGCTCGCGGCCGGGCGGAGCACCGGAAAAGAAGGTGTGCCGCGCAGCGACCTGGACCGGGAGCTGCGGGCACACGGCGTGGCGAACGCGGTCTCGGGAGCGCTGGGCGGGCTGCCCGTCACCGGGGTCGCGGTGCGCAGCGCGGCGAACATCGCCGCGGGCGCCACCAGCCGGAACTCGGCGCTGTTGCAGGGGGTGTGGGTGCTGCTGGCGGCCGGGCTTCTGGTTGAGGTGCTGGAGCTGATCCCCCTGGCGGCGCTGGGGGCGCTGGTGATGGTCGTGGGGGTACGGATGATCAGCCCTGGCCGGATCAGAACCGTGGCACGGCACCGAGAGGCGCTGGTGTTCGGCACAACGGCGGTGGGGGTCGTGCTGCTGGGCGTGCTGGAGGGGGTCGGTCTGGGGATCGCCATGGCGGTGGCCGTCGCGCTGCACCGGCTGGCGGGGGCACGGGTCTTTGTGGAGCACGACGCAGGCAGCGAGTGCGCGCCTCGCCCGGACGGGGGCTACCGGGTGGTGGTGCGGGGGCAGTTGACGTTTCTGGCCGTGCCCCGGCTGAGCCGGGCGCTCGCCCAGGTCCCCGAGGGGGCGAGAGCAGTGGTGGAACTGGAGGGATCTTTCATGGACCATGCGGCGTTCGAGGCGCTGGAGGACTGGCGGGCCGCCCATACGGCCACGGGGGGCGAGGCGGAGGTCAGCAGCCGCGCCGGGCAGGAGATCGGTGAGCCCTCGACAGCGCACACCTGTTCGCCGTGGACGCCCTGGCGCAACCACCAGTGCACGCGCCCGCCCGCCGACGGGACCGCGAGCTCGCACGACAGTCCTGCCGCCGGCGACGGCGCGTATGGCGACAGAACGCATAGCGGCGGTCGCCCCATGGACGGCGCCCATGGTGGCGGCAACCCCGGCGACAGCCCGCTCAGCGACGGCACCCAGCACGGCAACGGCACCCCGCACGGCGAAAGCCGCCCACACGGCAACGGCGCCCCGCACGACAACAGCACCCCCGATTCCGGGCCCGCCGCCCAGGAGCTGGGCCCGCCGAACGCAAGCGTCTCCGCGCGGAGCAGGCACCGCGCACAGACACAGACCCCTACACAGACCCAGACACATACACAGACCCGGGCACGGCGCGGGCAACTGCTGGGCGGGGTGCGCAACTTCCAGCGCACCACGGCTCCGCTGGTCCGCGACGAGCTGGCGCGGCTGGCCCGGGAGGGTCAGCGGCCCTCCCAGCTCTTCCTCGCCTGCGCCGACTCCCGCCTGGTCACCAGCATGATCACCTCCAGCGGCCCCGGCGACCTGTTCACCGTCCGCAATGTGGGCAATCTGGTTCCGCCGCCCGGCGAGGAGAGCGGCGACCAGTCGGTGGCGGCGGCGATCGAGTACGCCGTCGATGTGCTCCGGGTCGAATCGGTGACCGTATGCGGGCACTCGGGGTGTGGTGCGATGCAGGCGCTGCACAGCGGGTCAGCGGCGGGACAGGGGGCCGGCGAGGCTGCGGCTGAGACCCCGCTCGGCCGCTGGCTGCGGCACGCCAGGCCCACCCTGGAACGGCTCCGCACTGCCGCGGAGGCAACCCCGCGGCTGGCGGAGCGGGAGACGGCGGACGCGCTGGAGGCGCTCTGTCTCACCAACGTCGTCCAGCAGTTGGAGCATCTGGCAGCGCACAAGTGCGTGGCCCGGCGGCTGCGTGAGGGGACGCTGGAGTTGCACGGCATGTATTTCGACGTGGGCGAGGCCCAGACCTATGTGCTGGACACGGCGGTCAACGGCGTTCGGGGGGCCGAGCCGGTGTTCGCCGCGGTGAGACCCGACCCGGTGGTCTCGTGACAGACGGCGGCTGACCCGGGACCCGGCACCGGCCAACTGAGCCCCGGAACCAACCATCAGTTCACCGGATCAACCCCCAGTTCGCCGGATCAACCCCGGGTCGCCGAACCGTCGGCAAGCCGCAGGGCCACCGAGACGCCTTGGGCGGTCGTTTCAGTGGGCGGGGAGCCGCGATCAAGTGCCGCAGTGGCGCTTCCCGGTGCGCAGGAGCGCCACACTGGTAAGTGCGGCAGAACGACACGCAATGACTCCCTGATTGCCGCTGTACCCAGCAGGGTCCGAGGTGCCAGGATCGCCTGGGGGTTGACCGGGCTCCCGCGATCACTAAGCATGCCAGTACAGGTATTGGTCTACACCACTTGCCGACGGGAGCCGACATGAACGAGAGTCCTTCCCTCTCCAACCTGCTGAAGGAGGAGCGGCGGTTCGCCCCGCCCGCCGAGCTGGCCGCCAACGCCAATGTCACCGCTGCGGCGTACGAGCAGGCCAAGGCCGACCGGCTGGGTTTCTGGGCGGAGCAGGCGCGGCGGCTGAGTTGGGGGACCGAGCCGACCGAGACCCTGGACTGGTCGAACCCGCCGTTCGCCAAGTGGTTCAAGGACGGCAAGCTCAACGTCGCCTACAACTGCGTGGACCGCCACGTGGAGGCAGGCCGTGGCAACCGCGTCGCCATCAACTTCGAGGGCGAGCCCGGTGACACCCGTACGCTGACCTACGCCGACCTCCAGCGGGAGGTCTCGCAGGCCGCCAACGCGCTGACGGAGCTGGGTGTGCAGGCGGGCGACCGGGTCGCCATCTACATGCCGATGATTCCGGAGACGGTCGTCGCGATGCTGGCGTGCGCGCGCATCGGGGCGCCGCACTCGGTCGTCTTCGGCGGCTTCTCGGCGGACGCGCTGGCGACCCGTATCGAGGACGCGGACGCGCGCGTCGTCATCACCGCCGACGGCGGCTACCGCAAGGGAGCCCCGTCCGCGCTCAAGCCGGCCGTCGACGAGGCGCTGACCCGTCCTGGCACCGAGAAGGTCCGCAACGTACTGGTGGTGAAGCGGACCGGCCAGGAGGACATCTCCTGGAACGAGGAGCGCGACCTGTGGTGGCACGAGGTGGTCGGCCGCCAGTCCGAGCAGCACACGCCGCAGGACTTCGACGCGGAGCACCCGCTGTTCATCCTGTACACCTCCGGCACCACGGGTAAGCCGAAAGGCATCCTGCACACCACCGGTGGCTACCTCACACAGGTCGCCTACACCCACCACGCGGTCTTCGACCTCAAGCCGGAGACCGATGTCTTCTGGTGCACCGCGGACGTCGGCTGGGTGACCGGGCACTCGTACATCGTCTACGGCCCGCTCGCCAACGGCGCGACCGAAGTGCTCTACGAGGGAACTCCCGACTCGCCGCACAAGGGCCGCTGGTGGGAGATCGTGCAGAAGTACAAGGTCTCCCTCCTCTACACCGCGCCGACCGCGATCCGCGCGAGCATGAAGTGGGGCGACGACATCCCCGCCAAGTTCGACATGTCCTCGCTGCGCATCCTGGGTTCGGTGGGCGAGCCCATCAACCCCGAGGCGTGGGTCTGGTATCGGCACCACATCGGCGGCGACCGCACCCCCGTGGTGGACACCTGGTGGCAGACGGAGACGGGCGGCATCATGATCAGCCCGCTGCCGTGCGTGACCGAGGCCAAGCCGGGCTCGGCCCAGGTGCCGCTGCCGGGCATCGCGGCGACGGTCGTGGACGACGAGGCCAACGAGGTGCCCAACGGCGCCGGCGGCTACCTCGTGCTGACCGAGCCGTGGCCGTCGATGCTGCGCACCATCTGGGGCGACGACCAGCGCTTCCTGGACACCTACTGGTCGCGGTTCGAGGGCAGGTACTTCGCGGGCGACGGCGCCAAGAAGGACGAGGACGGCGATGTCTGGCTGCTCGGCCGGGTGGACGATGTGATGCTCGTCTCCGGGCACAACATCTCCACCACCGAGGTCGAGTCGGCGCTGGTCTCGCACCCCAAGGTGGCCGAGGCCGCGGTCGTGGGCGCGACCGACCCGCAGACGACACAGGCCATCTGCGCGTTCGTCATTCTGCGCGGCGGGGCGGACGAGGACGAAGCGCTGGTCGAGGAGCTGCGGGCACACGTCGCCAAGCAGCTCGGCCCGATCGCCAAGCCGAAGCGCATCCTGCCGGTCGCCGAGCTGCCGAAGACGCGCTCCGGCAAGATCATGCGCCGGCTGCTGCGGGACGTGGCGGAGAACCGGACGCTGGGTGACACCCAGACCCTCACCGACTCCTCCGTGATGGAGCTCATCCAGTCCAAGCTGCCGAGCGCACCCAGCGAGGACTGAGCCGGGCGCCCGGGCACCGCCCGGGCAACCGGGGCAGGGGGCGTCCGGCAGCGCGCCGGGTGCCCCCTCACTCGTATTGGTTACCCTTTGGGGAGCGAGTAAAGAAAACACCAAGAACCGTGGGCGAGCCGGGAAGTCTGGTCGGCACACACCACAGGTGTGTCCGTGCCACTCCGGGAGGCCCAGCCATGGCTCCGCCGCACGCCCCGCCCCACCGCGACAGCGACAGCGACAACCGCCGCCGTTCCGTCTTCCTCGACAGGCTCCCGCTCGGCGAGCGCCGCTTCCTCGCGGACGCGCTGCGTACCGAAACCGTCGGCGGCACCCTGCTGCTGGCCGCCGCTGTGATCGCCCTGCTGCTCGCCAACACCGGTGCGAGCAGCCTCTACGACGACGTCAAGGACTTCCACTTCGGCCCCGAGGCGCTCCATCTGCACCTCTCGGTCGCCGACTGGGCCAAGGACGGCCTGCTCACCCTCTTCTTCTTCGTCGCGGGCATCGAGCTCAAGCGGGAGCTGGTCGCGGGTGAGCTGCGCGATCCGCGGGCCGCCGCGCTGCCGATCGTCTCGGCGGTGTGCGGTATGGCCGTCCCGGCGCTGGTCTATGTGGCCTTCGCGGCCGGTGGCGGCGGCGAGCTGGGCGGCTGGGCGATCCCGATGGCGACGGACATCGCGTTCGCGCTGGGGGTGCTGGCCGTGCTCGGCACCGGGCTGCCCTCCGCGCTGCGGGCGTTTCTGCTGACCCTGGCCGTCGTCGACGACCTGGGCGCCATCGTGATCATCGCCGTCTTCTACTCGGCGGGCATCAGCTTCGGGGCGCTGGCCGGCGCGGTCGCCGGGCTGGCGGTCTTCTGGTTCCTGCACCACCGGGGCGTGCGCGGCTGGTACGTGTATGTGCCGCTCGCCCTCGTCATATGGGCGCTGATGCACGCCAGTGGGGTGCACGCCACCGTCGCCGGGGTCGCGATGGGGCTGATGCTGCGCTGCACGCCGCGGCCGGGCGAGGAGGCGGGGAGCTCGCCGGCCGCGCATATCGAGCATCTGGTCAGGCCGCTCTCGGCGGGGCTGGCCGTGCCGGTCTTCGCGCTGTTCGCCGCAGGGGTGACCGTCTCCGGCGGGGCGCTGAGAGATGTGTTCAGCCAGCCGGAGACGCTGGGCGTGGTGTTCGGCCTGCTGGCGGGCAAGACGCTCGGCGTGTTCGGCGGGGCCTGGGCCGCGGTGCGCTTCACCAAGGCGGAGCTGAACCGGGAGCTGGGCTGGGCCGACGTACTGGCCATCGCGGCGCTGTCCGGCATCGGCTTCACCGTCTCGCTGCTGATCAGCGAACTGGCCTTCGCCGGCGATGCCGTACTCGCCGACGAGGCCAAGGCGGCGGTGCTGATCGGCTCGCTGCTGGCCGCGGTGTTCGCCGGGATCGTGCTCAAAGTGCGGGCCCGTACGTACCGTTCGCTGGTGGAGGCCGAGGACAGGGACGAGGACGGCGACGGCATCCCCGACGTCTACGAGGAGGACAACCCCCGGTTCCATCTGCGGATGGCGGCGCTCTACGAGGCGAAGGCGGCCGAACACCGCAGGCTCGCCGAGGTGGCCACTCGCCACGACGTGACGGACGATGGTCCGGCATGATCTGAGCCTGACCGGCTACCAGTCGGTCACCAGGGGAAGCCCGACCGAGGCCCGACGGCCGGGGAAAGCCCGGTCCCGCACCGTTGCGGGGCCTCACTACCGCGAGGGAGAGACAGCGATGAGCGCAGCCGACGACGGCCGCAGCCTCGGCCAGTTGGTCGCAGCGGCCACTGCCGAGATGTCCGCACTGGTGCACGACGAGATCGCGCTGGCAAAGGCCGAGCTGCGGCAGGACGTCAAGCGCGGTGTGCTGGGCAGCGGTGCGGCCTTGTTCGCCGGGGCCCTGCTGCTCTTCGCGCTGCCCGTGCTGAGCTTCGCCGCCGCCTACGGCATCCACAACCTGGGGCTCGGTCTCGCCTGGTCCTTCCTGATCGTCGGCGGCGCCTTCATCGCTCTCGCGCTGCTTCTGCTGCTGCTGGCGCTGGCCAAGTTCAAGAAGGTCTCCAAGAGCAAGAGCCCGCAGAAGTCGATGGCCTCCGCCAAGCAGAGCGCGGCCGTCCTCTCGTACGCCAAGCCGCACCCGCGCGCCGCGGAGGACGGCGGCAAGGAGCGCCCGCAGCTGCAGGGTGTGACACGCTCGTCCGTATGACGCTCGCAGACTCTCCCGCGGCCGTGATCCGTCCCGAGGGCCCCTGGACGCACCGGGACGTGGCCGCCAATGGGGCGCGGTTCCACATCGCCGAGATGGGCGAGGGTCCGCTTGTGCTGCTGCTGCACGGTTTTCCGCAGTACTGGTGGGCTTGGCGGCACCAGCTGCCCGCACTGGCCGAGGCCGGCTACCGGGCCGTGGCCATGGATCTGCGCGGGGTGGGCGGCAGCGACCGTACGCCACGCGGCTACGACCCGGCCAACCTCGCGCTCGATGTGACCGGTGTCATCCGCTCGCTGGGCGAGCCCGACGCGGCACTGGTCGGGCACGACCTGGGCGGCTACCTGGCGTGGACGGCCGCGGCGATGCGGCCCAAGCTGATCCGCCGCCTCGTCGTCGTCTCGATGCCGCACCCCCGCCGCTGGCGGGCCGCCATGCTGGGTGACGTACGGCAGACGGCGGCCAGCTCCTACATCTGGGGGTTCCAGCGCCCGTGGCTGCCCGAGCGGCAACTCGTGGCGGACGACGGTGCGCTGGTGGAACGGCTGGTCAGGGACTGGGCAGGCCCCAAACCGCCCGGCCCGGCCGAAGAGGCGCCAGGACCCGCCGGCGCCGTGGGCGACCTGGCGGTGGAGAACTACCGGCGCGCGATGTGCGTACCCTCCACGGCGCACTGTTCGGTGGAGCCGTACCGGTGGCTGGTGCGATCGCTGGCGCGGCCGGACGGGATGCAGTTCTACCGCCGGATGAAGCGACCCGTCCGGGTGCCGACGTTGCATCTGCACGGTTCGCTCGATCCGGTGATGCGTACGCGCAGCGCCGCGGGTTCGGGCGAGTACGTCGAAGCCCCGTACCGCTGGCGGCTCTTCGACGGGCTGGGGCACTGGCCGCACGAGGAGGACCCGGAGACCTTCACCTCCGAACTGGCCCACTGGCTCAGCGACCCGGAGCCGGACCGCTGACCGACGGCTCCGTACATCTGCCTCCGTACATCTGCTCGACAGCCCGGTACATGTGCCCCGCGCATAGGCCGATTGTGGCGGCCGGGGGCGATTACTGACCTTGAGGCAGGGGCAAGGACCCTGGTATGGGGTTGACGCACGACTTCCGTGACGTGGCACGTAACCGCAGCCTTCCGAGGGACCCGCGCGGCCAGGCTTCCCCGCGCGCCACGGCCCGGCTGCATCCCTCCGACGCGGAGCTGGGCATCCCCCGCATTCTGCGTCGCCGCGCACGCTGGGTCGGCGCCAGACTGCGGCACAACCGCTCCTGAGCCTCTGAGCCCGGAGGGGCACCCGGTCGCTCACGGCCGCCCGCCCGGCCCCGGCGCCCGGCCCGGCCCTGCCGCTCGGCCATCCGCCCCGGACTCGTCAGATCGCGCAGCCCTGGCTGTTGACCGTCCGATGGGCCGTGCGTCCGCGGGTGATGTCCTTGCGCACCTCGTCGGCGCTGAGTGCGTATCCGGTGCGGTTGTCGTCCAGCGACTTGGCGAAGATCACGCCGTAGACGCGGCCGTTCGGGGTGAGCAGCGGGCCGCCGGAGTTGCCCTGCCGGATCATGGTGTAGAGCGAGTAGACGTCCCGGCTGACGGTGCCCCGGTGGTAGATGTCGGGGCCGTTGGCCTGGATACGGCCGCGGACGCGGGCCGAGCGGACGTCGAAGCCGCCGTTCTCCGGGAAACCGGCCACGATCGCGCCGTCGCCGCTCTTCGCGTCCTGCTCGGCGAAGCGCAGCGCGGGCGCCTTCAGCCCGGGGACGTCGAGAACGGCGATGTCGCGCTTCCAGTCGTAGAGCACGACGCGCGCGAGACGGCGCTGCCCCTCGCCGCCGACCTGCACGGTCGGGTGGCGTACGCCGCCGACGACGTGCGCGTTCGTCATCACCCTGCCCCGCGAGAAGACGAACCCGGTGCCCTCCAGCTCCTTTCCGCAACTGGGTGCCGTGCCCACGACCTTGACGATGCTGCGCTTGGCGCGCTCGGCGACGGGGCTGCCCGCCAGTCGGGGGTCGGGGGGCGGCACTTCGCGGATCGGCTCATTGGAGAAGGGCGCGAAGACCTGCGGGTAGCCGTTCTCGGCCAGTACGGAGGAGAAGTCCGCGAACCACGCGTTGACCTGCTGGGGCATCACCCGCGAGACGCCGAGCAGGACGTTGGAGCTGCGCACTTCCCGGCCGAGCGTCGGCAGCGACGTACCCGCCAGCGCGGAGCCGATCAGCCAGGCGACGACGAGCATGGCGAGGACGTTGACGAGGGCGCCCCCCGTCGCGTCCAGGGCCCGAGCGGGCGACCAGGTGATGTACTGCCGCAGCTTGTTGCCCAGGTGGGTGGTGAGGGCCTGGCCGACCGAGGCGCAGATGATCACCAGGATCACGGCGCCGACCGCAGGCCCCGTCCCCGGCCGGTCGCCCCCCGTGAACTCGTCCCACAGCAGCGGCAGAACGAGCAGCGCGACCAGGCCGCCCCCGAGGAACCCGAGGACCGACAGGATGCCGACGACGAAGCCCTGGCGGTAGCCGACGATCGCGAACCACACGGCAGCCACGACCAGCAGTACGTCCAGCACGTTCACCGAATCAGCCTCGCCTCGGGTCCATCTCCGCAGTAGTCCACTCCCCGCCCCCGGCGGCGCGCCGCATGCGGTCGGCGTCCGCGCCGGTTACGGGCGGCCGCCCGTAAGGGGCTGCCCAGAAGAGCGGAAGAGACACCGTCTCATGAGGGCGCGGGTGTGAGGGTCACGCCTGGCTCCGCTCCGGTCGACGGGAAGAGCATGCGAGTCACCGCTCCGGTCGACGGGGAGGGTCACGCGTGCCAGTCGAGTGGGACCCTGCGGTCGCGGTCCCAGGGCAGCTCCCAGCCCGCGTAGTGCAGGATGCGGTCGATCAGGCCGGCGGTGAACCCCCACACCAGCGCCGAGCCCACCATGAAGGCGGGCCCCACATGTCCGGCCGGGTGCACGGCCATGGCGCGGTTGGCCGGGTCGGTGAGGTCCGAGACGGGAACCATGAACACGCGGGCCGTCTCCGCCGGATCCACCGGCGCCACCGGCGTGGGCCTACGCCACCAGCCGAGCACCGGTGTGACGACGAAACCGCTCACAGGGATGTAGAGGCTGGGCAGTACGGCGAACACCTGTACGCCCGAGGGGTCGAGCCCCGTCTCCTCCTCGGCCTCGCGCAGCGCGGCCCGCAGTCTGCCGTCGCCCTCCGGATCACCGTCCTCCGGATCGAGCGCCCCGCCGGGGAAGGAGGGCTGCCCCGCGTGCGAGCGCAGGCTGGAGGCGCGCTCCATCAGCAGCAGTTCGGGGCCGTGCGGGCCCTCGCCGAAGAGCACCAGGACGGCGGAGGGCCGGCCTCCGCCGTCGCGCGGCGGAAGAAATCGGCTGAGCTGGCCCGCCTCGACGGTCTCCGCAGCGTCCCGCACCGGAACGAGCCATTCCGGCAGCCCCTCACCGCTGACCTCGACCGGTACGGAGGCCGCGCGCGCGTCCGCCGACCGGTCCGAGGACTGTCCGGCACGCGTCACCGGGCCGCTCCGGTTCCGGTCGCGGGGTCAGCGGCCGGGTCGCGGGAGGGCAGGGGC
>NZ_JADKMA010000146.1 GCF_017676365.1 Streptomyces oryzae
GCTCCGCCTCCGCCGCCCCCTCCCGCCCGCGGTCGAGGAAGCCGCCCGCCGTGTGGAGGGACCAGCGGTATGACGGATCCCGACCCGCGGGTGACGGTCGTCGTCATCACCCGCGACCGCAAGGAGGAGCTCCTCCGCACCCTCGACCTGCTCGCCCAACTGCCCGAGCGGCCCCGGGTGATCGTCGTGGACAACGCGTCGAGCGACGGGACCGCGGTCGCCGTACGCGCCCTCCAGGCGGCGCATCCGCAGATCGAGCTGCTGTCGCCGGGCCGCAACACCGGTGCGGTGGGCCGCAATCTGGCCGTACGCCAGGTCACCACCCCATATGTGGCCTTCTGCGACGACGACTCCTGGTGGGCGCCCGGCTCGCTGCGCGGCGCCGCCGACCGGCTGGACGCCCATCCGCGGCTGGCCGGTGTGGTCGCGCGGATCCTGGTCGAGCCGGAGGGTACGGAGGACCCGGTTGTCGCCGAGCTGCGCAACTCCCCGGTGCCGGGCCCCGACTGGCTGCCGGGCCCTGCGCTGGGCTCGTTCCTGGCGGCGGCGACCTGTCTGCGGGTCTCCACTTTCCGCGCGGCGGGCGGTTTCGAGCCCCGGCTGTGGCTCGGCGGTGAGGAGGAACTGCTCGCCACCGACCTGGCCGTACGCGGCTGGTGGCTGGCCTACGCCGAAGAGCTCACCATCCACCACGCGCCCTCCCGGCTGCGGGACGCCACCGGCAGGCGGGTGGACGGGCTGCGCAACACCCTCTGGTACACCTGGCTGCGCCGCCCCCTGCCTGCGGCGCTGCGCCGCACCTGGTACCTGGCCCGGACCGTGCCCCGCGACGCGGCCAGCGCCCGCGCCTTCACCCGGGCCGCCGCGGCGCTGCCCTGGGTGCTGGCCAACCGCCGCCCCGTACCCGCAACCGTCGAAGCCCGGCTGGCCGCACTGGAGCGCGCCCAGCGCCGGTCGGCGGCCCGCCGCTACGTGGGCTGACCCGCGGGCACCGGGCCGCGCGCGATGCGGAACCCCACGTCGTCCACCTGGAAGGTGGGGTGGCTGCGGCGCCGCGCCGAGGCACGGCAGCTCCAGTGCTCGTCGAACCAGCCGCCCCCGCGCAGCACCCGGTAGCTGCCGTAGACCTCGGGGTCGTAGCGGTCCCAGCACCAGTCCCAGACGTTGCCGAGCATGTCGTGGAGCCCCCATGCGTTGGGGCGCTTGCCGCCCACCTCGCGGAGGCGCTCCTGCGAGTTGCCGCGGTACCAGGCGATCTCGTCCAGCGGCCCGTAGCGCGGCCCTTCCGTACCGGCCCGGCAGGCGTGCTCCCACTCGGCCTCGGTCGGCAGCCGGTACCCGTCGGCGGCGCCGTCCCACTCGGCGCTCGCCTCGCCCGCGTCGTCGGTACCCAGGCGGTAGGCGGGCGCCAGCCCGGCCCGCAGCGAGAGGGCGTTGCAGAAGCGGACGGCGTCCCACCACGAGACGCTCTCCACGGGCAGCCGCTCCCCGCGCGCCGCGCTCGGCCGCCGACCGGTCACCCGCGCGTACAGGTCCTGGGTGACGGGGAACGCGGCGAGCTCGTACGGCGCGAGCCGGACCTGCCAACTGCGCTGCGTCCGCCGGTCCGACAGCGTCACCTGCCCCGCCGGAACGCTGATCATCTCCACCCGCGTCTGCGCCTCCATGGTCGAGCGAGCATACTGGCCGGTCGGTCTGTGGCAAACGTCGATATCCTGGACGCCCCCTCAAAGAGCGCGCGAGCGAGCGGCGAGACCGACGAGTCGAGGAGATCTCCATGGCCGAATCCCCCCTCGCCGAACGGCACGAGCCGCACGGCCCCCATGACCCGCGCGAGCTGCGCGACCCGCGCTCGGCGCTGCGCTACCCCCTCGACCCGCTGCGCTGGCGCGGCGACGACGGAACGCCGCTGCTCGTCTCCCTGGGACAGGCTCCGGCGCCCGGCGACATCGCCCTGGCCGACCGTTCGCTGTGGCGCTACCGCGCGGCGCTTCCCCTGCCGCCCGAGGCGCCGGGCATCAGCCTGGGGGAGGGGTGCACCCCGCTGCTGGAGCGGACCTGGAGCGGGCTCGACGTCGGCTTCAAACTGGAGTGGTTCAACCCCAGCGGGAGTTTCAAGGACCGCGGCAGCAGCGTGATGATCTCGGCGCTGGCCGCGCAGGGCGTCCGCCACGTGCTGGAGGACAGCTCCGGCAACGGCGGCTCGTCCGTCGCCGCGTACTGCGCCGCCGCCGGCATCGACGCCACCATCCTCGTGCCCGAACACACCTCACCGGCCAAGACGTTGCAGGCCACGGCCTACGGGGCGCGGGTCACCGAAGTCCCCGGCGACCGGGACGCGACGGCCGCCGAGGCACTGCGCCGCGCCGAGCACACGGTCTACGCCAGCCACAACTGGCATCCGTACTTCCTGGAGGGCACCAAGACGCTGGCGTACGAGATCTGGGAGGACCTCGGCTTCCGGGCCCCGGACGCGGTGGTCACCGTCGTCGGCGCGGGCAGCACCGTCCTCGGCTGCGATCTGGGCTTCACCGAACTGCTGGCCGCCGGCCGGATCGCGGCGCTGCCCCGCCTCCTGGTCGCCCAGCCCGCCAACTGCGCCCCGCTGCACGCCGCGTTCCACGCCGGTGCCGAGGCGCCGGTGCCCGCGCCGCCGGGCGGCTGGCGGCCGACGCTGGCCGAGGGCACGGCCATCAAGGAGCCGGTCAGGCTGCCCGAGGTACTGGCCGCCGTACGCCGCTCGGGCGGCACCATGGCCGCGATCCCGGAGGAGGACATCGCCTCCGCCGTACGCCGTCTCGCGGCCACCGGCCTGTACGCGGAGCCCACCAGCGCCACCGCGGCTGCCGCCGTCGATGTCTTCGCGACCCGCGGCGAGCTGCGGCCGGGCGGGACCACAGTGGTGATCCTCACCGGCTCGGCCCTCAAGGCACCCACCGCGATGACGACGATCGTCAAGGGGGCGGCGTAGGGCCGCCGCGCCCGCGCCACCCAGCGCACTACTGTTCACTGCTGCCGCACGGGCGGGCAGCTGCCGGTCTCCTCGCCGATGGAGTTGATCTCGGCATTGGGCCTGGGGTCCCCCGCGTAGTTGACCTGGTCGGTGCAGCTGACCCCCGGCTTCTTGGGGGTGCCCGACGGTGTCCCGCTCTTTTCCGGTGCCGGGCAGTTGCCGGTTCTCTCGCCGATGGTGTTGATGTCGGCGTTCGACCTGGGGTCGCCGGCGTAGTTGAGCTGGTCGGTGCAGCTGACCCCGGGCTTCTTGGGGGTGCCCGACTTGCCCGACTGCGCCTTGTGCGTCTTGTTGTTGGAGCCGCGGGCGTTCTTGGCTTTGGGGCGGTGGGACTGCGCATCGGCGGCGGGGGACTGCGGTGCACTCGCGGAGGCGGACGAGCCGGACCTGGAGGAGGAGGCTTTGTCCGTACCGGAGTTGTCGCAGGCCGTGAGCGCCAGGCTGGCAGCCACAGCGGCGAGGGCGAGCACGGGGAACTTACGAGCGGGCATGGTTGTCTCCTCGGAGAGCGGGCCGGCGTCTGACGGGCAGGGACCGGCATCTGGCGTACAGGGGGGCGGCTTTCGGCCCGATGGCGCACCGGACGCCGCAGCGCGGATGTCCTTGAGGACCGGCCGCGGCGCCCGGTGGCGGGAGTCACGAGCAGGACTTGAAGAACTGCTTCCAGCCGTCGCCGGGCATGGCCGGCGGCTCGCCCCACGTCCCGGTTTCGCCGTACTTCTGGTTCGCCCCGGCGTCCCAGCCCGCCAGGCCGCCGTCCGGCCGGGACAGGCGCACGTCCCGGTCCATCACACCGTCACCGGCGTTGTTGAGGACCGCGAGGTCCGGGTAGGCGTCGTCGTTGTAGCGGGCGATGCTCAGCTGCCGGACCTCGCCGTGGTCGCCGATGTCGGAGTGCACGGAGTCGGCGGACTGCAGGTTCGTGCGGTCGAGCGGGCCGGGACGGTATTCGGCGAGACGTGCCGTGGAGGGGTCGTCCCCGCCGGACGGCTCGACGATGTTGACGACCATGTCCAGGGTGCCGTCGTTCTGGAAGTCGGCGACCGCGGCGGCCGTGTCCTCCCCCTCCTTCGCGCCGACCAGGTCCCGGACGGCGGTCTTCTCGCCGAACGATCCGTCCGCCGAGCCCCACTGGATGGTCATCTCGGTGCCGGTGTGCCCGGGGTCGGCAATCTTGTCCGGGTTGCCGTCACCGTCGAGATCACCGATCAGCGTGGTCGCGTCGGCCAGACACGGTGCCGCTGCCGCCGCGCCCGTGCCGCCGGCCGCCGACGGCTCGGCCGCCCCCGCCTGATAGCCGGCGTAGGTCAGGGACAGCGCAACTGCCGCGAGCGGTGCGGCGATCCAACGTGAACGTGTGCGAAGCATCTCCAGGCTCCCTTTCCGTCGTGACTGGGAGATGTGATGCCGGCTCCGCCCCGCGAGTTCACGACCGGCCGCCGTGTGACGCGACTGTGACATCCGGGGAACGTGCCCAGACAGGGCAGCCCTCTCGTCCCAGAAGCACCTGGTGCGCACCGCAGCACCTGGTGCGCACCGCGCACGCCCGCTCCCCCTGCCGGGCCCCGGCAACGGAACCGCGGCGGGTTCTGCCGTGTCCCTCCCGTATACGGTCCCGGCTGCTGCGGGCAGAGTCGCCCGCAGCACAGAGCAGGACACGGCAGAACCCGGGCACGGTCAGGCGCCGTCCGGTGGACGAAGGGGGAATCCATGGCACAGGGTCCGCGGCGCGCGGTAAGTGCCCGCGAGAACGTGCGCAGAGTCGCTCAGGCTGTCGCCTCCGGCCGCGACGCACGCGAGGCGGCGGAGGAAGCGGTGCAGCAGCGTACCGGCGGCGGAGGCACGGAAGGCGGCGGCGCCGGCTCCGGTGAGCAGCAGTTCCGCGAGGACGGCATGAACCCGTCCGACTTTCCGGCAGCGCGGGAACAGGGCGGCTCCATCGAAACGGTCATGGAGCAGAAGTCCGTCCCCCTGGACGAGGCCGGCGAGGAGCTGAACCACAGCGGCCGGAGCCGCGAGGGCGGGCAGAAGGTGCACACCATCTGCCCGATGGTGCTGCCGCGGGGCCGCTCGTTCCTGAGCATGCTGCCGGTGTCGATGCTGCTGGTCATCGGGGTCGTCGGGCTGTCGGTCACCTCGGCGCTCTCGTCGTTCACCGGCAGCAGCGCGCTGACGAACCCGCTGTTCGGGGTGCACTACTGGGTGCTGGCGATCGGCGCGGTGGCGTTCGTGTGGTGGCGGCAGGGGATGGTGATGGTGCCCGACGGCTGCCAGGCGCTGATCACCCGGTTCGGCAAGCTCGAACAGGTGGTCGGCCCAGGGCGGGTGATCCTGCTCAACCCGTGGAAGCGCGTCTCGTACATCCTCAACACCACACGCGAGTACCCCTTCAACGCCCCCGTGCGGGAGGCACCGACCCGGGGCGGGGTCAAGGCGTCGATCGATCTGTTCATCCAGTTCCGGATCAGCGACCCGGTGGAGTTCGTCTACACACTCGGCGCGGTGCGCGGCTTCGAGGAGAAGCTGGGCAACGCGGTCAGCGAGACCATCCGCAGCCTCATCTACGAGCAGGAGGCCGCGGGGATCTACGACATGGTGGGCGAGGACACCGGGCGGCTGCTGGAGCAGCTCAACCAGCAGTTCCGTCCCGCCGTCGAGCTGACGAACGCCAACATCACGCACGCCGAGCCCTCCGACCAGGGCTACCGGATGGACCTGGCGGCACCCGAGATGGTGCGCGTCGCCAAGGAGGCGTACACCCATGAGTACGCGCTCCAGCTGCGCAAGGAGCAGGACGAGGGTGATCTGAGCAAGGAACTGGCGACCCGGCAGGAGGAGTTGTCCGCCATCCAGGCCGACATCGCCCAGTACCAGGCGCAGATGGACACCGCCGTCGAACGCGAGACCAACCGCGCCGAGGCACTGGCCCGCCAGCGCTACGTCCAGGCGGAGTCGGAGGCGAAGGCCAACGCGGCGCTGCTGGAGGCACAGGCGCTGGACATCCGCGCGGTGACGGCGGCTGAGGCCCCGGAGATCCTGGAGTACCGCTACGAGCAGCAGGTGCTCGACACCCTGGAGCAGGTCGCCGACCATCTGCCGCGGCTGATCCGGATCGGCGGCGGAGACGGCGCGGGCAACGGCGCCGCGGCCGGTGTCGACTTCCTCGCCCTGGCCAGGGAGCTGGTGGGCGAGCGCGATGCGGAGCTGTTCTCCGCGCAGGACGTGGCCGCCGTACGGGAGCGGCTCACCGAGGTCGCCGCACGGATCGCGGAGCGGGAAGCGGAGATCAGCACCCTGCGCGAGGCGCAGCAGCCGACCGTACCGGCAGGCGGGCACAGCGAGCACAACCAGCAGGACGGGGAGGCCGGTCAGTGAGCAGCGCACGTACCAACCACAGGTCCGTCATCACGGAAGAGGTGGCGCCCTGGAGCGAAATCCCGCATCTGCTGCGCGGCGGTGAGGCCGGCACCCTGGTGCCGGTGATCATCCCGAGGCACCGCCGCCGCGTCTGGTGGATGGTCCCGTTCTGGCTCGGGCTGCTCGCGGTGACCAGCGGCGTCATGGCAACGGCCCGGAGCGGCGACGGGGCCGCGGGCACGGCCTGGGACGCCTTCGCCGGCACCGCCTATGTCCTGGGTCTGGCCTCCCTGGTGGCGGGGGCGCTGTGGTGGTGGCGCTCGTCCATCGTCGAGATCGAACAGGGCACCACCGGCATCCTCACCCGCTACGGCGCCATCGTGCGCACCCTGGACCCGGGCCGGCACTATCTGTGGCACCCCTGGTCCCGCGTCGACTTCGTGGTGGACACCGCCACCGAGATTCCGTATTCGGCCCCGGTCGTCGCCTGCCCGACGCAGGAGAACGTGCCGCTGCGCGCCATCGACTTCTTCCTGAAGTTCCGCATCACGGACGCCGTGCTGTTCGTCCGCACCATCGGCGCCGGCAACTTCGACCTCGTACTCTCCAGCGCTGTGCAGGACGCCATCCGGCAGCGCGGACGCCGGGTGCGGACCGAGCGCGCCTACGATCTGCGCGGCTCCGATGTCGCCGACATGCAGGACCTGCTGAACCGTCAGCTCTCCCGTTACGGCGTGCGCATCACTGGGGCCAACATCCCCGATGTCCAGCTTCCGACGCAGTACCAGCAGCACCTGGCCACCCGCGAACGGGTCGCCAAGGAGTCCACGGCCTACGAGCAGGAATGGGGCCTGACGCGCAAGCGGCGGATCGACAGCCTGCAGATGGACATCGAGCGGGCGAAGAAGGTGCGGGACGCGCGGCTCGTGGAGGTCAAGGCCGCCCTCAACAAGGCACGCGAACAGGTCGCCCAGCTGCTGGAGGAACAGGAGACGCAGGCGCAGAAGGTGCGGTTCGAGATCGAGACGCGAGGCCGCAGCGGGCTGATCGCCGCCGAGAACGAGGCACGGGCACAGCGCCGGCTGGCCCAGGCGTACCGGGACAACCGCGCCGTCCTCCAGTACGAACTGGCCCGGCGCCGGCTGGAGGTGGGAGCCGCGCTCACCGGCCGGGCCCCGCGGCCCCTGGTCCTGCGCACCGACAGCAACTCCGGCACCGACACCTCCGCCCTCTCCACCCTGCTCGCCGCCAAACTCCTGCCCGGCACGGACCGCTCCGGCAACTCCCCGCGCTCAGCGGTCGAGGAAGTCGCCGGAGAACTGTGACCCGCCGATAGGAAGTCTTCCCGCCGATCCGATACGGGCCCACCCGGGACGCCGAATGGGCAGCGAGTTGGGCAGCAATGGAACGGCCGGCGTGTCGCCACGCCGGCCGTCCTGTCCTGCACTGGGCCGCTGACGACGGGACGTGCCGCGTCAGTGAGACCCCTTCAGCAACTGTCGAACCCGCGTCACCAGGCAGGGCTACCGCAGTAGCCTCCGGTCAGGCAGGCCCGGAAGTTGAGTCCGCTTATGCCGTAGAAGTCGGAGGAGAACGACTCCCCGTTGGCGGCGGTCTGGACCGATGTCCAGCCCCGGCCGGCCCATGATGCCTGGAGGATCACCCACTTGCCGTCGGTGGCGTGATCGTAGAACTTGCCGCTGTAGGTGCCGTCGTAGGTGCCCTTCGAGTTCTTGTGCCAGCTCCAGCAGACGTAGACCGAGCCCTTGCCGTTGCTTGTCCACAGAGTGGAGCAACTGCTGCCCTGAACTGAGACGGAACCCTGCTCGGCGGCCACAGCGCTGCCGGCGAAACCGGTGGTGAGAGCGGCTGCTGCTGCCATCGCAGCGATGAGCGATCGAACCTTGGCCATGCCATTCCCCTGACGTGATCACGGTCACTGATCTTGCCGGTGATGTGCTGTGCCGAGGATGCCGCTACCGCGAAGGCCGGGACATCCAGTCATGGTTTGGTCTTCGCCTCGATCCAGGACGGTAGTGCGCGAATCCATACAACTTCCGCAGTAGGCCGCAGTTTGGCCGAACCATGTCGATCCTGGCCGACACGGTTCGCTTCGGGTAAGCCGCCCACCGTGGTGCCGGGGTCGTGGTCGGGGAGGGCGCGCCCCAGCAGTCCGGCGCAGGCGCCGTGGGCGGCGCCGGGTACGTCAGGGCCGGTGACGTACAGCAGCACGACGGTGCTCCCTTGGAGCCCGTGCTCACGGAGCCTGCCTGTGCCGGCGGGCGTCACTTGCCCGTTGCGCCGGGAGGCGGTCGGCAGACGGCGGGGCGAGTCCGTACTGGGCGGCCTGGGCCTGGAACATCTCCCGGTAGAGACCGTCTCCCCGCGACATCAGCTGCTCGTGGGTGCCTTCTTCGACGATGCGGCCCTGGTCGAGGACGTAGATGTGGTCGGCCTTCGCGGTGGCGGCGAGCCGGTGGGTGACCAGGACGACGGCATGGCCGCTGTCGGCCAGGGACCACAGTCCCTCGAAGGCTTCGATCTCGGCGCGCGGGTCGAGCGCGGAGGTGGGTTCGTCGACGAGGAAGAAGGGGGCGTTGCGGTACCGGCTGCGGGCGTTGCCCAGCTTCTGCCACTGCCCTCCGGACAGTTGGACGCCGCGCTCGTATCCCTTGAAGCAGATCGAGTCCCAGCCGTGCGGCAGGCCCTCGATCAGGGCGCGTACGTCGGCGGCCTGCGCGGCCTGCCTGACCCGGGTCATGTCGCGGGGGTGGTCGCCGGCGCCGATGGCCACGTTGGTGGCGGCGGTCATCTCCCAGTGCGGGAAGTCCTGGGCGAGCAGTCCGACGGAGGCGAACACCTCGGCGCGGTCGGCGGCGCGCACCTCGACCCGCTCGCTGGGCTCGCCCTCCCACCACACCTTGCCGCTGGTGGGCAGCAGCAGGCCGGCGAGGATCTTGGTCAAGGTGGTCTTGCCCGAGCCGTTCGCGCCGACCAGCGCGGTCACCTGTCCCCGCCGCACCGACAGGCTCACCTCCTTCAGGGAGGGTGAGTTGGCGCCGGGGTAGGTGTAGGAGACGTTCTCCACGCGGACGGTCCGCACGGGAGACGGCAGCGAGGCGCCCGTGTGCGGGATGGCGTGCTGGGCGGCCAGTTCGGTGGCGTTCTTGGTGTCGGTGAGGAACAGCATCTCCTCATACAGCCGGTTGACCTGCTGGATGAGGGAGGTGAGCCGCGCGGTGGAGTTGCGGATGGCGACCACTGCCGTGCCGCCGACCGCCAGCGGGAGCCCGCCGCTGGTCAGCAGCCACCACAGCACCCCGTAACAGCCCAGCGACGCCAGCCCGGAGCCCGCCCCGGCGACCAGATCGGTGTGCGCCTGCGCCCGCGCCAGCCGCCGCTGCTCGGCCTCCATCTGCCGGGACATCTCCTCATAGCCGCCCAGCAGCTTCACCCCGGCACCGTGGGCGCGGATCTCACCGGCGGCATGCGGCCGAGTCAGATACGCCAGCAGCGAAGCGATGGCACGGCGGTGATCGACCCAGTGCAGCCGCGAGACATACTCACGGCGTGCCGAGCGCACCGCACCCCACCCCCTCGGGAGGGCGATGGCCAGCAGCATCGGCAGCAGCGCCCAGTGCAGGGACGCCAGCACGACAGCGGCGGCGACCATGCCGATGAGTACGTTGCTCACGCCCACCGACAGCCGCAGCATGTTCCGCGCGGAGTCGGTGCCGAACTTCCCCGCCTCCAGCGTGCGCTGCACCTCGGGCCGCTCGGTGGCCTCCACCTCGACGCGGGTGACGGCCTCGTAGTAGCGGGCGGAGACGGCCCGCTCGACCTGCGGCTCCAGCCGACCGGACATCGCCGTCGACCACGCCGCCAGCAGCGCCGCCCCCACCGACACCACCGCCAGCGCCACCAGGGCGGGGAGAGCGTCGCGCAGCTTGTCGGCGGTCGGGCCCTCGGCGAACAACTGGGTGAGGATGCCGTTGACCGCCACCAGGCCCCACGCAGCCGTCACCCCCTGCCCGACCTGTGCCGCCACGACACCGGCCAGCGCCCGCCGGTCCACGCTCCACCCGGTGCGCAACACCGTCCCCGCCATACGAGGCAGGGCCGCGGCCATCTGCCCGAACCCCATCCGGATCAGCGCGCCCTCGTGATGCACGAACGACCTGTCCCAGCGCAACCGGCCGCCGTACAGCTCGCGCTCCGCGTCCGAGATCCCGCCCGCCGTCAGGTCCGGCTTCCTTCGCAGTTTCATGCGCACCGCCCCTGCCCGGGGCGGACCATGGCGGGCCACGCGAGCACTGGAACTCGATGGCCTGTGGCGTCGTGTTCGCTCATGCCTTCCACCCTGCTTTCGCGGATGAGGCGTGGTGCGCGGCGGCGTCAACCTGGCGCCGGTCCTGCTCGATGTACCAGGCGGCAGGCCGGGAGTGTTCGATTTCAGTAGGGGTGGCCGTCGGGGCGGGCTCAGGATGCACGGTGTCCTCCGGTTGAGCGCGTGAGGCGTACTGGTGCTCCAAAAACGGCCCTCGGAGCGGTCCTGTAACGGGTCTGGGAGGGGCAGATCGTGAACAAACGTTCCCGAGCGGTGTCGAAGGCGGCGCACGCCTTGTCCCAGCGGTGTGGCATCACTCGAACAGCTCGGACCACCCTTTCGGGGTATTGCCGACGACGGTTGCGCGGGGCGTGCGGGCATGCCGGGGCTGGGCAGCGGTCCCCTGGTCGTCGCCGCGCCGGCTGTCAGCCCCGCCCAGACCGTCGTCATCGCCGTGCCGCCCCCCTCCGGGCATGAACTGGCCGCCTCCGCCTCGGCCACCACCTGGGTGCTGACCGCATTCATGCTCCCCAGCGCGGTGGCCACGCCGATCGCCGGCCGCCTCGGTGACCTGCTCGCCCACCGCCGCGTGCTGGTCGGCTGTCTGGGCTGCGGCCCCTGGTCACTGTGGCGTGCGCTGTCCCTCTCGCCGGCGTGCTGATGGGCGCCGCGCACGGGCCGGCGTTCGCATTCCCCGGGAACGTGATCGTGGCGGCCGCACCGCCGCCGGACGGGCGTGGCGACGGGCATCAACACCATTGTCCGCGCCGTCGACTGCGCCGTCGGCGCCCAGCCCGCCGTTACCGTCCTCGCCGCACACACCACCGCACTGGCCCAGCCGGACAGGCCCAGCCCCACCGAGGGCGCCTACAGCACCGGCTTCCTCATCCCTCACCTTCACCGCACCGCACCGCGCCGGCCCTCGCCCACGCTCCTCGCGGTCCGGAAAGCGCGGTCGCCGCCGACACGAACTCGCCTGCCGGACAATGCGGTCCATGAACCTGCGCCCCGAACTGCTGCCGCCGCCGGTCGGCCCGCGGCGGCTGGAGGAGATCAGCGGCGAGATCGAGCGGATCGCGGATCTGATCGCACGCGGTGAACCGGTGGACGACGCCGTCGCCGCCTTCGCGGAACGTACGGGGCACGCGTACACGGCCCTCGATTTCGCGGAGTACGACGGGTGGCGGGGCCTGGAGGACTTCGCGCGCGAGGCCGCCCGGCCGGCCCGTCCGAAGATCCCCGGCATCACCCGCGACGAACTCGTCGAGCTCGCCCGCAGAATCCTGGCCGCCGACCCGGAAACCGACTACTACCTGCGGCTGTTCGCGGCCAATGTGCCCCATCCACAAGCCGCCGACCTGCTCTTCCACCCTCCTGCCGAGCTACGGGGCGCCTCGGCCGAGGCGGTCACCGACGCCGCACTGAGCCACCGTGCGATCGCGCTGTGAGCAGCACCGGAAGGGCCAGGACCGCCGGGAGGATCACCGGGAGCGCCCGGAGCGTGGAACGTCACCGTGCGGGCGGGCCCCCGGCACCCGGCATGGCGGGGGCCACGACCGGGGTCCAGTCGCGGATGCCGGTGATCCGGACTCCCGGGGTGCGGTAGTACGGGTCGTCGGCCATGAGGGCTTCCAGTTCGGGGCGTTCGGCGTTGAAGATCAGCACCGCGCCGCTGTCGTCCGCCCAGGGTCCGGCGGCCAGGAGCGTGCCCTCGGCGTGCAGCTGGAGCAGGCGCTCCCGGTGGGCGGGGCGTGCGGCCAGGCGTTCCGGGCTGTCGGTGAAGGAGAGTTCGAGAATCAGCATGCCGCTGACGGTACGGTCGCGGTGTGAGCATGTCTGTATCGGTTGATACACCGGAGCAGTGGCGTTCGCTCAACCGCATACCGCTGCCGGCCTCCCTCCCGGACGGCACGTTGCGTCAGTTGTGGCACGGCTCCGTCCCCCATACGACAGCTGTTGCGGGTCCGGGGTGTCCGCCGCCCCCGGCAAGAAGTCGGTGGCGCCCCCGGCAGGAGCCACAAAACATGGCTGGTTCTGCAGATGGGGGTGACCTGCGCATTTGCGCAGAGTCGGCCCCGGACCCCGGGCCTCTCCCTGAGACCTCAACCAGGCAGGAACCGGGAACCACGTCTTGCTCCTGGACTCGGAGAGTCGAGTTCGACCTCCGGCGTGGATCAGGACCTGGCCCTGTCGCGGTCGTCAGGCGCGGTGGAGCCAGACCGCCGTGTCCGGTGGCAGCGTCCCGTCGTTGCCGAGTGGCTCGGATGCCAGGAGGGGCCGGCAGCCGTGGGGGAGGGGGATCGGCTGGTCGGAGAGGTTGAGTGCGCAGAGGAGGCCGGTTCCGCGTTGGAAGAGGAGTGTGCCATTGGGGCTGTCGATCCAGCAGAGTTCCTTGCTGGTGAGGTCGGGCAGGGTGCGGCGCAGGTGCAGGGCGGTGCGGTAGAGGTGGAGCATTGAGGTGGGGTCGGCCTGGTTGGCTTCGGCGGTGTGGGACTTCCAGTCCTCGGGCTGGGGCAGCCAGGGGGTGGATCCCTGTGGGCCGAAGCCGAACGGTGGGGTGTCGCCGGTCCAAGGGAGGGGGACGCGGCAGCCGTCACGGCCGCGGACGGTGTGGCCGGAGCGTTCCCAGGTGGGGTCCTGGAGGGCTTCTTCGGGGAGGTCATCGACTTCGTAGAGGCCCAGTTCCTCGCCCTGGTAGATGTACGCGCCGCCGGGCAGTGCCAGCATGAGCAGGGTCGCCGCGCGGGCGCGGCGGGTGCCGAGGGCGCGGTCGGAGGGGTGGCCCTCGTCGCGCATCGGGGCGGTGACGCCGGTGTAGGCGCGGCCGTAGCGGGTGACGTGGCGGGTTTCGTCATGGTTGGAGAGGACCCACGTGGCGGGGGCGCCGAGGACGGCGAGATCGGTAATGCTGCGGTCGATGACTTTCCGCAACTGATCTGCCTCCAAGGGGCACTTGAGGAAGTCGAAGTTGAAGGCGGTGTGCAGTTCGTCGTCGCGCAGGTAGTCGGCCAGGCGGCCGGGGCGGACGTGGGCCTCGGCGACGAAGACTCGGGGGTCGGGGTAGCTGTCGGCGATGGCGCGCCAGCTGCGGAAGATGGTGTGGATGTCTTCGCGGTCCCAGTGCGGGTGGTCTTCCTGGCCTTCCAGGGCCAGGACGGAGAATTCCGAAAGACCCAGGTCGGGCAGCGCGGGGTCCTTGACCATGCCGTGGGCGACATCGATGCGGAAGCCGTCAACGCCGAGGTCGAACCAGAAGCGGAGGATCGCTTCGAACTCGGCGCGGACCTGAGGGTTGTCCCAGTTCAGGTCCGGTTGTTCGGGGGCGAACAGGTGCAGGTACCACTGGCCGTCGTCGATGCGGGTCCAGGTGGGGCCGCCGAAGGCGGCGTGCCAGTCGTTCGGCGGCAGGGAGCCGTCCTCGCCCCTGCCGTCGCGGAAGATGTAGCGGTTCCGTTCCGGTGACCCCGGGCCTGCGGCCAGCGCCTGCCGGAACCAGGCATGTTGGTCGGAGGTGTGGTTGGGAACGATGTCGAGGATCACGCGCAGGCCGAGCTCGTGGGCCTCGGTGATCAGCCGGCGGGCCTCGTCGAGGGTGCCGTAAGCGGGGTGTATGTCGCGGTAGTCGGCAACGTCGTAGCCGCCGTCGGCCAGCGGGGAGGGATACCAGGGGTTGATCCAGATCGCGTCGATGCCGAGATCGGCCAGGTAGGGCAGGCGGGAGCGGAGGCCGGCGATGTCGCCGATTCCGTCGCCGTTGCCGTCGGCGAAGCTGCGTATGTAGACCTGGTAGATCACGGCGGAACGCCACCAGGCGTCAGGTGAGTTGCTCACGGTGCTCGGTTCCTGACTGTGCGAGGGGACATGTCGGTGTGACGTGTCGATGTGACAGGTGGGGATGGAGATACGCCGCAGATCGGCGGCGTGGCACGTGGTCTCAGCCCTTGACCGAGCCCTGGAGCAGCGCCTTGGCGAAGTGGCGTTGCAGGAACAGGAACACGATGATCGTGGGGGCCATGATCAGCAGTGCGCCGGCGTTCAGGAGCACCTGGTCGGTGCTGTATTTCGTGGTGAATGCCTGCAGGGCGCCGGCCATGGTGCGCTTGTTGGGGTCGTCGATGAGCACCAGGGCGAGCAGGAACTGGTTCCAGGTGGACAGGAACATCAACAGCGCCAGGGAAGCGATCGCGGGTCGCGCCAGCGGGAGATGGACGTGGCGCAGGGCCCGCAACGGACTGGCGCCGTCGATGCCGGCGGCTTCGGACAGTTCGCGGGGCACGTTGACGAAGTGTGCCCGCATCCAGAAGACCGCGAACGGCATGTTCATCCCGACCAGCGGCAGGATCAGCGCCCACTGGGTGCCGAGCAGGCCCATGGCCCTGACCTGTTCGTACAGCGGGACGATCACGATCTCGTACGGCAGGGTGAGCGTGAGGACGAGAACGGTGTAGAAGACGCGGCCGAGCGGGATGTCCAGTACGGCGATCGCGTAGGAGGCCATCGTGGAGATGACGATCGCGACGGGGACCACACCGAGCACGATCAGGGTGCTGGATTTCAGCAGAGTCGTGATGTTGGCGACGTTCCAGGCGTCGATGAAGTTGTGCCAGTGCGGATCGCTCGGCCAGCTCAGTCCGCTGGGGAGGGAGCCCTGGGGCGCCAGGGCGGCGCTGACCATGCTCAGCAGCGGCACCAGCGAGTACAGCGCGGCTGCCGCGATCAGCACCAGACCGGGTGCGCATCGGCGAAGTGTCCGTGTGGGCATGACGCTCTACTTCTCCCGGAACAGCCGCTGGAGCGGGGCGATGACGGCGATCACGATCAGGGTGAGGACCACGGCGAGCGCGGAGGCCGCGCCGAGGCGGTTGTCGTTGAACGCCAGGTTGTAGACGGCGACGCCGGGGACCATCGTCTGGGTGCCGGGGCCGCCCTGGGTGGCGAGGTAGACCACGTCGAAGCTGGCCAGTGCGGCGATGATGGTGATGGTGACGCAGACGCCGATCTCGTTGCGCAGTCCGGGCAGGGTGACGGCCCAGAACTGCCGGAGGGGCCCTGCCCCGTCGATACGGGCGGCCTCGTACAGGCTGCCGTCGATCTTTCCGATACCTGCCAGCAGGAGCATCGTGCACAGTCCGGTGGACAGCCAGGTTCCGATGAAGCCGACCGCGGTCAAGGCCCAGGCGAAGTCGCCCAACCAGGGGCGGGCGAGGCCGTCGAGGCCGATGGCGCGGAGCAGTTGGTTGACCACGCCGTTGTCCGAGTACATCCACATCCAGGCCACGCCGGCGGCGGCCCCGGGGATGATCTGGGGCAGGAACAGCAGGGTGCGGGCCAGAGCGCCGGTGAAGCGTCCCTGGAGCTGCCGCAGCACCGAGGCGGTGATCAGGGCCAGGAGCACCGGCAGGACGGTGAAGAAGAGGATCAGGTAGAAGGCATGGAGCAGCGAGTTGAGCTGCTCGGAGTCGGTGAAGACCTCGCTGTAGTTCTTCAGGCCCACCCAGGTGGAGGCGCCGACTCCGTCCCAGTCGTAGAAGGAGTACTGGATCGACAGCAGGACAGGGCGGGCGTTGAAGACGGCGTAGAAGGCGAGTGCGGGCAGGGCGAACAGCCAGCCGGCCCACCGCCGGGCCCGGAGCCTGCGGCGGTGGCGGCTCCGGGAGCCGGAAGCGCCCTGCTTCCGGCTGAGGCCGGGCGACTTGGTCAATTCCATGGTGTCAGTTGCTCTTGAGGGCGTCGGCGTACGTGCTCTGCAGGGTCTTGACCATCGCGGTCGGGGTGACCTTGCCGGAGACCAGCAGTTGGAGCTGCTGGGTGAGCTTGGTGTTGACCTCGGGTGCGGAGTTCTGCAGCCAGCTGTCGAAGCCGTTGTCGGCGGCGATCGCCGCGTAACCGGTCTGGATCTGCTTGGTCAGCGTGCCTGACAACGACGGCTCGGCCTTGCTGTCCGCACCGGGCGTCAGCGCGGCGTACCCGTTGCCGACCGCGATCTTCGCGGCTTCGGGGGTGGTGAGGAAGTTCAGGAACAGCCCTGCGGCGTCCTTCTTCTTGGAGCGCGCGGCGATCGAGAAGGCGAGGGTGTTGTTGGTCATCCCGGCGTACATGCCGCCCTTCTTCGCGGGCGGCATCGGGAACACCCCGTACTTGCCCTTGAAGTTCTTGTCCAGGGTCTGCGTGATCCAGCTGCCCTGGAAGAAGAACAGCCCCTTGCCGCCGGTGAACTTGCCGTACGACGCCTCCTGGTTGAGGGCGTTGACGTCGGAGGCGAAGTACCCCGCCTTGATCCACTTGTGCAGCGTCTTGGTGGCCTGCACCGCCGCCGGGGTCTGCAGGGTCGCGCCCGGCTTGCGGTACACGAGGTCGCTGAGTTCCTGGGCGCCCATGTAGTCGCCGAGCAGCAGGTTGTAGAGGTGGCCGATCAGTCCGTCCTGGTTGGAGGCCACGATCGGGGTGATCCCGGACTTCTTAGCCTTGGCCATGACCGCTTCGAGCTCACCGATGCTCCGGGGCGGCGTCTTCATACCGACCTTGGCAGCCAGTTTCTTGTTGTAGAAGACGCCGGTCAGCGGCCCGGCCGAACCGCCTGCCTGATACAGCGGACCTGAACCGACCACGCCGTTCGACACCCGCCCCGGCGCCAGCGCCGATGCCGGAACCTTGTCGCTCCAGCCGTACGCCTTGTCGTAGGCATCGAGATTGGTCAGCAGGCCGTCCTTGACGCCGCCGCGGAGGTCGTAGGGCTGCACGATGTCGGGCGCAGAGTCGGAGGCGAGCACCCTCGGCAGCACGGTATTGAAGTTGTTGTCCGACTCCACCCGCAGCTTCACCTTGATCTTCGGGTACTTGCGTTGGAAAGCGTCGGCCAGGTCCTGCTCGTACGCCTCGAGGCCCGCCGCTGAGAACAGGGTCAGCGTCGTAGGCGTGTTGGCGACCGCGGTGTTCACGGCGGTCGGAGTGGCATCGGCCGACGAGCCGGAGCGTGACCCCGGACCGCTGCAGGCCGCCAGCGTGACGAGCGCCGACCCGGCAGCGACGGCCACCAGCGAGGCGCGCCTGCGCTTGCCGACGGCACCGGTGGCTGATCTGGCCGGGGAGGTTGTGGAGTGCGCAAGCATGATGCCTCCTCGCATCCGTGCGGCTGCCGCTCACGGTCGGCAGACGGAGTCTCGGCGTGCTTCCCGGAGGGCCGCGGGGAGGTGGCGGGCTCGTTTCGGAAGCGTTTCCGTTGCCGAAAGACTGAGCACCCACGCCCGGGCTGTCAAGTAACGGAACCGCAACGCCATATTGACCTGCTGGAACGATGAAGGGTTGGGGAGATCAGCTGTCGGCCACGATGAAACCTTCGGAACCCTTCCGAGAGATCTATGGAAGCGTTTCCGATCGTGGGTTAACCTTCCGGCATGCCGCAGAGCTCCCGGAAGATCAACATGGCGAACGTGGCCCGCAAGGCCGGCGTCTCGATGGCCACTGCCTCGCGCGCACTCAACAACGAGAACGGTGTCGCCGAAGCCACCCGCCGACGCGTCCTCGCCGTCGCCGAGGAGCTCTCCTACGTGGTCTCACCCGAGGCATCCCGCCTGGCGGGCGGTGCCACCGGCCGGGTCGCGGTGGTCGTGCCGCACATCTCCCGCTGGTTCTTCGCCACCCTCCTGGAAGGGCTGGAGTCGGTCCTGCGCGGCGCCGAGCTCGACGTACTGCTCTACCACGTCGACGGCATCGAGGACCGGCACGACTTCTTCCACCGCCTGCCCGCCCGGCGCAAAGTCGACGCCGTCGTCGTCCTCGCCTTCCCCGTCGGAGAAGAGGAACAGCGACGGCTCGAACTCATGGGCGTCACCATCATCGCCGCAGGCCACCAGCACGCGCCCTACCCCAATGTGTCCATCGACGACGCGACCGCCGGCCGACAGGCCATGGACCATCTGATCTTCCTGGGCCACCGCCGCATCGCCATGATCGCCGCCGTCGACCCCGACCAGCCCGACGAGGTACAACCGTCCGGCCGCTCCAACGCGTACTACGCTGCCCTGCGCGACGCCGGCATCCCCACCGACGAACGCCTTGTCGTCACCGTCGACTGGGGCGGCACCGCAGGAGCCGACGCCATGGCCGAGCTGCTCAGCCAGCCCGAGCCGCCCACCGCCGTCTATGCCCACTCCGACGAAGTCGCCCTCGGCGCCGTCCGCACCCTGCGCCGCGCCGGCCTGCGCATCCCCGAGGACATCTCCGTCATCGGCATCGACGACCACCCCGTCGCCGAACTCACCGACCTCACCACCGTCCGCCAGCCCGTCCGTGAACAAGGGGAACTGGCCGGACGCATGCTCCTGAAGATCCTGCGCGGCGAAGAGACCGACCACGACGTCGTCGTGCCCACTCAGCTCGTCATACGGGGCAGCACGGCACCACCGCGCCCGTAGCCGCAACGGTGAGCTCTTGGCCGGGACGGACCTCACGGCCCAGAACTCCCCAGGTTTCCGGAAGTCCGCATCGGAGCAGATGGCGCGAGGTGCCCAGAAACAGCCCGGGCGCCGGTCCGCTCCGGCGGTGACCGGTTCCGGAGGCACCAGGTCAGGGACGTGGTACGCGAAAGCGGGTCGGCCCCTGAGCGGTTTCGGCGGCCGGTTTGGGAGCTTCTTTGGAGCCGCCTTCGAGATCGGCCGGCAGGACCGGCCAGGACGCCCGATACCTATGAGCCGTCACGCGACGGCCTGCTGACGCCATCGAGCTCGTGCTCACGCAGCGCAGCCCGTTCGCCCTGGTCCACCACGAGGCCCCAATGGCGCTCCCGCTGACCCTGGTTGGTCAGGTACTGGCAGCCTGCCGACGCGGGCAGCTGGGCGAGGGGGCGGGGTGGGGTCGGTCC
>NZ_JADKMA010000147.1 GCF_017676365.1 Streptomyces oryzae
GTGGCGGCGGGGCCTCGGGCGGGCTCGGTTCCTCGGCCCCGCATGTGTCGCGCTGGCTGGGGGACATCCGCATCTACTTCCCCAGCTCCGTCGTGCAGGTCATGCAGCGCGACGCCATCGACCGGCTCGGGCTCTCCGCGCTGCTGCTGGAGCCGGAGATGCTGGAGGCCGTCGAGCCGGACGTGCACCTGGTCGGCACCCTGCTGTCGCTCAACAAGGCGATGCCGGAGACCAGCAGGGAGACCGCGCGTGCCGTGGTGCGCAAGGTGGTCGCCGAGCTGGAGAAGCGGCTCGCCTCCAGGACCCGCTCCACCCTCACCGGCGCGCTCGACCGCTCGGCGAAGGTCAACCGCCCCCGGCACCGTGACATCGACTGGGACCGCACGATCCGCGCCAACCTGAAGAACTATCTGCCCGAGCACGGCACGATCGTTCCCGAGCGGCTGATCGGATACGGGCGGGCGGCGCAGGCCGTCAAGAAGGACGTCATCCTCTGCATCGACCAGTCCGGCTCGATGGCGTCCTCCGTGGTCTATGCCTCGGTCTTCGGCGCGGTGCTGGCGTCCATGCGGACGCTGAACACCCGGCTGGTCGTCTTCGACACCAGCGTGGTGGACCTGACGGACGACCTGGACGACCCCGTCGATGTGCTCTTCGGTACGCAGCTGGGCGGCGGCACCGACATCAACCGGGCACTGGCCTACTGCCAGTCCCGGATCAGCCGCCCGGCCGAGACGGTCGTCGTACTGATCAGCGACCTGTACGAGGGCGGGATACGGCAGGAGATGCTGAAGCGGGTGGCCGCGATGAAGGCGGCCGGTGTTCAGTTCGTCACCCTCCTCGCCCTGTCCGACGAGGGCGCGCCCTCCTACGACCGCGACCACGCAGCCGCGCTCGGCGCACTGGGCGCCCCCGCATTCGCCTGCACCCCCGACCACTTCCCGGAGGTGATGGCAGCGGCGATCGAAAAACGCCCTCTGCCGGTCCCGGACTGAGCTCCCTCCGGCACGGCAGGGAGGGCGCGCCCTCATCGGAAAGTGACCGACCGCGCTGTGACCGTTGTCACCGCGTATGTGTGAGGTGCGATTTAGGCAGCACACGCACGCAGGGCTAACCTGCAAGGCGGACATGCCGCGCGACCCGTGGACGCCGCGGCCCTGCGGCACGCCCACGCTGACAACGACCGCGAGACCACTGATTAAGGGGACGGACGCGCGTGGACCTGTTCGAGTACCAGGCGAAGGATCTCTTCGCCAAGCATGACGTACCGGTGCTGGCCGGTGAAGTCATCGAGACACCTGAGGCGGCGCGCGAGCTGACCGAGCGGCTCGGCGGCCGGGCGGTCGTCAAGGCGCAGGTCAAGACCGGCGGCCGCGGCAAGGCCGGTGGCGTCAAGCTGGCCTCCGACCCGGCGGACGCGGTCGAGAAGGCCGGCCAGATCCTGGGCATGGACATCAAGGGCCACACGGTCCACAAGGTGATGCTTGCCGAGACCGCGGACATCCAGGAGGAGTACTACGTCTCCTTCCTGCTGGACCGCACCAACCGCACCTTCCTGGCCATGGCCTCCGTCGAGGGCGGCGTGGAGATCGAGGAGGTCGCGGCCACCAAGCCCGAGGCGCTGGCCAAGATCCCGGTGGACGCCATCGAGGGCGTGACCGAGGCGAAGGCACGCGAGATCGCCGAGGCCGCGAAGTTCCCGGCCGAGCTGGTCGACCAGATCAGCAATGTGCTGGTCAAGCTGTGGGACGTGTTCGTCAAGGAGGACGCCCTCCTCGTCGAGGTGAACCCGCTGGTCAAGACCGCCGACGGCAAGGTCATCGCGCTGGACGGCAAGGTTTCGCTGGACGCCAACGCCGACTTCCGGCAGCCCGAGCACGAGGCGCTGGAGGACAAGGCGGCGGCCAACCCGCTGGAGGCCGCGGCCAAGGCCAAGAACCTCAACTACGTCAAGCTGGACGGCCAGGTCGGCATCATCGGCAACGGCGCGGGCCTGGTCATGTCCACCCTCGACGTCGTGGCGTACGCGGGCGAGGCGCACAACAACGTCAAGCCCGCCAACTTCCTCGACATCGGTGGCGGCGCCTCCGCCGAGGTGATGGCCAACGGCCTGGAGATCATCCTCGGCGACCCCGACGTCAAGTCGGTCTTCGTGAACGTCTTCGGCGGCATCACCGCCTGCGACGCGGTCGCCAACGGCATCGTGCAGGCGCTCGAGCTGCTCAAGTCCAAGGGCGAGGACGTCAACAAGCCGCTGGTCGTCCGCCTCGACGGCAACAACGCCGAGCTGGGCCGCAAGATCCTGACCGACGCAGCGCACCCGCTCGTGCAGCAGGTGGACACCATGGACGGCGCGGCCGACAAGGCCGCCGAGCTGGCCGCCAAGTAAGCCCGGACGAGACCGAACGAGGACACCGACACACCATGGCTATCTTCCTCACCAAGGAGAGCAAGGTCATCGTCCAGGGGATGACCGGCTCGGAGGGCCAGAAGCACACCAAGCGGATGCTGGCCTCCGGCACCAACATCGTCGGCGGTGTGAACCCCCGCAAGGCGGGCACGACCGTTGACTTCGACGGCACCGAGGTGCCCGTCTTCGGCGGCGTCAAGGAGGCCATGGAGGCCACCGGCGCCGACGTCACCGTGATCTTCGTCCCGCCGAAGTTCACCAAGGACGCCGTCATCGAGGCGGTCGACGCGGGCATCGGCCTCGCCGTCGTGATCACCGAGGGCATCGCCGTCCACGACACCGCCTACTTCTGGGACTACGCCACCCAGAAGGGCAACAAGACGCGGATCGTCGGCCCGAACTGCCCGGGTCTGATCACCCCCGGCCAGTCCAACGCGGGCATCATCCCGTCCGACATCACCAAGCCCGGCCGGATCGGCCTGGTCTCCAAGTCGGGCACGCTGACGTACCAGATGATGTACGAGCTGCGTGACATCGGCTTCTCGACCTGCGTCGGCATCGGCGGCGACCCGGTCATCGGCACCACGCACATCGACGCCCTCAAGGCGTTCGAGGCCGACCCGGACACCGACCTGATCGTCATGATCGGCGAGATCGGCGGTGACGCCGAGGAGCGCGCGGCCGACTTCATCAAGGAGAACATGACCAAGCCGGTCGTCGGCTACGTCGCGGGCTTCACCGCTCCGGAGGGCAAGACCATGGGCCACGCGGGCGCCATCGTCTCCGGCTCCTCCGGCACGGCCCAGGCGAAGAAGGAGGCCCTGGAGGCCGCGGGCGTGAAGGTCGGCAAGACCCCGTCCGAGACCGCGCGGCTCGCACGGGAGCGTCTGAGCGCCTGAGTGCCTCAGCGTCTCAGCGTCTCAGCGTCTGAGTGGCTGAGTGGCTCAGCGTCCGAGTGCCTGGGTGCCTCAGCGTCTGAGTGCCTGAGCGTGCGCCTGGCACATCCGGGCAATGGGCCCGCACCTTCCGGGGTGCGGGCCCGTCAGCTTTCGGGGACTGGGGCGGCGGCTCTCCCGGATCTCCCAGCGCTCCCGGCTCTGTCGGATCTCCCGGCTCTGTCGGCGTCCTGCCGGTGGAAGTCGTGCGGGTGAACGCGCTCGTTGGTGGAGCGGAGCTGGGGCAGGTACGCCTGGCCCGGTCCGCCGGCCGGCCCCCGATGAGCGCGTCCGGCCCCCTTCGCATCACTCGTACGAGTTGTGCCCGTCCCCATGTCCGCCGCAGTGCTCGGGCCCGGCCTGCCCGGCAGCGCCAGTCCGCCCGGCAGCGTGACCGGCGCGAACGTCCGTGGCGGCGGCGTACGGACAACGGGCTTCTCCGGCGGAGGACCACCACCGGTTTCCGTCGTCAACAGCGTGAACGCCGTCGCCGCCGTCACCGCGGCCGTCAGGCCGATCGAGGCGCGGGTCCACAGACGCGTCGTACGCAGACTGCCCCGCCGCACCAGCCGGGGCGGCACAGGGTGTACGGGCTGCGCGGCGGCCAGCTCGCGCAGCGTGCGCGCCAGTACGGAGCCGCGCTGCCACCTCGGCGTCCGTGCCAGCGGTGGCCAGCACTCCTCGAGCGCCGCGCGGCCGTGCGTGACCCGCCCGGCCGCCGCCTCCGTGCTGCACTCCACCTCGGCAGCCGTCTCGGGCAACGTCAGCCCGAGTCCGTAGTGCAGCAGCAGCGCGGCGCGGTAGCTGCGCGGCAGTCCCAGGAACGCCTCCAGCACCGCCCGGTCCGTCGGCCTTCCCGGATACGCCCGGGGAGTGCGGCGCCCCGGATGGAACTGATGCCAGGGGGAGAGCGCGTAATCGTATGCCGCCGCCCGCACCGTGCGCGTCGGCTCCCCGGCCGCCAGCACCTTCGGCCAGTGCTGCCACGCCTGGTGGAACGCCCAGCGCACGGACCGTTCGGCGATCCGGCGGTGGCCGCACAGCAGAAACGCCTGCCGGGTCAGTGCCCGTGCCTGCCACAGGTACAGCTCGTCGAACGCCGCGACCGGATCGTCCGGCAGCCCGCCGCGCGGCCTGGCCGACCGTACGAAGTCCGCCACCGGGTCCGGCGCCGTCGTCACCACCTCGACCCGCGGCTCAGGCTCACTCCGCGGCGCAGGTGCCGACGCCTTTTGCGGCCAGACCGGCTCGGAATGCTGCCCGCTCGGCGGCGTCGGCGTCTCGCTCCGCGGGGTCGGTGTGAGGGGCGCATGGCTATCACCGTCACCACTGAGCTCGCCCGGTGCCGCGGCCTCGGCTGCTTCCGGCGGGGCGGGGGTGGCGAGCGCGGCGGGTGTTGTGGGTGGTGCCGCCTGGGCCTCCGGCTCCGCTTCGGCGTCCGGCTCCGCGTGGGCTTCCGGCTCCGCCCGTCCGTCGGGCTCCACCTGTCCGTCCGGCTCCGCAAGCTCGCCGAGGGGGTCCTGTTCCAGCGGTTCTGTCTGGGCCGGCGCGGTCTCCTCGAGGGCTGGCCACTTCATCGCGGCGGAGGACTTCCCCTGCTGCCGGCCCCTCTTCCCCCTCGTCCCCTTCTTCGCGCGCGCCGCGGGAGACCCGGTGACCGTCGAGGGAGCGGCGGCTTCGTCGGAGGGTGTTTCGGATGCTCCTGGGGTACGGCGCTGCGCCGTGTTCGCGGCCGCATCAGCAGAGGCGGAAGAAAGGTGCATGACTCTTAGCTTGTGCGACACAGCGACAAAATGCTTGCTACTGGGGCAAAACGGGTGTTCTTGGCAGCATGGCGCTGTGAGCCAAGTGACGCACCGCGGTCCGTCGTTGTCCTCGGGCCGTGGCCACCCCAGCCCCCTGCCCCTCACCAGCGGCTGGCTGCTTGGCGGCGCCGTGGCCGCCGGGCTCGGGCTCGGCGCGTTCGCGGTCGTCGTCCTGCTGCTGTGGACCGTCTCCCCGTACCCCGACAGCGGCGCGGGCGGAGCCCTGCGCATGGCTGCGGACCTGTGGTTGCTGGCGCACGGCGCGCATCTGGTACGGCACGAAACACTGTCCGGGTCGCCTGTACCCGTGGGGGTGACGCCGTTGCTGCTGACGGCGGTACCCGTGTGGCTGCTGTGGCGTGCCACGCGTGAAGGGCTGGATGCGCGCCTGTCGGCGGGCGACGGCGGGGACGAGTACGGGGCGCTCGCGGTCGCGGGGTGGGTCTCGGGCGGCTACCTCCTCACCACCGCCGCCGCTGTCGCCTACGCGTCCGGCAGTCCGATCGAGGCGGAACCTGTCAGCACCGTCTTGCGGCTGCCACTGTTCGTCGTCGTCGTGAGTGGCCTCTGTGCGGCCTACTACGCGCACCGCCCCTTCGCCGCGACCGCCTGGCAGGAGCTCTCCGCCCGGCTACCGGCGGCTCTCCGGGTGCGCGTCCAAGGGCTCCGCCGGCACATCACCCGGGAGCGCGCGGTGGTTGCCGTGCAAGCCGGCGGCGCTGCCGCAGTGGTCCTCTGCGCCGGGGGCGCGGCGCTGCTCGCGAGCGCCCTCCTGTGGAACGTACGTGCCGTCTTCGATGCGTTTCCGGGGCTCACCGGCAACGCCTCCGGCCAGTTCGCAGTGCTGTTGCTCACAGTCGCGCTGCTGCCGAACGCGGTGCTGTGGGCAACCTCGTACGGACTGGGGCCCGGTTTCACGCTGGGCGCTGCCGTCGTCGGGCCCCTCGACACCGCGGCGCCGCCCCGGTTGCCGCCGTTCCCACTGTTGTCCGCCGTACCGGCGGAGGGGGCGGGCGGCGCTGCGGAGTGGTGTCTGGCGGGTCTCGTCCCCCTGTTGGGCGGCCTGATGTGCGGCTGGTGGGTGGGCCGCTCCAGGGTGGCCGTCGGTACGGAGCGTCCCCGCGAGACCGTCGGGTGGCGTGCCGTCGTCGTGACCGTGCCACTTGCCGCGGTGCTGTGCGGCACCGTCCTGGCGCTGCTGGCGGCCTGCGCGAGCGGCCCGCTCGGCAACCGGGCCCTCGCGCACCTGGGCCCCTATTGGTGGCAGACCGGTGGCGCTGCGTGCGGCTGGATGATCGTCGTCGGGCTGCCCACCGCGCTGTGGATCCGGTGGTGGACGCGGTACAGCGCGCGCAGGGCGGCCGCCGCTGCGGACCGGGAGGCGGACGCAGCGGCACAGGCTGCCGCGGGGCACGGCCCGGACGCCGCATGGCACACGGACGAGGCCCGCCGCGAGCGCTGGTCCGCGATGAAGGCCGCCTCCGGCGGGCTGATGCCCGCCTTCGTCCCCGAAGGCCCGCAATCCGTTTCCGGCCCGGCGCCGCAGCCCCAAAAAGAGTCCGAACCCGAACCGGAGCTCCGAACCGGAACCCTCACCGGAACGTGAACGAGCGCCCGACCCTTCTGCACCAACCCCCGGCCTCTCCCGCACCAACCCCCGGCGCCGCTCAGCGGTCTTCCAGGAACCACCGCAATTCGTGGGGCAGGTGCCGTTTGCAGTCGTCGCGGGAGGACTGGGTCAGCGCGTCGTTCTGGCAGGCGAAGAAGTCGCTGTACACGAACTGGAACGTGAACGTCGCGGCCACGAGCGCCAGCGTCACGCTCGCGGTGACCAGTCCGCTGACGGCGGCTGTCCGCTTGGCCTTGTCCGCCTGCGCCGGGGTCACGGTGAGGGGGATCGGCGGTCGGCCACCGGTGCCTTCCGCACCCGCTGCCGCTCCGTCCCGCTCCGTGCCGCGCGACGTACCCGCTACGTCCTCCGCGGTCGCGCCCACTCCCCGATGTCCGCGTCTGTCGTGTTTGCCCGCTTTGTCGCTCTTGCTCCGCGCGGACTTGGGCCCCTTGCCGCGCAACGCGCTGATGCCCCAGTACATCGAGAGTGCTCCCAGCAGCAGGGCGATCTGCGGCACGCTCAGCAGGGCGAAGAAGAGGCTCCAGATACCGGCGTGCAAGGAGTAGCGGGCGTGCCGTTGGAGCGGGTCGGTGGGATCCCAGCGCATACCACGTGTGCCGCCGGGCCCTGCCGGTCCGCCGGGACCGCCCGGCCCACTGGGGCCCTGACCGCCGCCCGGTCCGCCACCGCTGTGGCCACCGTTGCCGCCGCCCGCGTCTCCCGGTCCGCCGCCGAATCCGCCGCCCTGCCGCCCCGGTTGCCGACTGCTCCACTGGCTGCCCCACGCCGACGGCTGCTGCTCGCCGTCCGGTGAACCGGAGTCGCCGCCTTCCCCGTCCCCGGACCCGTTTCCGCTTCCGCTTCCGTTTCCGCTTCCGCTTTCCGATCCGCCGTCGCCGGACCCCCCAGTTCCCGATCCCCCAGTTCCCGACCCCCCGGTTTCCGACGCCCCAGAAGAGTCAGCGGGGCCAGAAGGTCCGGACGCCCAGGACATCCGCGGCTCCCACGGCTGGTCCGGCTGCCCCTCCGGCGGTGGCGCGAAGGGGTTGTCCTCGCGGGAGGTGCTGTCGGATGCGGCCGCACGGCGGCGTCGGTCGGTCATCTGGTGTGTGTCTTCCTCGTCGCTTCCGCGTCGCTTCCACGGCCCTGCGGCCCCCGAGCCCCCGCGGGAACCCAAGGAGACCGTGTCACTGACGCTACCTTCCGCATGCGCCCCCGTCCCGTGGGGGCCGTGCCCGGTGCCGGTATCGTTGCCGACGGTCGGACGCTTCGTAGAGTTCCCCGGAATCATCGGGTCCACGTACTTGTACGACCACACAATTCCGTCTCCCCGCGAGAGAGAGCCCCCGTCGTGGACGCGCAGTCCTTCCGTCCCGTCGCCCCCGTGCGTCTCGTCGTCCTGGTGTCCGGTTCCGGTACGAACCTTCAGGCGCTGATCGACGCCGCGGCCGACCCCGCCGTCGACACCCCGTACGAGATCGTCGCCGTCGGGGCCGACCGGAGCGGCATCGAGGGGCTGGCGCGGGCCGAGCGGGCCGGGATCCCCACGTTCGTGTGCCGCGTCAGGGACCACGACAGCCGCGAGGAGTGGGACGAAGCGCTCGCCGAGGCCACCGCGGCCCACGAGCCCGATCTCGTGGTCTCCGCAGGTTTCATGAAGGTGGTCGGCAGCCGCTTTCTGGCACGTTTCGGCGGGCGGTTCCTCAACACCCACCCCGCACTGCTCCCCAGCTTTCCCGGCGCCCACGGCGTACGCGACGCGCTCGCGTACGGCGCGAAGGTGACCGGGTGCACCGTCCATTTCGTCGACGACGGCGTCGACACCGGACCCGTCATCGCGCAGCGCGCCGTCGAGGTCCTGGACGAGGACTACTCCGACGAGGGTGCCGCTCTGCACGAGCGGATCAAGGAAGTCGAGCGACGGCTGCTCGTCGAGGTCGTGACGCGCATCGCCCGGCACGGCTACACCCTCGAGGGGCCGAACATGAGAAGGGTACGACTGGGTCATGAGTGAGAGTGCTGCGCTGGGCGCCAAGCGGCCGATCCGCCGCGCGCTGGTCAGTGTGTTCGACAAGACGGGGCTCGAGGAGCTGGCGCGGGGGCTGCACGCCGCCGGGGTGCAGCTCGTCTCGACCGGTTCGACGGCGAAGCGGATCGCGGACGCCGGGGTTCCGGTCACCCCCGTCGAGGAGCTGACCGGCTTCCCCGAGTGCCTGGACGGGCGGGTCAAGACGCTGCACCCGCGCGTCCACGCGGGCATCCTCGCCGACCAGCGGCTGGAGGCGCACCGCGAACAGCTGGGCGAGCTCGGTGTCGAGCCGTTCGAGCTGGTCGTCGTCAACCTCTACCCGTTCGCGGAGACCGTCGCCTCGGGCGCCTCCGACGACGAGTGCGTGGAGCAGATCGACATCGGCGGCCCCTCGATGGTGCGTGCTGCGGCCAAGAACCACCCGTCCGTGGCGGTCGTCGTCAATCCGGACCGCTACGGCGAGGTGCTGAAGGCTGTCGAGGAGGGCGGTTTCGACCTGGCGGCGCGCAAGCGGCTCGCGGGCGAGGCGTTCCAGCACACGGCGGCCTACGACGTGGCGGTGGCGGGCTGGTTCGCGACCTACGCCGAGCAGGCCGAGGCCACCGAGGCCGCTGAGACGGCCGCGGCCAAGGAGGAAGCCGCATCGTCGCAGTTCGCCGCCTTCCTCGGGGTCACGTACGAGCGCAAGAGCGTGCTGCGGTACGGCGAGAACCCGCACCAGCCCGCGGCGCTCTACACGGGCGGGGGTGGCGGTCTGGCCGAGGCCGAGCAGCTGCACGGCAAGGAGATGTCGTACAACAACTACGTCGACACCGACGCCGCGCGCCGCGCCGCCTATGACCACACCGACCCGTGCGTCGCGGTCATCAAGCACACCAACCCCTGCGGTATCGCGGTGGGCGCCGACGTCGCCGAAGCACACCGCAAGGCGCACGCCTGTGACCCGCTGTCCGCGTACGGCGGCGTGATCGCCGTCAACCGGCCGGTCTCGGCGGCGATGGCGGAACAGGTCGCGGAGATCTTCACCGAGGTCATCGTCGCGCCCGACTACGAGGACGGGGCGCTGGAAGCCCTCTCCCGCAAGAAGAACATCCGCGTGCTGCGCTGCCCCGAGGCGCCGACCACGCCGGCCGAGTTCCGGCCCATCGACGGCGGCGGACTCGCCCAGGTCAAGGACACCTTCCAGGCGGCGGGCGACGATCCGGCCAACTGGACCCTGGCAGCCGGGGAGCCGCTTGACGCCGACGAGCTGGCCGAACTGGCCTTCGCCTGGCGGGCCTGCCGTGCGGTGAAGTCCAACGCGATCCTGCTCGGCAAGGACCGGGCGACCGTGGGCGTCGGCATGGGACAGGTCAACCGCGTCGACTCGGCCCGGCTCGCCGTCCAGCGGGCCGGCGAGGAGCGGGCGCGCGGGTCGTACGCGGCCTCCGACGCGTACTTCCCCTTCCCCGACGGGCTGGAGGTGCTGGCCGAGGCAGGCGTGCGTGCCGTCGTCCAGCCGGGCGGCTCGGTTCGCGACGAGCTGTCCGTAGAGGCCGCCAACAAGGCGGGCATGACGATGTACCTCACCGGGACGCGGCACTTCTTCCACTGAGCGCTGCGCAACGCCGGTACGGCGCACGGGAACGGGCCCCTCACATGAACCGTGAGGGGCCCGTTCCCGTCTCTGTTCGCGCCGGGCCGTCTGTCAGTGCTGCGGCCGGTTGAACCACTGACTGGCCGCGCTCGTCGAGCAGAAGACGATGGTCAGCACGGTGACCGCCAGGTACAGGAGGTAGAAGAAGACACCTCCGGTGGCCTCGGCTCCGTCGGAAGTGTCCACGGACAGGAAGGCGAAGAAGCCGATGACGGGCACCAGACTGTTCAGCGAGCCGGCGACGACAGCGGTGATGCGCGTACCGGAACGGCCCCTGCCGAACAGGCACGCAGGCACTATGTGCAGTGCTGCCATGCCTGCGTACAGCAGGAAGAGCAACAGCATGATGCCCAGCGCCGAACCCGCCCCGGGGCCCAGCCCGCCGGGCAGGGCGACAGCACCGCCCGCCGTGAGCGCGATCAGCGTCCCGAGCGCGGTGAGCGTCCACAGCGCCCCGGCGAAGAACAGGAACACCCGTGCGGTGATGACCTGACCCGGCATCTTCACGACCGACTGCATCGGGCCGCCGGGACCGCCCGGATACATCGGCATGCCGCCCGGGTAGCCGCCGTATCCGGGCTGCCCCGGGCCCTGCTGCGGGTAGCCGTAAGGGCCGGCAGGGGCGCCCTGCTGGGGGGTGGCGTACGGATTGTTCGGCTGCTGGCCGGGGGGCGGGGGGTAGCTCACGAGCGGTTTCCTCCGACGGTGTTGAGGAGCGGACGGGGCCGAATGACTCCGGAGCCTCACGGCCTGCTCGTCAGCAATGTCGCTTCCCCCGGTACGGCGCCGCACCGTCGGCCCTCCTGCACTGCCCGACGCCGCTCCACAATGGTGCTGGTCCCCCTGTCGGCCTGTCCAGCCAGGTTTTCCGACTGTGGTGAACTCGCAACCCCCAGGTCAGCGCCCTGCGCTTGCCCGTCACGCGTCAGCTGTTGCGCACAATCTCACACCAACTGTCCGTCCAGTACGGCGAGATGGCCCTCCTGTACGAGGTCGAACCGCAACGCGAACCGCACCAGCGCTTCGCGCACCGTCCCGGGATCGTCCGGTGTGCGCAGCCGCAGCTTCAGCCGCAGGTAGTCGAGGTTCCAGGTGACCGCGGCCGGAGTGACGTCCGGCCATACGGGGCGCAGCCGCTGCGTCAGCTCCGCGACGTCCGGCACCGGGGCAGCCGCCGCGGCGTCGCCGGCCCGCAGACTGGCCTCGCACAGCGCCGCCAGGACGAGGAAGTAATGACAGGTGTGGTCGAGGGGGTAGGGGCGCGGAAACGGGTCGAAGCTCCAGTCCTCCGCGTCGCGCGCGCCGTCGTCGGCGAGCACCGCCCCGCCGACCGCGCCCCCGCTCACCGGTCCACCAATGAGTGAACCGCCCGGCGTCAGATAGTCGTGGCGCGGCGCCAGTACGTCGAAGCCGCAGCCGGGTCTGGACTCACCGAGTCCGGGCCCGCCGGGTCCGGACCCACCGGCGCACAGATGTACGCGTGCGAACTCGAAGGGAACCGGCGCGTCGGCGCGCCCGGGTGCGACCCTGATGTGCTCTCCCGCGCCCTCGGGATTCTCGACGATGTAGGTCTGGTCGCTGCTGAAGTTGGTCAGTATCCAGAAGGCACCGGTCGCCGTGATCTCCCCGGCCGCACACGCGACGGCGGGGTGGGAGATGGTCAGGCCGTTGCCTGCCGGTGCCGTCCGGCCGAAGCGCAGCGTGTGGCCCGGCTCCAGCCGGTGCTGCTCCTCGGGTCCCCGGCACCCGTCCGGGACGATGATCACGCTGAACACGCCCGGCACGCTACTGACTCTCCGTTGCCGTGCACAACGGAGCGTAGGGGTAGCAGAGAGGCACATGAACGGACCTTTGCCGTCCCGTTGCAAAGGCGACGCCACGCGGGTGACCCGGCTCGCACAGCAGGCGGAGCGGATCGCACAGCAGCACCCTCCGCCACGTCGCGGCAGCACGTCGCGGCAGCACGTCGGGTGGTGTCGCGGCAGCACGTCGGGTGGTCAGGAGCGGGCCGGAAGAGGACCTGTGCGGACCTGAGTGGAGAGCAGAGGCCCGGATCCGCGAGGATGGGCGTATGACCGCCCAGATTCTCGATGGCAAGGCCACCGCCGCCGCGATCAAGTCCGACCTCACCGCGCGAGTCGAGGCGCTCAAGGCGAAGGGCGTCACGCCCGGCCTGGGCACACTGCTCGTCGGCGAGGACGTCGGCTCCCAGAAGTACGTCGCAGGCAAGCACCGCGACAGTCAGCAGATCGGTATCAACTCCATCCAGCGGGAGCTGCCCGCCACAGCGACGCAGGAGGAGATCGAGGCGGTCGTCCGCGAGCTGAACGAGGACCCGGCCTGCACCGGTTACATCGTCCAGCTGCCGCTCCCGAAGGGCATCGACGTCAACCGCGTGCTGGAGCTGATGGACCCGGCCAAGGACGCCGACGGCCTCCACCCGACCAACCTGGGCCGACTTGTCCTCAACAAGCCCGCGCCGCTGCCGTGCACCCCGCAGGGCATGGTCGTACTGCTGCGCCGCTACGGCATCGAGCTGAACGGCGCGCATGTGGTGGTCGTCGGGCGCGGTGTGACGGCGGGCCGCCCGCTGCCGCTGCTGCTGACCCGGCGCAGCGAGAACGCCACAGTCACGCAGTGCCACACCGGTACCCGTGATCTGCCCGAGATGCTGCGTCAGGCGGACATCGTCGTCGCTGCTGCAGGAGTGCCGCACCTGATCAAGCCGGAGGACGTACGGCCGGGCGCCGCCGTGCTGGACGTGGGCGTCAGCCGCGACGAGAACGGCAAGATCGTGGGCGATGTGCACCCGGGCGTAGCCGAGGTCGCCGGCTGGATCTCCCCCAATCCGGGCGGCGTCGGGCCGATGACGCGGGCGCAGCTGCTGGTGAACGTGGTGGAGGCGGCCGAGGCGGCGGCCCACTGAGCGCGGTCAGGAGGAATGCCGTCATGGACGAGGACGACCGGACCGTCCCGGACAGCGGCGACGGCAACCGGAACGGTGACAAGGGCGGTGCCAACGCCGGTGCCAACGGCGGTGACAAGGGCGGTGACGTGAAAGGGGACGCAGCAGTGGCTGCACCGGAGGCGGCCTCGCCGAGCACGGGCAAGGTGTCGCGGCGGTTCCCGGTCCTGACCAGGGACACCGCACGGCCCGAGGGCGGCGGCCGCGCGATAGGAGGGCACCGTCCTGCCCCGTATCGCCAGTGGCCGCTGCTGGCCGTGTGCGCCGGGGTACTGCTGGGTCTGCTGGTGACGGTCGCCGAGTTCCGGGCCGGGACCATCATCGTCGGCCTGTCGCTGCTGGGCGGCGCGGTGCTGCGCTGGTGGAAGCCGTCGGTCGGCATGCTGGCGGTACGCTCGCGCTTCACCGACATGATCACCTATGGCGTGCTCGGCTTCGCCATCGTGCTGCTGGCCATGATGGCGCAGCCCAAACCGTGGATCTCGTTGCCGTTCCTGGACACCATCGTGCACTTCACGGTGCGCTGAGCTTCGGCTGGTGGACGGTTGCCGCCCCACTGCTGCGCTGCCGCCGTACAACTGCTGTCCGGCGTTGCAGCAGTGCCGCGAAAGGTGACGGGCGGTCACCCGGGGGACGTGACGGTTGGCGTCCGGACGGGCTGGCAGACTAGAAGGCGTTTGCGCGGACGAGCACCCGAGGCCGTGGCGCGACACGGGGGAAGGGAAAACTGAGAGCGCACTCGCGGACAAGGGGGAGGCAATGCCTCGTTGGAGGTCGCTACCGGAGGATCTGGATCCGCAGATACGGGAGTTCGCGAGCCAGCTGCGGCGGCTCGTCGACCGCAGTGGCCTGAGCGTCGCCACCATCGCCGACCGGACCGGCTACAGCAAGTCGTCTTGGGAGCGCTATCTGAACGGCCGTCTGCTGCCGCCGCGCGGGGCGACACAGGCACTCGCCGAGGTGACCGGTACCGATGTGCGCCATCTCGGCACCATGTGGGAGCTGGCCGAACGGGCGTGGAGCCGCAGCGAGATGCGGCACGACACGACTCTGGAGGCCATCCAGATCGCTCAGGCACGTGCCGCGCTGAACGAGCCCGGGGAAGCGCGCGAGAAGGGGCGCAGACGGCGCAAGGGCAGAACCGCCCCTGATGACGAAGCCGCGCCTGCCAGCGGGGCACCTACTGGCAGTGCCCCTACTGGCGGTGCCCCTACTGGTGGTGGAGCTACTGGCGGAGCACTTATTGGCGGCACACCTGCTGCCGAACCACCTGTCGGCGGCGCGCCTGAGGCCGGGTCAACAGACGGCGACGTACCGCCCAAGGGCAGCACACCGCCGCAAGGCTCCCCGGAGAGCGGGGACGTCGGGACGGCCATCCTGCGCAAGGACGCCATCCGCGCGGCGGGCAACAGCGCAAGCCGGCGTGAACGACGCCACCAGTCCGATGCCACCGACTGGTCGGCGGCCACCCGTTCCACCACGGGCAGCAGCACCCTCCCTGGGCGTGCACCGGCCGCCCAAGGAACCCCAGCCGCCCAGGCAACTCCGGCCGCCCAAGCAGCTCCAGCCACCCAAGCAGCCCCAGCCGCCCAGGCAGCACCGGCAGCTCCGCACAGCGGCGCACCGCAGACCGCCCCCTCGGTCTCCGTGCCGCCGCCCGAAGTGCCGGGCGGTGATGACCGTACGGGGAAGACTCCGGGCGGCCGTCGCAAGGTCACCGTGCTGTTGGCGTCCCTGGTGGCCGTACTGGTCGTCGCAGCAGGCGCAGTGCTCTTCTTCGACCTCGGCGGCAGCAAGGACGACTCCGCGGGACCGGAGCCGAGCCCCAGCCGGAAGACCTCTCCACAGCTGCCCGCCGGGGTGAAATGTTCCGGCAAGGAGTGCTCGGGCAAGGACCCGGAAGCCATGGGCTGCGGCGGCAAACACGCGGGCACCAGCAGCTCCGCATGGGTCGGCACCAGCTTCGTCGAAGTCCGCTACAGCAAGGTCTGCAAGGCGTCCTGGGCCCGGATCACCAGGGCCAGGACGGGCGACGCGCTGCGTATCACCGGGCCGGGCGGCCAGGAGGAGAGCGACAAGGTGCGGACGACGAACGACGCCTACACCCCGATGGTCTCCGTGGGGAAGCAGGACGAGGCGCGCGCCTGTGCAACGCTCGCGGCGGGCGGCAAAGGGTGCACCGTTCCCGGGAAGAAGGCGCGGTGAGCGGACCCGGGGGTGTGGCGGGTCCGGGGTCGGATAGCCTGACCGATGGGTCTCTTGACGTAGAGAGACTTCCGGCCACCCGCCAGCCACGTCAGGTACTACGGAGAACGCCATGACCCGCACTCCCGTCAGCCCCGTCAACGTCACCGTCACCGGCGCCGCAGGCCAGATCGGCTACGCGCTGCTGTTTCGTATCGCCTCCGGCCAGCTGCTGGGCGCCGACGTACCGGTCAGGCTCCGCCTGCTGGAGATCACCCCGGCCCTGAAGGCCGCCGAGGGCACCGCCATGGAGCTGGACGACTGCGCCTTCCCGCTGCTCCAGGGCATCGAGATCACCGACGACCCGAACGTCGCCTTCGACGGCGCCAACGTCGCGCTGCTCGTCGGCGCCCGGCCGCGCACCAAGGGCATGGAGCGCGGCGACCTGCTGGAGGCCAACGGCGGCATCTTCAAGCCGCAGGGCAAGGCCATCAACGACCACGCGGCGGACGACATCAAGGTCCTCGTCGTCGGCAACCCGGCCAACACCAACGCGCTGATCGCCCAGTCCGCCGCTCCGGACGTACCGGCCGAGCGGTTCACCGCCATGACCCGCCTCGACCACAACCGCGCGCTCACCCAGCTCGCGAAGAAGACCGGCACCTCCGTCGCCGACATCAAGAAGCTGACGATCTGGGGCAACCACTCCGCCACGCAGTACCCGGACATCTTCAACGCCGAGATCGGCGGCAAGAACGCCGCTCAGGTCGTCAACGACGAGAAGTGGCTGGCCGACGAGTTCATCCCGACCGTCGCCAAGCGTGGCGCGGCCATCATCGAGGCGCGCGGCGCCTCCTCGGCCGCCTCCGCCGCGAACGCCGCCATCGACCACGTGTACACCTGGGTCAACGGCACCCCCGAGGGCGACTGGGCCTCCATGGGCATCCCCTCGGACGGGTCCTACGGCGTGCCGGAGGGCATCATCTCCTCCTTCCCGGTGACCACGAAGGACGGCAAGTACGAGATCGTGCAGGGCCTGGAGATCAACGAGTTCTCCCGCACCCGCATCGACGCCTCCGTCAAGGAGCTGACCGACGAGCGGGACGCGGTCCGCGGTCTCGGCCTGGTCTGAGCCGACCGCCTTACGGCACGGCTGGCTGCAGTCACAGCGTTACGGCAATGGCCACAGTCATGGCCACGGCCACAGCCGCAGTCATGGGCACGGCCACGGCCACGAGGCTGACGCGCTGTTGCCACGTCGCCGCCACGCTGCCCCGAGGGCCCGTACGGATCCGGTGATCCGTACGGGCCCTCGGGCTTTTCGTACGCTGCCGCGAGGGGCTGCTGCCGGTCGGGCGACGCCGGGGGCGTCAGTCCTCCTCGCCGCCGTCCTCCTCGGCCATCGCGTCCTCGTACGCGCGCAGGGTGGTGACGACCAGGGCCCGTTCCGCGGGGGAGAGCTCGGTCAGCACCTGGCGCCAGGCGCCGGCCCCCCTGGCCAGCCAGCGCGAGATGGTGGGGCGGTGAGCCTCGGTGATGCTCACGATGCGGCGGCGCCGGTCGTTCTCGTCCTCCTGCCGCTCCAGCACGCCCTTCCGGCTCAGCTCGCCCACCAGCAGGCTGACCGTGGTGGGGGCGATGTCCAGGCGGGTGGCCAGCTCGTTGACGGTCATCGGGCCGTCGAAGAGGAGGAACGAGAGCAGGGACAGGTGGCGCGGAGCCAGCGCGAGGGCCTGCAGCTCCTCGGGCACCGGGATGCGTTTGACCCGTCCGACGATGCGCGGCATGAGCAGCAGCAGAGCGCGTACGGCGTCGTCCTCGGCCAGCTCCCTCTGCTGTCCCTGCTGTGCCTGTTGTTCCTGTTGTCTCTGCTGTCCCTCTGTGCCCTGGTGCCCCTTGATGACCTGTGGTCCCTCCTCCTTCTCCCGTCTCTCTCTGTGACCGTCCATTGACATGGCGGCGGGCCTCCATTAGCTTTGTGTTCAAAGATGTTTTGCGGTCAAAGATGAATTGCTGACGCGATAGTAGCCATTCGGCTCTTCACCTTGCCGATCGGAGGATTGCCATGCCGCACTTCGAGGTGCAGATTCACGAGGAAGCCCTGGGCGGGGAGGAATCGCCCGTAAGCGGACAGCTCATCAAGGAGCTGACGGAGGCGGCGCTGAAGGTGTATCCCGAGTCGTTCCGGAAGCTGGTCGGCGTCGAGATCTTCGGCGTACCGCGCGGGAGGTGGGGCGTAGGCGGAAAGGTGACGGACGAGCTGTGGCCGACCGTCACCCTGCGAACCCGGGAAGGGCTCTTCCACCACCCCGATTTGACCGAAGCGCCTGCCCAGCTGATATCCGCGATCACCGACGCCGTCGTCGCCGTGCTCGGAGAGAGCGTGCGGGAACGGGTGACGGTGCGGCTGGTGGGGGTTCCGGCAGGGCGCTCGGGCGTGGGCGGCGAGCCGGCCTGAGCAGGCGGCCCCGGCGCTCCTTGGGGCCAAGGGCCGGCTGGTTCCGGGAGGGGGCGCCCGGCCGTTCCCGCCCGCGGAGGCCGGGGGCGAGGGAGAGGGTCACCGTCAGGGAGAGAGCGGCGATCACGGTCATGGCAGTGGCGGGCGAGGTGCGTTCCGCGACGGCGCCGGCGAGCGCGGCGCCCACGCCCTGCATGGCCAGCATCCCGGAAGCGTGCAGTCCCAGTGCGTGACCGCTGAGTTCCTCCGGCGTCAGCTCCATCAACCGTTCCTGGAGCAGCAAGCTGGCCCCGAAACCGAAGGAAGCCAGCACCACCAGCCCCGCCGCCCACGGCAGCGGCGGGCGTAGCACGAAGAGGAGATAGGGGGAGGCCAGCAGCACGAGCATCGGTACGGCCAGCCGTTTCCGCCAACGACGAGGTACAAAGCGGCCGACGGTGGTGTCCCCGGCCAGCATGCCCACCGCTCCGCACGCGAAGAGGAGCCCGGCCTCGCGCGGGGCGAACGGCACGAACAGGGACTCGCAGCCGACCACCAGCCCGTTCGGCACCCACAGCCCCAGGTAGACAAAGCGGCGGGAAGGAGACGACCACAGCAGGGAGTTGCTCCGCCAGGTCCGGGCCACGGAAGGCCGGCCCGTGGCACGCGGCGGGCGGTGCCCCAGACCGAGGCGGGCGACGACCGCACCCGTCAAGTACAGCGCGGCTCCGGCCAGCAGGGTGCCGCGCGGGGAGAGAACAGCGACCAGCACGCCGCCGAGCGCGTAACCGCAGATCTGCATCAGACCGGAAGACATGTTGAGCACTGAGCGACCGAGGAGGTAGCCGTCCTTGGAGAGGATCTCGTTGAGGAGCCCATAGCGCACTCCACCCCCCAACGAGGCCAGCACACCGAGGACCAGCAGCACGGAGAACGCCGCCGGGACGGGCAGCCCTGGCACGGCCTGCACAGCGGTACCGAGCGCGAACGCCAGGGGCAGCGCGGTCATTGCGGTTCGCGGCGGCAGCCGGTCGGCGGCCGACAGCAGCGTCGTCGCCCCGATGAGCTGAGCCAGCGAGGGGCCGAACATGGCGAGGGAGGACAACAGGGGCGATCCGGTGGCGGTGTAGATGAGCGTGCCCAGTGCCAGCCCACTCACCGTATGGCCCGCCACCTGGAAGGTGCTGGCGAAGAAGAGAGGGGTGAACTCGGGCGCCCGGAAGAGCTCGCGGTATGTGCGCATGGCCGGGAGTCTCGGGCGGACGGAGATTGCCGGTTACTGTTTCGCGGCAGCGCGAAACGTTCGCGAGCGGGCAGCAGTCCGCGGGTGCACAGCAGGGGGTTGGAGGGCTGTTGGACAGGTGCTGATGGAGGGGATGAGCGACGGGGATGGGGTAGCGGTCCTGGCGGGTGAGTGGGCTGCCGTCGCCGGCGGGTTGGGGTTCTGGCCGTGGTTGTGGCCGTGGTTGTGGCAAGGGGAGTGGACCGGCGGTAGGGAAGCGGGGCGGTGCGGGCGCTGATTGGGGG
>NZ_JADKMA010000148.1 GCF_017676365.1 Streptomyces oryzae
CGCTCCGTGGGGTGCAGCAGCTCCAGCTCCCGTACCAGCCAGGGGCGGCAGGTGTCCCGTTCGGCCGGGGTGGGCTTGTGGGCGGGCGGCGCGCAGTGCACCGGCGAGGTGAAGCGCACCCCGTGCAGCTCCAGCCCGTCGCCGCGGTGGGTGGAGGTGGGCTGCGAGGCCAGGCCGAGGTCGTACAGCGCGGCGACGAGCGCGTCACCGGAGCGGTCGCCGGTGAACATCCGCCCGGTGCGGTTGCCGCCGTGCGCGGCCGGGGCGAGGCCGACGAGCAGCATCCGCGCGTCCCGCGGGCCGAATCCGGGCACGGGCCGCGCCCAGTAGTCCCAGTCCCGGAAGACGGGGCGTTTGACCCGGCCCGCCTCCTCGCGCCACTCCACCAGTCGCGGACAGGCCCGGCACTCGGTCAGCACCGCGTCGAGCGCGCGCAGATCGGGTGCCTGCGGCGCCTGCCTGCCGGGGTAGCTCATCGGCTCCGCCCGATCCTTCCTGCCGTTGGCCTGGCCCAGTTGTCCTGACGTTCGTCAGGAGCCTGCCCCACCTGCTCCTTCCTAGAGTGGATCACCACGGGCGGGCCCGCGGACAAGCGGCGCCGTGCCCGTGACCCGCCGAGCCGGACGGCCCGAACGCGGCGGCCGTGCTGGCCCACGGCCGGCGTGCGTGCGGCGGCGGGTCGTCTTCCGGGCACGGGGCCGGGTGGCGCGTTGGAGCCTCGCGTGCCCGCCCCGTGGGCAACCCCGGTGGTGAGCCGCCTGCGCCCCGTGAGCAGGCGGCTCACTCTTGCCGCCTCCGGCCGGGCTGCTCAACCCGTGTACTGCTTCAGATAGCGCTCGACGCGGTTGACGTGCGGCCGCACCCGCGCGGGGACGCCGCCCTCCTCGATGACCGTACGCGCACTGGTGCGGTAGCCGGCGGCCATCAGCGCGGGCAGGTCATCGTGCATGCCCTTCTTCTTGTACTGCTCGTCGATCCAGCACACGTAGCCGGCCATCGCCGAGATGGCGTCAGGCGGCGACATATAGTCCTTGTCCCCGTCCCTGTCCCCGTCCCGGGCCCAGCTCTTGAAGACCGCCGGGGTCCACATGGCGATGCCGTACTCATCCGTCCTGGGCCGTCTGGCGTCAGCGTCGAAGCCGCTCTCCGCCTTCAGCATGGCGGCCAGCAAGGCAGGGGTGACATCCTCGTAGACGCACTGGCGGGCTGCTCGGGTGATGATCACACGCAGGTCGCGCGGCACATCGGAGTCGGCGGGGATCGCACCGGTGGCGGACGGCGAGGCGCTGGGGGTGGCGCTCCCGGAGGCGGCCGGGTCGTCGTCCCCGCGCAGCAGTACGACCGAGCCGGCGGCCACCAGCGGGACGGCGACGGCGGCCGCGACGACGGCGAGGCGCCTTCTGCGGCGTCGGGCAGGCAGGTGCCCCGACCAACCCGACAGGCCCCACAGGCCCCGCCCGCGGCCCGCGCGCCCACGGCCGAACCCGCCCCCGCCAGTGCTGCCCTCGCCGCCGGTCTCCCGTACCCGGGCGGCGAGTTCCCGCGCGCCGAGGGCCGCGCGGGAGGCGTGTTCGGGCTCCAGGCAGTCGGCGATCAGTTCCCGCCAGCCGTCCGGGATGCTGTTGTCCAGCCGCAGTTCTGCGTTGCCGCGGGCGTACGCCTGGGCGCCCAGCGCGCGGGCCCGCGGGGTGCTGCCGGAGAAGGGGTGCAGCCCGCCGGTGAGCACCTGGTGGGCCAGCACCCCGAAGGCCCAGATGTCCGCGGTGCGGCGGACCACGCTGTGCCCGCCCTCGCGGTCGGACCACCACTCGGGCGGTACGTGGTCGAGGGAGCCCAGCGGCGGTACATAGGCGTGGGTGCCGTCCAGTTCGACGGTCAGCCCGAAGTCGGCCAGCCAGACCTCGCCGCCGGGCCCCAGCAGCACGTTGCCGGGCTTGAGATCGCCGTGCACCCAGCCGCGCTCGTGGATGTGAGCGAGCCCGGCGCTGACGCCGGCGAGGATGTGCGCGGCGTCCGGCAGCGGCCCCCGGAGTCCCCCGGTGCCCTCGCCCGCCGCGGTGGCCAGCAGCTCCTGGAGGCTGCGTTCGGCGCGGTCCATGACCAGTGCGGTGGCGCCGTCCACCTCGGGGCGGTCGGCGTCGTGCACGGTGAGCACTTCGCGGGTGCGTACCACGTTCGGGTGGCGGGTCTCCAGGCTGAAGCGGACCTCGCGGCGCACCAGTTCGGCCATGGTCTCGCGCTGTCCGGGCGGCAGCAGCTGGGTCGGCAGGAACTTCACCGCGACCGGGGTGTCGTCCTGCACGGCGCGTGCGGCATAGACCACGCCCCAGCTGCCCGCGCCGATCGGTCCTGTCAGCTCCCAGTCGCCCACCCGGTAGCCCGCGGGCAGGTCGAGCCGGCCGGTCGCCTCGCCCTCAGCCATCCGCCGCGTTCTCCTTGCGGCGGTCGGCGGCCCGCGAAGGGCGCAGCAGTGCGAGATGCTCCTCGCGAACGAGGTCGAAGCGCAGGGCGAGGGCGACGAGTTCGGCGCGTTTGTGGTTGGTGCCGCCGGCGCGTTCGTCGTCGGTGCGCAGCCGCAGCTTGACCGTCGCCAGATACTCGATGTGGTAGTTGACGGCCGAACGCGTCAGGTCCTGGCAGGCCTCCAGAGGACGCAGCCGCTCCAGGACCTCGCTGACGCCGGGGATGGCCCCGCTGGAGGGGTCCCGCAGCCGGGGCTCGCACAGGGCGAGCAGCACCAGGAAGTACTTGGCGGTCTGGTCGAGCGCGAAGGGGCTCTGGGTGGGCTCCCCGGAGCGCACGCCGACGCCGGTGTCCAGATACATGTGCTCCGGCGCGAACACCTTGAAGTGCACCTCGCCGTCGCGGGAGGGCAGGACGACGCGGGAGAACTCGAACGGGACCGGCGCGCCCAGCCTGCCGGGCGCCACCTTGATGTGCTCCCCGGCGCCTTCCATGTTCTCCACCACATAGGTGACATGGCTGCTGTAGTTGGAGAGCCGCCAGTAGTCCTCGGCGGCCGTGATCTGGCCCGCGTGCCGGGAGACGCCCGAGTCGGGCAGCGCGACCTGCACCGGGTCGTCAGGGCCGCCGCGGCCGAAGTCCGCCGTCTCCCCCGGGCCCAGGTGCAGCAGACGCGGCCGGTCGGCGAACTCGCCGGTGCTCCTTGCCTGCTGGTTGTGCTGGTCCGGCAGTTGCACGATGACCGTGTCCATGGTCAGCCTCCCCCTTCGGGCCGCGGGCATCCTATATCGGCCCTGACATCCGTCAGGGACCACGCTGGATGCTCCGCTGCCAGTGTGGGAGGTTTTCAGCCGCGCCCCTCAATCGGCCACTCCCCAGGGTGATTCACCACTCGGCGAACGATCCGTCCGGGTGACGCCACACCGGGTTGTGCCAGTCGGCGGTCCTGCTGTCGGCCTCGCGCACGGCCCGCTCGTCGACGGTCACGCCCAGCCCGGGTCCTGTGGGGCGGAGCAGATGTCCGTCGTGGAAGCGGAAGACCTCGCGGTCCACCACGTAGTCGAGCAGTTCGGCGCCGGTGTTGTAGTGGATGCCGATGGACTGTTCCTGGATCAGGAAGTTCGGTGTGCAGAAGGCCAGTTGCAGGCTGGCGGCCAGCGCCAGCGGTCCGAGCGGGCAGTGCGGGGCCACCGCGACGTCCCAGGTCTCGGCGAGCGAGGCGATGCGCCGTACCTCGGACAGCCCGCCGGCGTGCGAGAGGTCCGGCTGGACGACGGCGACGCCGGCCTGGAGCGCGGGCAGCACGTCCGTACGGGAGTAGAGGCGCTCCCCCGTCGCAACGGGGACGGTGGTCGCCTCGGTCACCCTGCCGAGCAGATGGGTGTACTCGGGCAGCACGGGCTCCTCGGCGAACATCGGCGCGTACGGCTCGAGCGCCGCCAGCGCCCGGATCGCGCCCGCGACGGAGAAGCGGCCGTGGAAGTCGACGGCGAAGTCACCGTCGGGCCCCAGCGCCTCGCGGGCCGCCGCGGCGCGGGCCGCGACGGCGTCGAGCGCGGCGGTGGTGGGCAGCCGGTCGGTGCGCCCTGAGGCGTTCATCTTGACGGCGGTGAAACCGGCCGCCACCTGCGCCGCCACCTGTTCGCGCACATCGGAGGGTTCGTCGCCGCCCACCCAGCAGTAGGCGCGGGCCCGCTCGCGAACGGGCCCGCCCATCAGCTGGTGCACGGGCGCCCCGTACGCCTTGCCCGCGATGTCCCACAGCGCCTGGTCGAGGCCGGCGACGGCGGAGGAGAGGACGGGCCCGCCTCGGTAGAAGGAGCCCTTGGTCATCTGCTGCCAGTGGTCCTCGATCCGCAGCGGGTCGGCGCCGATGAGGAACTGCCCGGCCAGCTCCCGTACGGCGGTACGGACGGTGGCCGCGCGGCCCTCCACCACCGGCTCGCCCCAGCCGACGAGCCCGCTGTCGGTCTCGATCCGGCAGAACAGCCAGCGCGGCGGCACGGCGAAGGTCTCGACCCTGGTGATCCGCAATTGCTACTCCTTCACGCTTCCCTCGGTCAGCCCCGTCCGCCAGTAGCGCTGGAGTACGAGCATGGCGACGGCGAGCGGGATGACGGAGACGAACGCGCCTCCGACGGTGTACTGGGTCAGTTCGGGTGCCCGGTCGGCGGCCTCCTTCCAGGTGACCAGGCCCAGGGTGATCGGGTATTTGCGGTCGTCGGAGAGCATGACCAGCGGCAGGAAGTAGTTGTTCCAGATGTGCACGAACTGGAAGAGGAAGACCGTCACCAGCGCCGGGGACATCAGCCGCAGCACGAGGGTGAAGAAGATCCGCTCCTCCCCCGCCCCGTCCACCCGCGCCGCCTCCAGCAGGTTGTCGGAGATCGCGGACTCGGCGTAGATGCGGCACAGGTAGACCCCGAAGGGGCTGACGATGCTGGGGATCAGGACGCCCCAGTAGGTGTTGGTCAGCCCTATCTTGTTGAACAGCAGATAGAGCGGCAGCGCCAGTGCCGTGGAGGGCAGCAGCACTCCTGCCAGTACGCACTTGAAGACGGCTTCGCGCCCACGGAAGCGGTATTTGGCCAGCGCGAAGCCCGCCGCTGCCGACAGCAGTGTGGCCAGCACGGCCCCGGCGCCCGCGTAGAAGAGCGAGTTGAGCGCCCAGCGCGGGTAGATGTGGCCGTTGTAGGTGAAGATCTGGCTCAGGTTGTGCCACAGCCGCGGGTTGTCGAACCACAGCCCGAAGCTGCCGTAGAGGTCCTCGTTCGACTTGGTGGCGGCGATGATCAGCCAGTAGACGGGCAGCAGGAAGTAACCGGCGGCCAGCGCGAGGAACGCGACGAGCAGGATCCGGCCGGGACGCGGAGTTCTCATGGGACGCGGAGTGCTCAACGGTCATCCTTCCGCTTGCGGCCGATCAGGCTGAGGAAGCCGAAGGACAGCACCATCGCGACGACGGCGAGGAGCACCGATTTGGCGGCTGCCAGATAGACGTTGGCGTTGGCGAAGGCGTCGAAGTAGGCGCTGAGGTTCGGCGTGTAGTCGTTGGTGACGGCAGGTGCGAGCCTCTTGAGCACCAGCGGCTCGGCGAACAGCTGCATGGTGCCGATGATGGAGAAGACGCAGGTGAGGGTGAGCGCCGGGCGCACCAGCGGCAGCTTGATCCGCCACGCCGTCTGCCAGGGGCCCGCACCGTCGATCCGCGCCGCCTCGTAGAGCTCCTGCGGGATCGACTTGAGCTGGGCGACGATGATCAGCATGTTGTAGCCGGCGAACTCCCACACGACGATGTTCGCGATGGACCACAGGATGTTGTCGTAGCCGAGGAAGTCCGGCTGGACGCCGAGCTTGCCCAGCACATCGTTGACCGGGCTGATCCCCGGCACGTACAGGAAGCCCCACAGCAGGGTGGCGATGACGCCGGGGATGCCGTACGGCAGGAAGTAGGTGGCCCGCAGCAGCCCGGCCCAGCGGTCCTTCACCTGGTCGAGGAGGAGCGCGAGGGTGAGGGCCAGCAGCAGCATCACCGGCACCTGGACGGCGCCGAACAGCAGCACGCGGCCGAAGCCTTCCAGGAACGTGGTCTGTTCCAGGGCGAGCGCGTAGTTGTCGAGACCTGCGAAGGTGACCGACGGCTTGCCGAGGCCCAGCGGGCCTGAGCGTTCGACCTTCAGCAGGCTCTGATAGATCGCGTAGCAGATCGGCAGGATCATCGCGAAGACGTAGACGGCGAGGAACGGACCGAGGAACGTCCACGCCTTGCGGTCGGGGCGCGCGCTGCGCCGCCGGGCGGCCGGCTTCCGGCTCGTACCTGACGTCGTCATCAGGCGCTCCTCGCGTCCAGGCCCTTGGCCTTGAGGTCGTCCACGAACTTGGTCTGGGCGTCCCTGAGCGCGTCCTGGATGGTGCCGTGGCCCGCGACCACGCGGCCGATGTTGTCCTGGATGTGCGCGTAGGACTGGGTGGTGGTGGGCGAGAAGCGCCAGCTGGTGTCCACGTTGCGGTCGGAGACCTGGAAGACCTCGTTGTAGACCTGCCCGCCGAAGAACGGGTCCGGCTTGCCCAGCGGCGAGTCCTTCAGGTCCAGCTTGGCCGAGGGCCAGCCGTAGCCGGCCTCCACCAGCAGCTTGATGCTGGCGGGGTCGGTGTTGAGCCAGTGGGCGAACTTCAGCGCCTCGGCGGGGTGCCGGGTGCCCTGCAGGATCGCGGTGGAGGAGCCGCCCCAGTTCGAGGAGGCGTGCTCGCCGCGCTCCCACTGGGGCAGCTCGGCCACCCGCCACTTGCCCTTGGTGCCGGGCGCATTGCCGCGGATGAGGGCGTCCTGCCACTGGGCGCCGAGCATGCCCGCTATCTGGCCGGTCTGCAGGCCCTTGAAGAAGGAGCTCTGCGAGTCCTGGACGGTCGCGACGAGCTTGTCGCGGATCATCCCGTCCCAGAAGTCGGCGACCTGGCGGCTCTCCTCGCTGGCCAGGTCCACCACCCAGGTGTCGCCCTCGGTACGCACCCAGTGCGCGCCGCGCTGCCAGGGGAAGGCGGCGAACCACTGCGCGTTCACGGGCGGGAAGGCGGTGATGCAGGAGCCGCCGCTGCGCTTCCTCATCGTGCGGGCCGCCTGCCGGAACTCGTCCCAGGTACGGGGCACTTCCAGATCCCACTTGTCGTACAGGTCGGCCCGGTAGAAGAAGCCCATCGGCCCCGACCCCTGCGGCATGGCGTAGGTCCGGCCGGCGAACACGCCCTGCTGCCACTGCCAGTCGACGTAGTGCTTCTTGAGCCGGTCGGCACCGTACGCGGTGAGGTCGGTCAGGCCGCGTACGAGCATGAACTCCGGCAGCGCGTAGTACTCGATCTGCGCCAGGTCGGGCGGGTCACCGGCCTTGAGGGCCGCGTGCATCTTCTGGTAGCCGCCGGAGGTGTTGGCGGGCACCGTCTGCACGGTGACGTGGATGTCCGGGTGCGTTCTGTTCCACAGGGCGACGGCCTTCTGCAGCGGGACCCACGTCCAGAAGACGAGGTTCACCCTCCCGCCGGGTGGGCGGCGTGCCTGCCGCGTCATTCGGGCAGCGCCCGCCTGTTCGCCGCAGGCCGCCAGCGCGGGGGCGGCTGCCGATGCCGCGGCAGCCGCCAGGATTGTCCTTCGGGTTGGCATCCGACCTCCTTGTCAGAGCACGTCCGAGTGAGGGGCGACCCCGCTGGCGGCAACCCGCCGTTGTGTGGCGGGGGTTGGCCGACTGCTGCGTGCGTCGTGGCTGGTCGCGCAGTTCCCCGCGCCCCTTATGGGTTGCCCAGTACGGCCACGCCGCGGGGTGGGAGGGTGAGGGCAGCGGTGGGCTCAGCAGCGGGGTCGAGCAGGTTCCGCATGCGGCGCGGGAGGGGCACCGTCGCCGCTGTTGCTCCATGATTGAGCAGGAACAGATAGCGGCCATCCGCGCCTTCGCGGGCGGTGGCCTGGACGCCGGGCGGCAGCCCGTCCAGCAGCGGGGCGGCGCCGGCCTCGTGGCGTACCCGGTCCATCAGGGTGCGCATCAGCGCGGGGGCCGGGCGGGTGCCCGCGTACCAGGCGAGGCCGTTGCCGAAGGTGTGCCGGGTCAGCGCGGGCCGCCCGGCCAGGTCCCCGTCAGCGAACTCGGCGAGGGCAGTTGCCCCCTCCAGATCGATGGCCTCCGACCACAGATCGGCCTCGCCGCTCAGCTCGCCGCGCAGCCGCACTCCGGCGCCGGCGTCCAGCGGCCAGAACTCCTCCACCCGCAGCCCCAGCACCTCGCGCAGCGGTGCCGGGTAGCCGCCGAGGTGGACGCGGTCGCACTCGTCGGCGATGCCGGTGAAATACGACACCAGCAGGTGGCCGCCGTCGCGGACGTACGCGGTCAGCCGGGCCGCGGTCTGCTCGCTCATCAGGTACAGGTTGGGGACGACGACCAGGCGGTAGCCGCTCAGTTCGCGTTCGGGCGGCAGGATGTCGCAGGGCACACCGGCGTCGAACAGCGGTTTGTAGTGGCGCAGCAGCGTCTCGCGGTGGCTGAGGGCGGAGGAGGGGTGCGAGTCCAGCTCCAGCGCCCACCAGCTGTTCCAGTCGGCCAGCAGCGCCACGTCGGCCGTGCAGCGGGTGCCGGCGAGCTGCGGCACCGTGGCCAGTTCCTGGCCCAGCGCGCTGACCTCGCGGAAGATCCGGGTGTCGGTTCCGGCGTGCGGCACCATCGCGGAGTGGAACTTCTCGGCGCCGCCCTGGGACTGGCGCCACTGGAAGTAGAGCACCGCGTCGGCGCCCTGTGCGACGGCCTGCCAGCTCCACAGCCGCATCGCGCCGGGCGGCTTGGGGCTGTTGCGGGCCCGCCAGTTGACGGCACTGGGTGCCTGCTCCATCAGCATCCACGGCCGCCCGCCACCGGCGCAGCGGGTCACGTCGAAGGCGGCGGCCGCGTCGATGTGGGTCCGGCTGTCGTACGGCTCCTGGTAGTAGTCCAGCGCGGCGATGTCCTCGTACGCGGCCCAGCGGAACGGGTCGACCGGCTTGTGGTGCGGCATGTGGTTGGTGGTCACCGGTACGTCGGGGGTGATACGGCGCAGCACCTCGCGCTCGGCCAGATAGCACTGGAGCAGCGCGTCGTCGCTGAAGCGGGCGTAGTCGAGCTGCTGGGTGGGGTTGGCGAAGGTCGGCGTCGTACGCGGCGGCAGCACCTCCTCGAAGTCCCCGTAGTGCTGCGACCAGAAGGTGGTGGACCAGGCCGCGTTGAGGGCTTCGACGGCGCCGTAGCGCTCGCGCAGCCAGCGGCGGAAGTCGGCGGCCGAGACCTCGCAGTAGCAGACCGGGTTGCTGCACCCGTACTCGTTGCCGATGTGCCACAGGGCCAGCGCGGGGTGCTCGGCGTAGCGGCCGGCGAGCTGTTCGACGAGGCGGACGGCGTGCTCGCGGTAGACGGGGCTGGAGGGGCAGAAGTGCTGTCGGGAGCCGGGCCACTTGCGCACGCCCTCGGCGGTCTCGGGCAGGATCTCGGGGTGCTGCCGGCTGAGCCAGGGCGGCGGCGAGGCGGTCATGGTGGCCAGCGCGACCTGGATACCGGCGTCGCCGAGCTGGTCCATGACGCGGTCGAACCAGCCGAAGTCGTAGGCGCCGGGCCGCTTTTCGGCCAGTCCCCAGGAGAAGATCCCGGCCGTGACCATGGTGACCCCGGCCTCCTTCATCAGCCGGACGTCCTCGGCCCACACCTCCTCGGGCCAGTGCTCGGGGTTGTAGTCGCCGCCGAAGTGCAGGCGGGTGGGCTCAAAAGTGGGGTTGCCGGTTCCGGTGCGGGCTGTCGGGCGGTTGTCGGCTGCCGTCATGAGTGCTGCGCCCCCTGCGACGTGTCGGGTGCCGGGCAGAGCGGGAGACCGTGATGCCGCCGCACCGTACAAGAACTCGTTATTTATGAATAGTTCCTTGACGGCAATCCGTCGGAGATCGTGAACTGACGGGAGGCGTCGTAGAGTCGTCGCCGGTGGCATCGGCCCGAACGCCGGACGAACGGCAGGCGTATCGGGGGAAACAGCAGGAGGTCCCGATGGCGGGGTACGCGCCGCGGGGCGTCCACGGACAGACCGTGGAGGCCCTCGCCCACCGGGTGCTCAGCGGCGCCCTGCGCGAGGGCGCCACCCTCGATCTCGGGGCGCTCCAGGCCGAGTTGGGTGTCAGCCTCACCGCGCTGCGCGAGTCGCTGAAGGTGCTGGCGGCCAAGGGCATGGTCGACGCCCGGCAGAAGCGCGGCACCTTCATACGTCCGCGCACCGACTGGAACCTGCTGGACGCCGACGTACTGCGCTGGCAGTTCCAGTCCGGCACGGCCGCCGCCTCCGACGCGGGGTCGCCGCTGCTGCGCGATCTGGACGAGGTGCGCGGCATCGTGGAGCCCGCCGCGGTGCGGCTCGCCGCGGAGCGGCGTACCGACGCGGATCTGGCCGCGCTGGAGAGCGCGCTGGAGGCGATGTGCGAGGCCGTCGATGGTGCGCCCGAGGCCGTCGAGGCGGATCTCGCCTTCCACCGGGCGCTGTTGGCCGCCTCGCACAACGAGCTGCTGGAGCGGATGGAGATGGTCATCTCCACCGCGCGGGCCGCGCGGGACCGGCTCGTCCATGGTCCGGGGCACCACCCGCTCGATCCGGTGCCCAGCCATCGGGCGGTTCTGGACGCGGTGCGGGCCCAGGACGCCGATGCCGCGGAGGTAGCCATGCGGGGTCTGCTTGCGCAGGCCGCGAAAGATGTTGCTCTGCTGCGGGAGGGGACACCTGAGGCGTAGAGCGTGCCCCCTCTCCGGCACCGGTGAGGGGGTGCCCCTGCCTGTTGTATGCGGCCTGCGGCTTGCGTCGTGGCTTGTCGCGCAGTTCCCCGCGCCCCTGAATCGCCAGCTCTTGCGCTTGGGGGTGCCCCCAGGCGCAGGGCTGGCAAGCGCAGCCCCCCACGCCGGGCGCCCGAAAGCTGGAGTCAGAGTTCGAATGGCTCCAGGTGGCGGGGGTCGGCGACGTGGCCGGAGGGGCCGACGACTTCGCGGAGCCGGGTGACCGCCCCGCGGTTCACGCTGTCGTGAACCGCGGGGTCGTCCAGGGGTGTGACCAGGTCGTCGTGGTGGCTCGGGACGACGACGCGGGGCCGGCCGAGGGTGCGGACGGCACGCTCGAAGTAGTCGTGCACCGCGGCGTGCCCGCTGGCGCCGAGGACCAGGACGTCCGGCGTGGCGCCGGAGACCTCGCGGGCCGCGAAGTTGGCCGTGCCGCTCAGGAACATGACGCTCAGCCGCTCCCCCACCGTCACCTGGTAGCCCAGCGTGCCGCCCTCGACCAGATCGCCCAGTGTCCGGGGCCGGGCGGGGGGCGCGGTCAGGGTGCCGTACGGGTCGAAGCCGTAGCCGCCGACCTGGCTGTGCAGGCTGCGGACGACCTCGATGGTGTAGTCGGGCCGGGACCGCTTGCCGGACGGCTGGAGGGGATGGCGCAGCACTTCGCCGCCGGAGACCACCACCGGTCGGTGTGCACACCCTTGCCGGGAACGCCCATGGCCGTCAGCAGGTGCAGATGCGTCTCGGTGCCGAGGATGTTGATCTCCTTGCCCCGCCAGTCCGGGTGGTCCAGGAGATACGGCACGTCGGCGAGGTGGTCCCAGTGGCCGTGGGTCAGCAGCACGAACTCGGGTGCTCCCGTGAGGTGTTCGCGCAGGACGAGGTCGATGATCCGGTGGTCGACCTCCAGTTTCCTGGTCATGTCGGCCTTGCCGTCGCTGCCCGTGAAGCGCTGACGGGTCAGATACGGGTCGATCAGCAGCCGGTGCCCGTCGAAGGTCATCTCCCAGCCCGCGATGCCGAGCCAGCGCAGTCGGACGCCGCTGCGCCCCCGGCGGCGGCCGGCTCGCGCCGCGCCGCCTGCGGGCGCTGTGGCCGAGGCGGTCGCGGCCACGCCCGCGACGCCGACGGCTCCGGCTGCGACGCCGGTCCGCAGCACGCTGCGCCGGCTCGGGCGGTGGCCGGCGGACCGGCCGGTGGTGGGCTGCTGAAAGGGCATGGCGGTACTCCTTCGCCTGGTACGGGTTCCGACTGAGGGGTGTGACCCGGGCCCGGGGAGAGGGAGTCAAGCCCCGGCAGTAGCCCCCTGTCGAATACGCTCTCGACCGCGCGCCGATTCGTTCGGCGTATCACCGCAGACCAGGGGGGCGCATGCTCACGGAGCGGCATCTGGAGATCTTTGTCGCGCTCGCGGAGGAGGGGCACTTCGGCGACGCCGCACAGCGTGTGGGCATCACCCAGCCGCCCCTCTCGCAGGCGTTGCGGCGGCTGGAGGCGCTGCTGGGGGTGCGGCTGTTCGACCGGGAGCGCGGGGTCTCCCTCACCGAGGAGGGTGCGCTGCTGCTCCCGCACGCCCGCCGGGCGCTCACCGCGCTGGCCGAGCTGCGGGAGAGCGGCGCCAGGGAGGGTGCCGACGGTCAGCGCCTCCGGCTCGGCCTGCCGCCCGAACTGCCGCCCCGGCTCGGTGCGTCGGTTGCCGCAGCACCCGTACGCGCCGGGGTGCGGGGCCGGGTCTCGGTGGTGACGGCGCCGACGGGCACGCTGCTGACGGACGTCTCGGCAGGGCGGCTGGACCTGGCCGTCGTACGGCACCCTTCCGTGGTGCACGGCCTGGCCGCGGGGCCGGTGACGCTGCTGCCGACGTGGCTGCTGGTGCCGGGTGACACGGAGGGCGCCCCGGCCGGGCGTCCGCTGCCGTACGCCGTACGGGCCCGGGCCGAGGCGCCCGCGGCGTACGACCTGTTCCGGGACACCCTCGCCGGGCGGGGGCGGCGGGTCGAGACGGTGGTGGTCTCCGACGAGCGTGCCGGGCTGGCCCTCGTGGCCGCCGGTCAGGCCGTGCTCGTCACCGCGGACGACACCCTCACGGCCGACGGCGTCGAACGGCGGCCTGCCACCGACCCGGAGCTGCCGCTGCGGCTGCGGGTGGTGTGGGACGCCAGGCGACTGGCCGCCGCGCAGGCGGAGGAGGCGGCCGGGGCACTGGTGGCCGCACTGGCAGCGGTCCGCCACCATGCCCGGGAGGACGCCCGATGAGCGCGGCGGCTCCCGGGAGGGACGGGCGGGGGATCGAGCGCACCCTGCGCGAGATGTTCGAGGACGCGGGGGTGCGCGGCCGGCTCCATGTGGCCGAACTCCACCGGCCCGCGGAGCGGGTGAGCATCGACGCGGACGAGGCCGTACTGATGGGCTCGGTCTACAAGGTGCCGCTGACGGTCGCCTACTGCCGCCAGGTGGACGCGGGCCTGCTCGACCCCCGGCAGCGGGTCACCCTGCCGCCCCAGGGCCGGCTCCCCGGGCCGACCGGCATCTCCCAGCTCAGTGACGAGGTGTCGATGTCCCTGCGCGATCTGGTCGTGATGATGATGAGCATCTCCGACAACGCGGCAGCCGACGCGGTGCTCGGCCTCGTGGGCCCCGACGCGGTCGCCGACACCTGCCGGGCGCTCGGTCTGACCCGCACCCGGCTCAACGGCGGCGCCGCCGGCACCCTGAGGCGGCTGCTGGAGCGGACCGGCGCCGAGTCGGTGGACGCGGCACTGGCGCTGATCGCGGACAACGACCTGGCGGCGCCGGCCGGCGTCTACGACCCGGCCTGGAGCACCTCGACGACCCCCGCCGAGATGGCCCGGCTGCTGCGCGCCGTCTGGCTGGACGAGGCCGCCTCGCCCGCCGGCTGCGCGTTCATCCGCCGGACGATGGCGCTCCAGCCCTGGCAGCACCGGCTGGCGTCGGGGTTCCCGTACGACGAGGTGGCGGTGTACGGGAAGACCGGGACGTTCGGCGTCATGCGGCACGAGGCCGGTGTCGTGGAGCTCGCCGGCGGCCGTACGTACACGGCCGTCGTCTTCACCGAGGCCGCCCGTGCCGACCGCAGGCTGCCCCGCGCCGACGCGGTCATCGGCGCCGCGGCCCGCACCGCGGTCGAGCACCTGCGGGGCTGGGGCTGACGCGCCGGGCGCCCGCTCAGCGGGTCAGCGGCAGTTCGCACAGCGCGTGGGAGCGGAAGGAGGTCTGCCAGCGCAGCTCGTCCGGCTCGACCGCCAGGCGCAGCACGGGGAAGCGGCTGAACAGCGCCTCCAGGGCCAGCCCGATCTCCATCCGGGCGAGCGGGGCGCCCAGGCAGTAGTGCATGCCCTGCCCGAAGGCCAGGTGCATGTTGTCGCGGCGGCGGATGTCGAAGCGGTCGGGTTCCTCGTAGCGCTCCGGGTCCCGGTTGGCGGAGGCCAGGACGAACAGCACCGTGTCACCGGCCGGGATCCGTACCCCGCCGTACTCCACCGGCTCGGTGGGGAATCGCCGGATCGCCGTCAGGTTCGGATGCGCGTACCGCATCATCTCCTCGACCGTGTCGGGCAGCAGCGAGGAGTCGCCGCGCACAGCGGCGAGTTGCCGCGGATGCCGCAGCAGGGCGAGGAAGCCCGCGCTCAGCAGGTGCTGCACGTTCTCGATGCCCGCGCCCAGTACGAGGAAGGCGAGGGAGCACAGCTCGTCCTCGGAGAGCCGGTCGTCCTCGTCGCGGGCCGCGATGAGCGCGGAGAGGAGGTCGTCGCCCGGCGCGGTCCTGCGCTCGGCCACCAGCCGGCGCAGGAAGTCGTGCATCTTTGAGATGGCCTCGCCCACCTGCTGCGGGCTCTCCAGCGCGAGCATCGTCCTCACCCAGGAGGCGAACGGCTGCCGGTCCGCCTCGGGCACGTCGAACAGGTCGCAGACGACGGTCAGCGGCAGCGGACCGGCGAACTCGCTCACCAGGTCGGCCACTCCGTCGCTGTCCAGCCGCTGGGCCAGCCCGTCGGCGAGCCGGTCGGCCACCGTCTGGATACCGGCGCGCATCGTCTCGGCACGCCGCGGGGTGAAGCCCTGGGCCACGAGGCGGCGCAGCCGTATGTGGTCGTCGTGGTCGAGGTTGAGCAGGTTGGCATCCAGCGCGGGCGGCAGCGAGAAGCCCTGGTAACCGCCGGTCGAGTGGGCCTTGTTGACGGACAGCCGGGTGTCGGCGAGGCCCGCGCGTACGTCCTCGTCCCGGGTGGCGAGCCACACTTCGGCACCGTCGGGCAGGGCGACCCGGTGCACGGCGGCCTCGTCCCGCAGCTTGCTGAACACCGCGTGCGGCATGGCACGGAACGACTCGTCGAAAGGCTGCGGCAGTGCCGTCATTTCCGTTCTCTCCGTCAGGTCTGTGGACTGGCTCTGTGAGCCGGCGCGAACATGCTGGCGCACAGGCTAGAACCCCGGTTTCCGGCAGCGCACTTCACCCCTCAGGGCAGCCGCCCGCCGGTCAGCCGCGCACGGGTGACGGCGGCGTCGCCGACCGTCAGACAGCCGACCGCGCCCCCGCTTCATGGAGCCGGCGCAGCGCGGGGAGCGCGTCGTCGTACGCGGAGTGCGCTCCCTGGTGCGTCCCGCGTACGGAAGCCCGCCGCTGTGGGATTGCAGCTTGCCGCCTGCGGGTGCCTTGTGGCTGAGCGCGCCCCCGCGGCGGAGCCGCATATCAAACACAGCCCCGCGCCCCAAAAGGGCGCGGGGAACTGCGCGAGCAACGACGACGCGCCCGCGCCCGGGCAATCCGCGAAAGTGCCGCGGCGGGTTTCCTCCGGGCCGTGTCTCAGGCCGCGGCGCGCGGCGACTTGGCGGGGGCTTCCTGATCCCGCTCTTCCTCGATCTCCTCCCGTACCCGGCGGCAGGCCGCCGCGAGGAGGCGGGAGACGTGCATCTGGGAGACGCCCAGCCGGCGGGCGATCTGCGACTGGGTGAGCTCCCGGAAGAAGCGCAGGTAGAGCAGGCGCTGCTCCCGCTCGGGGAGCCGGCACAGACACGAGCGGACCGCTTCGCGGTCGACGACGTGGTCGTAGCCGTTCTCGTCCGAGCTGAGGGTGTCCATCAGACAGATCGCCCCGTCACCGGAGCCGTCCCCTCCGCCGCCGGTCTCGGAGGAGACGGGCGCGTCCAGGGAGAGCGAGTTGAAGCACTGCAGGGCTTCCATACCTGTGAGGGTGTCCTCCTCCGAGAGACCACTGTGCGCGGCCAGTTCGGCGACGGTGGGTGAGCGCCCCGAGGAGGTCAGCTCCAGCTCGCGCATGCTCGCGCGGACCCGGTTGCGCAGGTCCTGGACCCGGCGCGGGACGTGTATCTCCCACATGTTGTCCCGGAAGTGGCGCTTCAGCTCGCCGTAGATCGTCGGGATGGCGAAGGTCTCGAAGGCGTTGCCCCGGGCCGGGTCGTACCGCTCGACCGACTTGACCAGCGCCAGCGCGGCCACCTGTTCCAGGTCCTCCAGCGACTCGCCGCGGTTGCGGAACTTGCGGGCGAGCCGGTGCGCCATCGGCAGCCAGGCCGTGACGACACAGTCCTGGAGCCGCTGCCGCTCGGGGCACCCTTCGGGCAGCTTCACCAGCTCGGCGAAGTCGGCGGCGGTGTCGGGCGCGTCGTGGTGGGTACGACGAGGGGCGTGGGCGGCGGTGGCCCCCTCCACGGCGTCCGCGGCGTCTCCGGTTTCCGTGGCGTCCCCGGGGTCCACGGGAACTGCGGCATCCGTGGTGCATGGGGCCTCCGCGGCCGTGGCGTCCGTTGCCTCCGTCGGGGTGGCGGGGGTGGTGCCGTCCTCGGTGGTGCGGAACCGCGTGGTGTTCATGGGCTGCTCACTCCCACGTCTCACATGGGTGCTGTGTAAGACAGGCGAGAAGCGATCCCCCAGTCCGCTTCCGGACAGGATCCGAAGCTCCGGACGGAGTCCGAAGGTGGCGCCGCCGGGAAGACCAGCGGCCCGATTTCACCGTGACACAAACCACGCCGCATGGCATCTTCGCAGGTCATCGCAGGTCACAGCTGTTCGCAGCGGGTAGATATACGACAGACGCACCGTAGTCGCAGCGCGGGGACCGGCGTTTACGGGTGATCAGGGCGGGGCACCCGAGCCCTTCTGCGCGGCGGTTAGCCCCAGGGGCCGCCGCTGCGACATGTGGCTGCGGAGGAGAAGCGAGATGGCCGTGCAACCGGGTGCGCCGTGCTGGGTCAGCCTGACGACCCACGACCAGCGGGCCACAGAGGCGTTCTACGGCGGAGTGCTGGGCTGGTCCTTCCGGGATGGCACGCTCGCTCCCGAGTTCCGGGTCGCGACGGTGGCGGGGCGGCCCGTCGCCGGACTGAACAAGGCCGCGGCGGCACGCGGACTGCCCGCACGGTGGACGGTGTTCTTCCTGGCCGGGGACGTGGACCGGGCGGCAGGACTGATCGTGGAGCGCGGCGGAACGGTCGCCGTCGGCCCGCTGGAGACCGGGAGCGGACGTACGGTGCTGGGCGCCGATCCGTGCGGTGCGGCGTTCGGCCTGTGGCAGGGCGCGGCCCCCGCCGAGTGGTACGTGGGTGCCGGCGACGCTCCCGCCCGGCTGTGCCTGCGGACCTGCGACCCGGCTGCCGTGACCGGGTTCTACGGCGCCGTGCTGGGGTGGCCGCCGCACGCCGCGGAGTGGCCGTACGCGGTGCTGCGCCCCGGAGCCGGGGCCGGGGACGCCGACCCCGGTGCCCGGCCACGCTGGGAGATCTCGTTCCGCGCGGCGGACCCGGGTGCGACCGTGGCGGAGGCCGAGCGGCGCGGCGGCGCGGTTCTCTCCGACTCCCGGGAGGTCGGCGAAGGGCGCCGGCTCACCCTCTCCGACCCGCACGGAGCGCTGTTCACCGTGGTCGGGGAGTGAGGGCCGGACCTGTCACACCAGGCCGACCAGATAGCCCACGAAGAAGACGAGCACGGCCGCGACCACGATGGCGATCAGAATGACCGGCACCGTGCTCCAGCCCTTGGCCGGGTTGTGCGTCTCGCGCGGGCCGGCCTCCGACATACTGCCCTCGGCGGGCGGCGTCTCGCCGGGCGGGACCCCTCCGCCCTTCTCCAGGCCGGTGGTCCGCTCCGGGTCGGGGTCAGGGTTGGCGTACTTCATGTCTTCCGGGTGGACCTGGACGCGGCCTCGTACACCTGGGGCGTGCCGGATAGACTGTTCGGAGCTTCGGTCGACTGTTGAAATTTCGAACAGCCTTCAACAGAGAACAAGAACAGGAGGGGCCATGGGACGGCTCGTGCCCGCTGTGACCCGGGCGCTGGACATTCTGGAGCTGTTCCTGGAAGGGGACGGCACACTCTCGGCACCCGACATAGTGCGCAAGCTGCGGCTGCCCCGCACCACGGTGCACGAGCTGGTCGGCACCCTGACCGCCCGCTCCTACCTCGTGCCCGTCCCGGGCAAGGCGGGCCACTACCGGCTGGGGGTGCGCGCCTACCAGCTGGGCAGCCGGTACGCCGAGCAGCTCGACCTCGCGGCCGAGGGACAGCAGGTGGCCCGCTCGGTGGCCGAGACCTGCGAGGAGACGGTGCATGTGGCGATCCTGGAGGACACGGACGTCATCTACGTCGCCAAGGTCGACTCCACCCAGGCGGTGCGGATGGTCTCGGCGGCGGGGCGGCGACTGCCCGCGCACTGCACCGCGGTCGGCAAGATGCTGCTCGCCTCGCTGCCCGCCGACCAACTCGCGGCCCGGCTGCCGGACGGTGCCGAGCTGCGCGCCATGACGCCGAACAGCATCACCGACGCGGCGACGCTGCGCGCGGAGCTGGAGCAGATCTCGGAGCGCGGGTTCGCCGTCGAGGAGAGCGAGTCCAACCCCGACGTCAGCTGCGTGGCCGCGCCCGTACGGGACCGCTCAGGGCGGGTGGTGGCGGCGCTGTCCATCTCCGTACCGTTGATCCGGTGGAGCGAGGAACGCTGCGCCGAGCTGGCCGAGTTGGCGCAGCGTGGCGCTGTACGGTTGTCCGAACGGCTGGGCCACAGGGGGCTGTGATGGGAACAGGCACGGGAGTCGGGACCGCACTGCGTACCTCCGCCGAACTGGGCGAGGGGCCGACCTGGGACGCGACGGCCGGCCGGCTGATCTGGGTGGACATCCTCGGCGCCCGGGTCCACACCTTCGACCCCGCGAGCGGCAACCGCACCGTGATGAGCACCGAACAGCACGTGGGCGCTGCCAAACCGCGCGCGGCCGGCGGGCTGGTCGTCAATCTGCGGGACGGCGTGGGGCTCTACGACGCCGAGGGCCGCTTCTCCTGGCTGCACCACGCCCCCTCCCCCGGCCGCCGCGGCAACGACGCCGCGGTCGCCCCCGACGGCGCGCTGTGGGCGGGCTCCATGTGCTACGACGAGACGCCCGGCGGCGGCACGCTGCTGCGGCTCGCGCCCGACGGTACGGCCACCACCGTCCTGGACGACGTCACCGTCTCCAACGGCACCGGCTGGAGCCCGGACGGGAAACGGATGTACTACATCGACACCCCCACGCGGCGCATCGACGTCTTCGACGTCCACGAGGGCGGCAGCCGGGTGACCGGCCGCCGCCCGCTGGCCGAGGTCGAGGAGGGCGCCGGCTATCCGGACGGGCTGACCGTGGACGCGGACGGCTGCGTGTGGGTTGCGCTCTGGGACGGCGCCGCCGTGCGCCGCTACACCCCCGAGGGAGCGCTGGACCG
>NZ_JADKMA010000149.1 GCF_017676365.1 Streptomyces oryzae
GTGTCGGGGATGCCGTCGGTGGGGCGGAGCGCGCCGTCGGCGACCAGGGCCCGCGGTGATCTCCACCCCGAGGTGGCCCGCCAGATGGTCGTAGCAGCTGCGGGCGCGGCGGAGCGCGGCCGCGCGGGTGTGGGCGCGCAGGGAGCGGACCGGGCGGGGTGAGGACAGGGCGGTGAGGGCTTCCAGCGCTGTGGCGACCTGGGAGCCGGCGAGGCGGTAGCCAGACCGGTACGGCGCTCGGCGTCGCTCTGTTCGGAGCCGTCGCCGGATCTCCCGGCGCACCGGAGGAGTTCACCTCCGGACTGCACCATCCCGGGCTACTGGGCGCAGCGTTGTGGGCTGCTGTAGTCGCCGTGACGGTCACGCCAGTGCCGCGTCCGGTACGGGGCGCGTAGCAGCCGCTGCAGGCCGACTTCCTGCGCGCCGGGCGGGCCCAGCATGCCTCCCCCTAGGGAAGGTCCGTGAGCGAGTGCAGGTGGGCGTGGAGCACCCTGGTGCACGACTGTGCGTCCAGTACGTCGGGGTGCAGTACGGCGTTGAGGCACAGTCCGTCCACCAGGGAGGCCAGCCGCTCGCTTTCGACGTCCAGGTCGAGACCGGCGCGCAGGGCGCCCCCGTCGGCGAGCAGGGCCAGGGCCCGGCGGATGAGCCTCCGGGTGCCGTCGGCCGCCTTGAAGGCTAGGTCGCGGAAGGCGGGGTTGGTGCGGGCTGCGGCGTTGAAGTCGAGGAAGACGGTGACCTCGGCGCGGCGCCGGTCGTCCAGCGGGAGCAGCTCCTCCATCAGGCCCGTCACGAAGCGGAGCTGTTCGGCGGCGGTGTACTCGCGCAGCTCTCCCCCGTCCTCGATGCGCTGGACCAGCCGTCCGCTGACCCGGTCGATCATCGACCGCATCGCGAAGTCCATGAGCTCCGCCTGGCCGGCGAAGTAGTGGCGCAGCGAGCCGATGTTGAGCCCGGCCTCGTCGGCCACGGTCCGCAGCGAGGCGCGCTGCAGCCCTTCGCGGACGACGACGCGGAAGAGGGCATCGACGACGACGCGGCGGCGTTCCTGCGGATCCACGAGCTTCGGCATACAGCGTTTCTATCACGACTGTGATAGCTTGTTTTATGTCACAGCCGTGATAGAAAAAGCGAGGCTCCTATGGAGACGTATCTCAATCTGATGCTGCTCAGGTTCGGCCTACTGGCAGGCGGTTTCGTGGTGCTGGCCCTGGTGGTCTTCGCGGTGGCGCTGACCCTCAAGCGCCACGGCAAGCTCGATCAGGCCCGCCGGCTCACCGAACCCGCCGCGCGAGCGGCAGGGCGCGCGCTGGCACGAAGGCTCGGGGACGGACCGACGCGACGGCTCGGAGACGGACCGACCCGGCGACCCGGGGACTGGCCGACGCCGATTCGGCGCTGGGACGGCCGGCGGTGACCCGGCTGTCGGCGGAGAGCTCGGGGCTGCTGTACCACCTGCTGCTGGACCGCGCGATCAAGGGCGGCATCGTGCTGGTCGCGCTGGTTCTGCTGGTGGTGGGCATGGTGGTGATCTGGCGGCGCACGGGGCCGGGAGACCGCTGAGCGGCCGTGGAGCGGCCCCGTGGGCCGGAGAGTCAGTGTCTTTCTTTCGGCGGGAGGGTGTGCCGGGGACGGGGCCCCAGGTTCTGGTTGATCGTGGTGTGCAGGGCGGCATGCAGGGTGGCTGCCGGGGTCAGGGAGCCGGCAGGAGTGCACGGCACCGCCCAGTGCGGGCCCGGGGGGTGCAGGCGGCTGCAGGGCGGGACGGTCACCCAGCTCGCCGTACCCAGCACCTGGACCGCGGCGAACTCGCAGAACGACCACTCCCGCGCACTGCCCGGCTCGACGAGCCAGTAGAGCCTGCTGCCGTACGGGTCGCGGATGACAGCCCCGGACGAGGTACCGAGCCGGGCCAGTACGCCCTCTCCCAAGTACGCGGGCACGCGCACCGCGTCCCACCACTCTCCTGCGGGTAACAGCACGGCATCCAGGCCCTTCGGCAGTGGCCACCACACGGTCACGGCTTCTCCTGTGCTTCTTCAGCGGCTCCGGCCTCTTCGCCGTCACCGCTTCGGGGGGTTACGTGTCCCCGTGCTGTCGGTCGCATCTCACGCTTCCTCGCGCACTTCCGCTTCCTCGCGCACTTCACATGGCTTCACGTATTGGGACGCGACCCACCTTGCCGACAGCGGCAACGGCAAAGTGTCACCAATGTGTGACACTCCGATCGCACACCGTGTCCACCAGAGGGCGACCGCAACGGTGCCAAGTCACACCTCCTCCGGCAGTGGCCCGCTTCGCGTCCGTCACCGGCACAGCCACGCCGCCATGTTGTCCAGCGAATCGGGCGTACGGCGGCGCTGCGCCACCAGGCCGTTGATGGTCTCGCGTGCCCCGGGGTGGTAGCGGGTCTGCTCGGGCGCCAGTTTGCGTGCCGTCACAACGGACTCCAGTGCGGCGTCGCAGCACCCGGTCTCCATCTCGGCGCGGGCGCGGTCCACGTAGAAGTGCGCCCTGCGGGACATCGGCCAGCCGTGCGGAAGATGGACAGTGCGGGACTTCTCCAGTGCCTTGCCGTAGCGCCGCATCTCGACCTGTGCGGACACCTCGTGCACCGCCACATTGGCCGGCCCGAAGCTCAACCAGTACACCCGCTCCGCCTCACCGGTGCGCTCCGCGTAAGAGGCGGCATGCCGCAGATGGCTCTCGACGGCGTCCGCGTCATGCGCCCGGGCCGCGATGACGCTCGCACCCAGGTGCAACTGGCCCCGTACGGCGAGAGTTTCCCGGCTCTCCTGTTCGGCGCTGTCGGCGTACGAGAGCGCCCTGTGGCCCGCGTCGATGAGCCGTAGCCCGATGGTGTGCTCGCCCTCCCGGAAGTAGGTGAGAGCGCGCATGTACTGGCGAACGGCGGCCAGCAGCGGATCGGAGCCGCGTTCGGCGGCCCAGCCGAGCCGGTCGAGTGCGATGGTCGCCAGGTCGTAGAAGCCGAGCTTGGTGGCGATGTCATGGGCGGTGCGGTACGCCGAACCGAGCGTCTGCCACAGCACGGTGCTCGGACGACGGTGCACAGCTGCGGTGACCTCGGCGATCAGCGAGGGCAGCCCGTGCGCCGCCTTGCTGAGCTGGGTGGCGCGCACCAGGCGGCACATCTCATCCGCCTGGTCGGCGAGTTCGGCCGGTGTCCTGGCTCCGGACCCGGACGGGGCCACGTGCGGCCCGTGCGGACCGTGCGGCCCAGGAGCGCCGTGCAGCCGGTGCGGTCCGTGCGGACCGCCCGGCTCGTCGACGTCGAAGTCGTGCAGGTCGTACAGGTCGAGCGATTCGCGGATGGGGCGGATGAGCGCGGCCAGCCGGTCCTGCTGGAGTTCGGTGACGTACGGCTGGCCCGTCAGCACCGTCACATCGATACGCAGCACCCGTGCCACGGCTGAGACCAGGTCGGGTGAGGCGTTCTTGCGGCCCTCCTCAACCTGTCGTAACAGGCTGTAGGAGTAGGGGATCCTGGCCGCCAGCCCGCGCTGGGTGAATCCGGCCAGCTTCCGTTGGTGGGCGATGCGGACGCCCGCGTGTTCTTCTTGCAGCCCGCGCATCCGCGACTCCGTTCCTCGATGCCCCGGAACCGTATGCACGGGGTCGGGCGGCGATGCTTTTCGGACGGAAGCACCACTCGATCGGGTTCCGTCGAGTTGCGTGCGTGCGGCGCGGTGTGAGAAATGCGGTACGCGGCGGCCCCGGACCCGGTGGTCACCGGTTTCGTGGTGAGATGCGCGTATGGCCTCACGCGTCCTGTATCTGCTCGGCTGCGCGGCGCCACCTGTGCTGCGGATCGCCGATGTCGTCGCCGACGCCCAGCGTGCGGGCTGGGACGTGTGCCTGGGGCTCACTCCCACTGCCGCGCACTGGCTGACGGACCAACTGCCGGCCTTGGAGCAGCAGTCCGGACATCCGGTGCGGTCCCGCTACAAGCTGCCGGGCCAGCCCGATGCCTGGCCTCCCGCCACGGCGGCACTGGTGGCCCCCGCGACGTTCAACACGGTCAACCAGTGGGCGCTCGGAGTGACGGAGAAGTTCGTCGTCGGCTTCGCCGCCGAGGCGATCGGAAAGGGCATCCCCCTGGTGACGATGCCGTGCGTGAACGCCGCCTTCGCCCGCCACCCCCAGTTCCCGCACTCCCTGGAGACCCTGCGCCGGGCCGGCGTACGGGTGCTGTACGGCCCGGGCGGCTTCGTGCCGAACGCCCCGGGCGAGGGCCGCCCCGACACCTTCCCCTGGGCGCGCGCGCTGACGGCCGCGGCCGAAGCCGTGGACGACGCCGCGGAGGGCGCCCAGAGGGACGGCTGAGCCGCCCGCCGACGCCACCGGGTGACTTCGCCGGCTGCCTCACCCCCACCTGGCTTACGGCGCCGCCTTCGCCCATCCCCTCAGTCCCTCTCGGACGCCCCTCAGACCCCTCTCCTACCGCTCTCGTACCGCGTCCCAGCCGCCCCATGAGCAGTTGCGGCCGGGACGCGGTACGCTTTGGTCAGTCGACTTGGTCAATTGCCCAAGTCGAGCGACCAGGGCGAGCGCCCAAAACAAAAAACGCATCGCCAAGGAGGCGCCCATGCCACCACCCCCTCCCACCGCCGCCGACCGGGGGCGCGAAGTACGGCAGCGGCTGCTGCAGGCCGGCGCCGAACTCATCGCCGAGCGCGGCTGGTCGGCGGTCAGCACACGCGCGGTCGCCGAGCGAGCCGGGGCCGGACAGGGCCTGGTGCACTACCACTTCGCCTCCCTCGACGCGCTGCTGCGGCAGGCCGCGCTCGGTGCTGTCGAAGCGCTCGTCGACGAGCTGGCGGGCCTGCTGCGGACTGCCGCGACGCCACAGGAGGCGCTGGACCGCATGCTGGGCGCAATGGACGGCTATTCGGGCACCGATCCGGCCTCGCTGCTGTTCATCGAGACCTACCTGGCTGCCGCCCGCAACGAGGAGCTGATGCGCGACCTGGCGGACCTCCTGGCGGCCGCACGGGAGGAGCTGACAGGCCGTCTCGCCGGCCAGGGCGTGCCGCAGCCGCAGGAGACCGCCGCCGTGCTGCTGGCGGCCATCGACGGACTGATGCTGCACCGGCCCGCGGCACCCTTCCTCACCTCGGCAGCGGTCGGCCCTGTGCTGCGGCGGATGTTCAACGGAACGACGACACCTGGGAGTGAAACCGTATGAAGGCCGTCATCTGTGGTGCGGGGATCGCCGGACTCGCGCTGGCCCACCGGCTGGCCGCGTATGGCTGGCAGATCGAGATCGTGGAGCATGCGCCAGGACCGCGCGAACAGGGCTACATGATCGACTTCTTCGGGATCGGCTACGAGGCCGCCGAGGAGATGGGGCTGCTGCCACGCCTGCAGGAGCTCGGCTATCTGATCAGCGAAGCGGCGTTCGTGGACGAAAAAGGCCACCGCCGGGCGGGCCTGAACTATGCGCAGTTCTCCGAAGTCGCCGGCGGCAAGCTGCTCAGCATCATGCGGCCGGACCTCGAACTGGCGCTGAGGGAGAGCCTCCCGGACGAAGTGGACCTGCGGTACGGAATGAGCGTCGCGGAGGTCTCGGAGGACGAGGACTGCGTACACGTCACCCTGAGCGACGGCAGCGTGCGGGAAGCGGATCTGCTGGTGGGCGCGGACGGCATCCACTCCACGGTGCGCTCCCTGGTGTTCGGCCAGGAGGGCACCGACGAGCACTGTCTGCGCTATCTCGGCTTCCACACGGCAGCGTTCGTCTTCGACGACCCTCAGGTGCGCGAAAAAGTCGAGGGACGCTTCTGTCTGACCGACACGGTCGGACGGCAGATGGGCTTCTACGCACTGCGCAACGGCAAGGTCGCCTCCTTCGCCGTGCACCGAGTGGACGACCCGTCCGCACCGCTCCCCAAAGACACCCGGAAGGCGGTGCAGGAGATATACGGTTCGCTCGGCTGGGTGGCACCGCGCGCGCTGGCGGCCTGTCCGCCTGCCGAGGAGATCTACTACGACCACGTGGCGCAGACGGTCCTGCCCCACTGGAGCCGCGGCAGGACCGTGCTGGTGGGTGACGCCTGCTACGCCGTCTCCCTGCTGGCGGGCCAGGGCGCCTCTCTCGGCATCGCCGGAGCCCATGTGCTGGCCGCACAACTGGCGGCAGCCGAGGGAGACGTGCGCGCGGGACTGGAGCGGTACGAGCAGCTGTGGCGTCCCGTGGCGGAGGAGAAGCAGCGGGTGGCCCTTCAGGGCACGCGCTGGTTCCTGCCCAGCAGTGCGTCCTGGCTACGGCTGCGCAGGGCAGCGATGCGGCTCTCAGGGCTGCCAGGGGTCAACCGGCTGATCGCCTCGGCTGTGACCGGCAAACCCGCCGAACTGGCGGAGCTGACACGGTGACGTACTGAGGCCCGCCTCTTGCGCACAGCGTAGCCCCGGCAGACGCGGCGTCCAGAGGCGGCAAAAAATCTTCCGGCACAGCGATGAGTTCCGCTTCCGCGTCCGGTCTACCGCGGCGTGGAGCTTTTCACCTCCTACAGGAGACGAAAGCCCACATCGAGCGATATAGACCGAGCGATACGGACCGTCACGCAGCGCAGCAGAGCGCAGAGAAGAGGCACCTCATGTCCCGGAAGATCTTCGTCAACCTGCCGGTGAAGGACCTGGACCGGAGCGTGGACTTCTTCACCAAGTGCGGGTTCTCGTTCAACCCCCAGTTCACGGACGAGAACGCCACCTGCATGGTCGTCAGCGACGACATCTACGTGATGCTGCTGGTCGAGCCGTTCTTCACGTCCTTCTCGCAGCGGGAGATACCCGACACCGCGAAGACCAGCGAGGTGCTGGTCTGCCTGTCGGCCGACAGCCGCGAGGAGGTCGACGAACTGGTGGACACCGCGCTGACCGCGGGCGCCGGGGCGCACGGGGACCCGCAGGAGGAAGGCCCGATGTACGGGCGCGCCTTCACCGACCCGGACGGCCACATCTGGGAGGTCATGTGGATGGACCCCGCGGCCGTCCAGGGCTGATCCACCCCGCTCGCCGGTCTCTCGGCGGAAGTCCTCTCTCTCAGCGGAAGTCCTCGGCGTGATCCCGGGCCCACTGCGCGAAGCTGCGTCCGGGATTGCCGGTGAGCTGCTCGTAGCCGGGGGAGACCTGCGCCGGAGCGTCCACCAAGCCGGCGGTGACATCGAGCAGCACATCGGCGAACTCGGCAGGCGTGCCGGCAGCGATCATGTCGGCGCGTGCCTCCTCGTGCGAGATCTCCTCCAGCCGCAGCTGACGCCCTGTGGCCTCAGCGATGAGGCCGAGCTGGTCGGTCTGGCTCAGCGTCTCGGGGCCCGTCAGTACGGGGGTGGGACCGCTGTCCCCCAGCGCTCCGGTCAGCGCGAGCGCGGCGACGTCCGCGATGTCGTCCTCGTGGATGGGCGCCGCCTGGGAGCGGGCGTGGGCGACGCGCAGGACGCCGTCCCGCCGCAGCGCTTCCGCCCACGCGAGGGTGTTGGTGGCGAACATGCCGGGCCGGACATGGGTCCACTCCATACCGGCGTCCGCCGCCACGGCCTCCACCTCCGCCTCCAGCGCCCGGTGGTGCTCCGCGATGGGGTTCATGGAGTCGATCGGCAGCGAGGCGTCGACGACCGAGGACGACGAGAGGGTCACCACCCGCCGCACCCCGCGTTCGGCCGCGAGGCGCAGGAATTCGCCGGCGCCGCCCCAGAAGGCGGCAGGGTTCAGAAAGACGGCAAAGACGCCGTCCAGTGCGGCACCGAGGTCGTCGGCCGCGACCGCTACCGCGTCGTCGGGCATCCGCGCCCGGTCCGGGTTCCTGGTCAGCCCGCGGACCTTGTGGCCCTCGGCGGTCAGCCGGGCGACGAGCGGACGGCCGACGTTTCCGGTCGCACCGGTCACGAGAATCATGCTGGTCTCCATTGCAACGTTGGTTCAGTGACATGAACGCTGGTTCCCGGCGTGAACTCTGCCGCTGGCCATGCGAGTTCATGCCGGGTGCACACCGCATCGGTGCACCCAGGGCTGCAATCTTCAACCAGACGGATGAAGACCGTCAACAATTTAGATGAAGACGCGCCGCCACCCGCTACGCTGGACGTCGTGAGCGAGAAACCCGGCCACTCCCGCGACGCCTCCCCCGATGCGCGCTGTCCGCGCCGTGCGCCCCGCCAAGAGGCCCGCAAACTCGACCCGGAGCGCTCCTGCCGGCTGCTGCTGGAGGCGGCGTTGGACGAGTTCGCCGCCAAAGGGTTCGCCGGGGCGCGGGTGCAGGACATCGCCGACCGCGCGGGGGTCAACAAACAGCTGATCGCCTACTACTTCGGCGGCAAGGAAGGGCTCTGGAACGAGCTGAGCCGCCGCTGGGCCGAGCGCGAGGCGTCGTTCAACCAGCCGGACGCCCCGCTGGACGAGGTGATGGTCCACTACCTGCACGACGCCCTCGACGACCCCCGCGGCTCCCGGCTGAACGCCTGGGTGGGACTGACGGGCGGTGAACCGGAGGCCGGACGCGAGGACCTGTCCGACCTGGAGCGCCGTAAGGCAGCCGGGGAGATCGGCGAGGAACTGGACACGGGTGCCGTCCTGCTGCTGCTGATGGGTGCGGTCGCCGCACCAGTGGTGACGCCGCACATGGTCCGCTCGGTCCTCGGCATGGACCCGCAGTCCCCCGAATTCCGGGAGTTCTACACCGAACAACTGCGCCGCATCGTCCGCCGCCTCGGCTGAAGAACCCCGGCCACCGACCGCACCGACCCCAGCCGTATCGAGCCAGAGCCGCACCGACCCCAGCCGTATCGAGCCAGAGGAGACCCTCATGCCGGTCCAGCTCAACCACACGATCGTGTACGCCAGCGACAAGCAGCGCTCCGCGCAGTTCCTCGCCGACCTGCTGGGGCTTCAGGTGCGACCGCAGTACGGCCCGTTCCTGCCGGTCGTCACCGCCAACGACGTGGCTCTCGACTTCGCCGACGCCGGGGAGCGGCCGGTCACGCCGCAGCACTACGCGTTCCTCGTCTCGGAGGAGGAGTTCGACGCCGTCTTCGCCCGGATCGAGCAGGCGGGGCTCACCTACTACGCCGACCCGATGCGCACCCGCCCCGGCGAGATCAACCACAACGACGGGGGCCGCGGCGTCTACTGGGCCGACCCGGACGGGCACATGCTGGAGATCATCACCCGCCACTACGGCGGCGAAGAGCCCTCCTGACAGCAGGAGCCGTCCCGAGCGGCCGAGCGCGCTCAGTCCAACGAGCTCCCGCCGTCCGGCCCCTCGGGGCACGGTGTGCCGCGCGGCAGCTTGTACGGCGCCGCGATCCGGTAGACGCCCGGGCGCGGCGCGTCCAGCACCGTCCAGGTGTCCAGCACCGGCTTGTCCTTGCCCTCAGGCGGCGGGCCGCCGAACGTCGGTTCCGCCTTGCGCAGACAGCCGTTGAGGTTGTCCTCCTCCCGGGTGGGCGGCGCCACCCGGTCCCCGTCCCTGTCCACCAGCCCGAGCCACGGCGAGTACGGCACCCGCACCAGCACCCGCCCGCTCTCCCGTACGCGTACGGTCACGCTCTCCGCGTCGGCGCGCTCCACCGACGCCGAGGCGTCGACGAGCGGCACGGGATCCTTGACCCGGAAGAGCCGCCAGCTGTCGTCGGACCAGATCTCCTTCAGATACGGCTGACCCTGCGCCACCAGCTTGGCCTCGGCGACGCCGCCCGCGAGGTCGGGCGGGTCGGCGGGCAGGACGACGTAGTGCACGGCCCAGCGGCGCAGCCACGCGTGGTAGCGCTCGGGGCTGAGGTTCTTCTCGTAGAAGAGCGGGTTGCGCTCCAGGTCGGCCTGCCGGTTCCAGCCGCGGGCAAGGTTCACGTAGGGAGCCAGCGCCGAGGATTCCCGGTGGCTGTTGACGGGGACGACCTCGACCCGCGCCCGGTCGGCGTCGGCCTTGCGGAGCTGGGTGAGAAGCGGCTTCAGCTCGGCGGCCCAGTCGGTGTCGGGCGTGGTGTGCAGCACGTCCCAAGTGGGCTTGGAGATCTGCCAGCCGACCGTCACCAGCAGCGCCAGCGCCATGGCCAGCCCGCGGCGGGACTTCCAGGGCCGCCAGCCGCGCCCCACCACGATCGGCACGGCCGCCAGCAGCGCCACCCCGCCGAACAGCAGCCCGAGCCGTTCCACGTTCGAGCCGACCTGCGAGGGGACCACCCAGGTCAGCACGATGCCCACGGCGTATATGGCACCGCCCACCCGCACGGCCATCCACGTCTTGGGGACCAGCAGTACGACCGCGACGGCGCCCAATACGGGGAAGATCAGCGACCACAGCGGCATCGGCTGCACCCCCGTGAACGGGAAGAGCAGCGCCGAGCAGGCAACGACCGCCGGCGGCGGCAGAGCCACCGCGAACATCGCGGCCGGCCTGCGCGCCAGCAGCAGCGAGGCCGCGACCACCTCCAGGAACAGCCCGGCGACCGGACTTGCCGCGGTGGCGAGCGCGGCAAGCAGGATGGCGAGCGCCGCCCGCGTATAGCGCGCGGGACGGCTTGCACGCCCACCGCGCCAGCGCGCGGGCCATGTCCACACAACGGCGACGGCGCCGAGCCCGAACAGCACACCCAGCGCGAAGGTGACCCGCCCCGAGGCCGCGTTGCACGCGAAGGCGAAGGCACCCCACAGCGAGGGAAGCAGCGGCCTGGGCACGGTGCGCGCCAGCAGCAGCGACAGCAGCCCGGCGGAGAGCACCCCGGAGACGATCAGCGTCGTACGGACCCCGATCACGGCCATCAGATACGGCGAGATGACGCTGTACGAGAACGGGTGCAGCCCGCCGTACCAGGCGAGGTTGTACGCCGAGCCGGGGTGCTCGCCCGCGAACTCGGCCCAGGCGTCCTGCGCGGCCAGATCCCCGCCGCCGCTGGCGAGCAGCCAGAGCCACAGCAGATGCAGCAGCGCCGCGACGCCCAGCGTGACGCCGACGACGAAGAGTTGCTCGGACCGCGCCTTCCGGCCCCGGGCACCGGTCCCGGTGCGCCCGGCGCCCTGTGCGGCTGTCCCCCCGACGCCTTCCACCGCGTCCACGGCTTCGGCGGCGCCCTCCTCCTCGGTCTTGACGGCGTCTTCGCCCACCGCTTCAGCCGGGCGTGGCAGGGGTGTGCGAACGGCGCCCGTGGCGTCGTCCACGCCCGAGCTCCCGGTTATCTCACCGGCGCCGGGGTCAGGATCCGACTCCGGCGTCCGCGGTGGGTGCACAGTGGCCACTGCGCTCTCTCCCCGTCCTCCCCGTACGGATGTGCGGCTCAGATCCGCACGACGTTACCGGACGGCACCCGCGCACTCGCCGCCGCCCCGCGCGCCCCGGCGCTTCGCCGTGTGGCGAGCGGGGTGCGCGGGGCGCCCGGACGGGACGTGAACCGGACAAGCCGACCGGAACGAGGGACGCGACGCGGCCGGGAATGGTTCAGCCGACGCGGGTCAGCTTGTCGCCGAACCCGGGCTCGGTCAGCTCGTCCTGGAGCGCGACGGGCACCTTCACCTGGCCCGGCCCGGCACCCACGGTGAGAGTGCCGACCTTGGTGCCCGGCCCGGCCGTGTGCGGGACGGCCTTGCCGTTGTCGGTCAGCCCCAGCTTGACCTTCAGACCCGGCCAGCCGACCGCCGTGACGTCCTTGGTGGCCACGACGGGGGTCTTTCCGCCCAACTGGTCGTCCACATAGCCGACGACCTGGCCCTTCTTGACCACCTTCTTGGCCGTGAGCGCGTCCTGCCCCGCGTCGATCAGCTTCTTGCTGGCGGCCAGCACGGTGTCCAGGATCGACGGCTGGTACTGCCCGAGCACGGCCCCGATGATCAGCTGCTTGGTGCCGCCGATCTCCTTCTCCGCCGCGAACAGCAGATTGCCGCCCGCCTTGGTGGTCGTACCGGTCTTGATGCCGACCACGCCGTCCATCGGGACCAGCCGGTTCCAGTTCGGCTGCGTCTTGCCGTTGGTGTCCACGTACGACGGCTGCCGGACAACCTGGCGGAACAGGGCGCTCTCCATCACCTTCTTGCCCAGCTTGACCTGGTCGGCCGCGGTGCTGACCGTCGAGGCCGTCAGACCGCTGGGGTCGGTGTAGTGGGAGTTGGTCATTCCGAGATCCTTGGCGGCGGCGTTCATCTTCTTCACGAACGCCTTCTCCGAGCCCGCGTCCCAGCGCGCCAGCAGCCGCGCCACGTTGTTCGCGGATGCGATCATGATCGCGTTCAGCGCTTCCTTCTGCGTGATCTTCTCGCCCGCCTTGACCTTGACGGTCGACTCGTTCTGCGCGCTGAGCCCTGCCTCGTCCTCGGCCTTCTGGTCGACGGGGATCTTCTTGCCCTCCGTGCCCTTCTTGACCGGGTGGTCACGCAGGATGACGTAGGCGGTCATCACCTTCGCGACGCTGGCGATCGGCACCGGCTTCTGCTTGCCGTACGAGCCGAACGACCCGAGCCCGTCCACGTCGATCACGGCCTGCCCCTCCGAGGGCCAGGGCATGGACGGCTTGGAGCCGTCGAACGTGTACGTCCCGGCAGCCGTCATCGACAGCTCGGGGTCCGGCAGCGGACGCACCGCCTGTACGACGACGAAGACCACCGCGAGCAGCAGCACCAGCGGCGTCCAGATCTTCACCCGGCGGGTGAACGTACGCAGCGGCGTCGCGGGCGGCGGCGGGCTGTTGGTGAGCTGCGCCAGCAGATCCAGCGGCTGCGGCTGCTGACCGCCGCCCTCCGCTTCCGGGCTGCCCGGCATCGGCTGCTGCCGCGTGCGCTCCGGCTCGCTCTCGGCGGCGCCCGGCGCCTCCGACGGGTCGACGGTGCCGGGCCCTGCCGGGGCGCCGGCGGGGCGCGGCGGGGCCGAGGACCACGGGTTCGCGGTCGGCGCAGCGGGCGCCGCGTCGGGCTTGCCGGGCGAGGCGGGCTTGCCGGGCGCAGCCGGGGTCGCAGTTGCCGTGGCCGCGGCCGCCGGGGGCGCGGACTTCGCCGGGGTACGCGGCTCGTCCGCGGAGCGGAGCGGGATGAACTGGCTGGTCCGCTCGGCGTCCGACTCCTCGCCGCTGCCCTGGTCCCGGCCGGAGCCGGTTCCAGTTCCGGTTCCGGAGCCCTGCCGGTCTTCGGCTGTGCCCTGGCCGCCTTGGTTGCCCCGCTTGTCCTGGTTGTCGCGGCCGTCGTGGTGGTCGCGGTCGTCGCGTCCGTCCCGCTTCCGGGGGTCGGGAGCGCCCGACATGGCCGACGTCCGGGGGTCGGGAGCGCCCGTCGGAGTGGCTGAACCCTTTCTGCTGGACTTTTCCGGGCCTTCGTGCTTTTCCGGCTTCTCACCCTCCGCCGACTTCTCGCCCTTGTCCGTGCTGCCGCCGGAGGCACCCTCGCCCCGCTTGTCGTCGAGCGTGCGGAAGACCGCCGTCGGCTGGTCCACCGAGGGCTTCCCGTCGCTGGAACCGGCGCTCCCGGAGTCGCTCTTCCCGGCCTCGTCGGCGCTCTTGGCGCCCTTGGGGGCTCCGAAGAATGCCGACGTCAGCTGCTCCGCGCGGTCGGCGGCGGTGGCGTCGTCGTCCTTGCCGGAGCGGTCGCCGTCGCGCCGCAGGACCCCGAACATCGCGGTGGCGGTGTCGCTCTGCGGTGCCGGGCCGGCTCCCTCACCGGAACCGGCCCCGCCGGTCTCCGTACCGGCCCCGCCGGTCTCCGTGGGCTTCGGCCGGACGGGCAGGTCGGTGGAGGGGGCGGCGCTGCCGTCCTCGGCGGCGTTCTGCCCCGCGCTCTTGCCCTCGCTGTCGCCCTTGGGGGCCTCCGAGCCCGCGGGAGCGTCGTCGCCCGAGACCCAGGCAGCCACGGCCGACTTCAGCCGCGCGTCGCCGTCGCCATCGTCGCCGTCGTCGCCGTCACGGCCCTGCTCCCGGCCTTCGGAGCCGTCAGCGTCCTTGTCCGGCGCGGGCCGGCCCTGCGCGTCCTGCGCGGGCCGGCCGGGCCGGTCGGGCTCGTTCTGCGCAGTGCGGTCGCCGTCCGCCTCGGCCGCGCCTTCCGGCCCCTGCGGCTCCGCGGCTGGGGAAGTGGGGGCGGGGATCTTCGAGGGCTTCGCATCCTGGGTCGTCGTCCCGGTGCCGTTCTGCCCGCTGTCGCTCCCGGAGCTCTCCGAGCGTTTCTTTTCGGCCGTCTCGTCGGGCCGCGCAACCGTCCCGCCGCTCCCCGTCGTCTCCCCCGACGACCTCTCCCGCTCCGACCTGTCGGGGGATTCGCCCGCCACCAATGCCTCCTGCTGCTGCTCGCCGCTCGCCATACCAGTTAACAGTGTCCTATGCACCGGGGGCGCCACCGGCGTGGCGACGCTCCCCCGGAGGGCTGCCAGAGTGGCCTCCCCCAGCGCCAGACGAGAACGACATACCTACTGGTTCCCACCCATAACGACCGTGCACTCTCGACAGACCATTGTGAGAGGGGTCACCCTGTCATTCATCCACGCGGGGAGGCATGGATGGGCAGGAGCCGCAGAACAATTCCCGAGGAGCTGCTGTTGCTCGCCCTGGACCCGGCCACGGGTACCACGGCGCAGCCGCAGTCGCTCGACCTCGGCCTGGCCGGAGCACAGCTAGTGGAGCTGGCTCTGGCCGGACGGATAGCCCCTGATGGGGATCGTATCGCCGTGGTACTGCCACGGCCGACCGGAGATCCGACCCTGGACTCCGCATTGGAACTGCTGCGCAGGCGCGGCAGCCCGGTGCGCGCTGTCCACTGGATCGGCGGGCCCCGATTGGGGCTGCGCCAAACCTATCTCACGCATCTGGAACGGTGCGGCATGGTGCATGCCGTTTCCGGCCAGATGTGCGGAGTGCTGCCGACGACGCGCTATCAGGCGACGGAGACGGCCATCAGCCGGGAGATCAGGGCCCGGCTCGACACAGCGATCCGCACCGGCGTACCACCGGACCCGCGGACGGCGGCGCTCGCCGCGCTGGCCCACGCGGTCGGCCTCGGCAAGCACCTCTACCCCGGCAACGAGGGACGGTCGTGCCGTTCCCGGCTACGGGACCTGATCAGGCACGACCCGATGGGCGGCCTCGTCGCGCACGCGGTGATGGACGTGCAGAACGGCGTCGGGGCGCAGTCGCGTCGGGCCCAGGCCGGCACGGCGGGCGGGTCCTCGCCGGGACGCCCGGCAGCCCGGGCGACGGCGACCGCCGGCGGCTCTGCACGGCACATGCCGGAGCAGCCACGGCACCTGGCGGGCGGCATGGTCAGGGCAGGCGCACGCTGACCGTTCCGCACGGGTAGCGGCACCACGCACCCCGTGCCCGGCGCACCACGCAGGCACGGACCACGCACGACGCCACGTCCGTACGGGCCACGCGCGACGCCCCGACCGTGCGTGCCGGGTCTCGTACACGGCGGGTGCTACGCGCGTGGCCGGGCCGACGGAGTGCGTCGGGCCGACGGGGGTGCCGTCGGGGCGCGCAGAGGTACGCAGCGGTCGCTGAAGTAGCTGAAAACAGCCGAAGTATGGGAACACATGGGCGGGATGCGGGTCCGACCGGCGGAACAACGGCCGGATCCGCATCCCGCGCGTGCGGTTTTTCGCGTCTGCTGTACTCAACCCCGCACTCTCTGTTGCCATTTTCCAGCGCGAGCGCACATGTTGGTGGCAACCTGCTGGAGTAGTCGTACTTACACGGAGGTGCGGTCCCGTGGCGTCGAACGTCAACCCCACAGTCCGGCGTCGCCGACTGGGACAGGAATTGCGCCGCCTGCGAGAGCAGCGGAACATGACGGCCGAGGAGGTCGCGGACCGGCTGCTGGTGTCCCAGTCGAAGATCAGCCGACTGGAGAACGGCCGGCGCAGCATCAGCCAGCGGGACGTGCGCGACCTGTGCGGGGTCTACGAGGTCGAGGACCGGCGGATAGTCGACTCCCTGATGCAGATGGCGAAGGAGTCGCGCCAGCAGGGTTGGTGGCACGCGTTCGGCGACATCCCCTACAGCGTCTACATCGGCCTGGAGACGGACGCCGCCTCACTGCGGGTCTACGAACCCCAGGTGGTGCCAGGGCTGCTGCAGACGCAGCCGTACGCGGAAGCCGTCGTCGCGGGTGCCCTGCCGGAGGCCACGGCCGCGGACATCGAGCGGCGGGTGAAGGTGCGTATGCGGCGCCAGGACCGCATCAAGGACGAGCGCAATCCGCTGCGGCTGTGGGCTGTGCTGGACGAGTCGGTGCTGCGCCGCGAGGTGGGCGGTAAGCACACGATGGCCGAGCAGCTGGAATACCTCAACGAGATGTCGCAGCAGCCTCATGTGACGCTGCAGGTCATGCCGTTCTCGATGGGCGCGCATCCGGGTGTGAACGGGCAGTACGCCATCCTCGAATTCCCGGAGGCCACGGACTCGACCGTCATCTATCTCGAGGGCGTCACCAGCGATCTCTACCTGGAGAAGGCGAACGACGTGCAGAACTACAGCGTCATGTACGAGCATCTGCGGGCTCAGGCGCTGAACCCGGACCAGACCCGGGAGTTCATCGAGAAGGTGGCCAAGGAGTACGCCAGAGGCTGAGCGAGGCTGAGCGGGGAAACGCGACGGAATAGGACTGGACGGCCCGGCAACCGCCGGGCCGTCTGGCATGTGCCGGACGGGGATGCAGAAAAGAGCGGGGAGGTTACACCGCAGCGCACCGCGATGTGAAGAGCTGCTTGGAATATGCCATCCGGTTGAGTGAACGTCCACTTCCCGCGCCCGAATCGCCGCGTAATGTCGTTCGCACGTCAGCAGACAACCCGGAACAACCGGAGCAGATATGCCGATTCAGCAGGGAAGTACCCACACGTGGACCAAGTCCAGCTACTCGACTGGCAACGGCGCCTGCGTGGAGGTGAAATCACCGGCCGCGTGCTCGGTGGCAGTGCGTGACTCCAAAGAGCCGCAGGGGCCCGCGCTCAGCTTCCGGCCGGACGCCTGGAGCGCGTTCGTGACGCGAGTCGGCGCAGCGGAATCCGGTCCCGGTCTGGCCTGAGGCCGGAGCCCGGAAGCCCGTACGGCGTCCGCGGCGGCACGTCCTCGCGACGCTGTCCCGTTGAACGCACGACGCAAGAGCCCTCTCGACTGGTCCGCCGTCCCGGCCGAGGGGGCTCGGCACTGTCCGGGGCCCGGCCCCGGTCCGCGCCCCTCCCCTCTCCTCCTCCCCCAGGTTCAGCGGAGCTGGTCCGCGTAGGTGTCGGTGCCCGGGATCGTCGGGATGAAGGGTGCGACAAGTTCTGTCCTTCCCAGCCCCGGTTCCGCGACGGCCTCGGTCAGGCCCGTGAAACATGCCTCCCAGCGTTCCCGCGGGTCCTCCTCCAGGAACCACAGCAGGGTGAGCCGGGTGTCCGTGCCCTCGACCTGCTTCACGTACGACATGCGGTCGACGGGCAGCGGAGTGGGGCGGAAAACGGTGACCATGGCGGCGGGAGAGTCCTTCAGCCGGCCCGGGAGATGGCGGGCCCGCAGCCACTCCAGCAGTTCGGCCCGCTCGGCCGGACCTGCGGCGTCGATGACCTGGAGCACCAGCCCCCGGTAGGGGTGGTCGAGCGCGTGGTGGTCGCGGGGTCCGGCGGCGCCGTCGCGGTAGACGGTGGCCTGGTGGTCCTGGAAGCTGGTGAAGATGTGGGTGCGGTCACGGTAGACGCGCCCGTCGCGGTTGAGGCGCTTGTTGATGGCGACGGTCCACCGCATGTGCTCGCCGTAACGGCCCTCGGTGATCCAGTAGGTGGAGAGATAGCAGCCGGCGGTGACCGGCTGCGCGACAGCCGACTCGGCCGGGTAGCGCAGCAGTTGGAGATCACGGGTGGCCACCCAGCGGCGGCCCGCGTAGATCCAGGGCATGGCCATGGCGCCCGCGATGTAGTGGTCGTCCTCGTACCAGCGGTTGTACGCGTGCTCGTGGCCCGGATGCGGCTCCACCATCGTGATGAGGGCGTGCCCAGGGCGCACCCCGTAGGGGCCGACGGAGGCCAGTTCGGCGTAGGCGGTGTGGGCGGCCTGGGTGACCTGAGTGGCCTGGGTGTCGGCGGATGTGCGGGGCGGTGGTTCGGTCGGGGTCTCCATCGGGGTTCCTCCCCCTCCTCGGCTCCCGTACGGTGTCCCGGACCGGTATAGCTGACGGGTCGTCAGAGTACGAGACTCCCGGCAGCCCGGGCCCACCGTCGTGCGGAACCGTGCGGGAGGCGATCTTCGTGCTGCTTGCGGACAAGACCGTGATCGTGTCGGGAGTCGGTCCCGGGCTCGGTCACGAGGTGGCAGCGGCTTGTGTGCGGGAGGGTGCCCGTGTGGTGCTCGGCGCCCGCACGGAGGCGAATCTGGCAGGCTGCGCCGCTGCCGTCGACCCCGGCGGGTCGCGCAGCGCCTACCGCGCCGTGGACATCCGGGACGACGAGCAGTGCGCGGCGCTGGCCGCGCTGGCCGCGGAACGCTTCGGCGGCATCGACGCCGTCGTACACGTGGCCGCCCTCGACACGATCGCCGGCGGGGTGGAAGGCGCCGACCTGGCGGAGTGGCAGCCCGCGCTGGACATCAATCTGCTGGGGACGCTGCGGATGACCCAGGCATGTCTGCCCGCGCTGAAGGCGTCGGCCGAGGCACGCGGGGACAGCTCCGTCGTCATGATCGGCACCCAGGCTTCCGTCGCCCCGCCGGCACAGGAGCAGCGTGCCGCCTACTCGGCGTCCAAGGGCGCCCTCGTCACCGCCATGTACTCCCTCGCACACGAACTGGGGCCGGACGGAGTGCGGGTCAACACCGTGCAGCCCGGCTGGATGTGGGGCCCCAAGGTGGAGCAGTACGTGACGTGGGCCGCGAAGTCAGAGGGGGTGGCGCCCGAGGTGGTGCGGGGCCGGCTGGAGGAGCGGATGCCGCTGCGGCGGATGGCCCAGGACGGCGATGTGGCCGAGACGGCGGTGTTCTTCGCCTCCGAAAGGGCACGGGCGATCACGGGACAGTGCTTGCTGGTGAACGCGGGGGAGGTCATGCGGTAGGGCGTGGGGGGTGTGGGAGGTCTGGGCGGCTCGTGGGGTGTATGGGGCCGGTGAGGTCTGAGGCGCTCGCGGAGTGCGGAGGGTTCGTGGGGCGCGTGAGGTCCGGGGCACTTGCGGGG
>NZ_JADKMA010000014.1 GCF_017676365.1 Streptomyces oryzae
CGCCCACCCCCTGGAACGCCAGCCCCCAGGACAACTACGGCAACCTCGGCCCCTACGAGGACGCCGTGCAGGGCCAGCCGATCTTCGAGGAGAACGACCCGGACGACTTCAAGGGCGTCGACATCATGCGCACCGTCCGCAGCTTCGACCCCTGCCTCCCCTGCGGCGTCCACATGTACCTCGGCAAGGGCAGGGAGCTGCAGCAGACGCACTCCCCGATGTTCGGCGCGGGAGCCGGGACGGGAGCGGGACATGGGTGACGCTCCACGGCTGACCGACGCCGACGTCGAACAGCGCCTGGCCCGCCTCGACGAACTCCTCGCCCGTGTCGAGGGCTTGGCCGGACCGTCCGCCGACGCGGCACTGGAGGCCGTACGCGGGCTGACGGAGCTGTACGGCGAAGCGCTGGCGCGGGTCCGGGATCTGGCCGGCCCCGAACTGACCGCCCGGCTGACCGACGACCAGCTCGTGGGCCATCTGCTGGTGCTGCACGAACTGCACCCCGAGCCGGCCGAGCGCCGCGTCGCGGCCGCCGTCGACCGCATCGCGAAGGTGCTGCGCGAGCGCGGCGCCGCCGTCGAACTCGTGGGCGTCGACGGGTCGGTGGCCTCCGTGCGGCTCACCACCACGGGCTGCGGCTGCTCCGCTTCCGGCATCGAGGAAGCCGTACGCGAGGCGGTGCTGGCCGCCGCGCCCGAACTCTCCGACGTACGCCGGGTACCGGACGAACCGGCCGCCGCGTTCATCCCGCTGGAGTCGCTGCTGCCCGCCGCCGCTGCTCCTGCGGCGCCCAGCTGCGCACCGACCGCGGGGACGGCATGACCTCCGGCGCCCTCGCCCGCGTCATCCGCCAGGCCGCCGACCAGCCCGGTGGCCGGGGCGAGGACGCGGAACGCTGCGACCTGTGCGCGGCCCCCGTCCCCGCCGACCAGCACCGGCACCTGCTCGACACCGCAGCGGACCAGGTGCTGTGCGCCTGCCAACCGTGCTCGCTGCTGTTCGCGCGGGACGCCGCCAGCGAGGGGCACTACCGGCTGATTCCGCGCCGGCGCCTGCGCCTGGCCCCGGTGCCGACCGCGCCGCTGGGCGTTCCGGTCGGGCTCGCCTTCTTCGTGCCGCGCGCCGACGGCGGTGTACGCGCCCACTACCCCAGTCCGGCCGGGCCGACCCGGTGGGAGCCCGACCCCGAAGCGTGGCGCGAGACCGTGGCGCACTGCCCCGAACTGGCCACCTTGGCGGCGGACGTCGAAGCGCTGCTCGTCAACACCGTCCAGGGCCGCGAACAGCACTGGATCGTCCCGGTCGACGACTGCTTCCGCATGGTCGCCGTCGTACGCCGGGAGTGGCGGGGCCTCTCCGGCGGCAGCCGGGTATGGCCCGAGGTCGACCGGTTCTTCGCCGGACTGACCGAACGCCGGGACTGAGACGGAGGCCGAGGCAACAACGCGGCACCGTGGAGAACGAGGAGCGCGAGGAGGCGCCATGGGCAGCATCCGCGTCGGGAAACCCCACGTGAAACCGGACACCCCCACCCATGTGCGAGGCATGCACCAGGGCAACAAGGGTCTCTACAACCGCCAGCCGGGCCACCACAAGGACGGCACAGCAGATGCCCGGCGTTCGACCGGCATCCACTGGAAGAAGCACAACTCCCTCATGAAGATCATGCCTAGCATCCCGCCCGGCTGAGGGGCCCGGAAAGGAAGAAGCGAGGATCTCAGGAACCGAGGAGCGGCACATGAAGCAGCGACGGCACACCGGCCCCTGCACGGCCAAGCGCATCCTGACGGGCCAGATCGCGGCGATCGGCGTACTGGTCCTGGCGATGTTCCTCCGCGAACTCCCGGGCCTCGCCCGCGAGATCCGGATCTGGCGCATGATCGGCTTCCGCACGGGCTCCCGCCACCCCCGCTGAGGCGCTGCGGGCCGGTACGGGCAGGCTGACGCGCCCCGAAGGGGCGCGGGCTGTATTCATGTGCGGCTCCACCGCGATGGGGGTCCCCCCTGTTCGAGCGAAGCCGAGAACTTGGGGGAGTGCCCAGCCACGACGACACCCGCCGCCCGCACACTGCCACAGCCCGCGGCGCTCTGGGAGGGGATCCGCGCGCTGAAGCCCGCCGCGCGGGCCACCGTCGTCGGGCAGGCGGCACCCGGCGTCGACGGTCTGCCGCTGGCGCATCCGCAGCGCTGGGAGATCGATCTGGTCACGGCTTTCCGGCACACGCACGCCTTCCCCACGTCGCTGGACCTGGCGGCCACGGGCCAGGTAGACCTCGACGGGATCCTCACCGGCCGCTTCTCGCTGTCCGATACGGCCGACGCGCTACAGGCCCCGGCGAAGGACCCGGCCCACCTCAAGGTGGTGGTCCGGCCCTCGGCGGGGTGAGTACGCCGACCGCCCTCACGTCCCCGTCCACCGCGGTGCCCGCTTCCCGGCGAAGGCGCGCGGGCCCTCCCGGGCGTCGGCCGAGGCCAGCATGGTGCGGTACCGGGGCAGGCCGGTGCCGCGCATCAGGGCGTAGGCGTCCTCGACGGGGAGGTGCTCCGTCGCACGGAGCACCTCCTTCACGGCGGCCACCGCCAGGGGTGCGCCCTCGCGGAGGGTGTGTGCCAGGCGGAGGGCCCGCTCCACGGCGGTGCCGGGCTGCTCGGCGACCTGGTTGACCAGACCCCACCGGGCCGCCTCGGCCGCGTCCAGCCGCCGGCCGGTGAGCAGCAGCTCCGTCGCCACGGCGCGCGGCAGTCTGCGGGGCAGCCGCAGCACACCGCCCGAGTCGGCGATCATGCCGACCTTCACCTCGGGCAGGGCGAACTCCGCGTGCGCTTCGGCGACGATCAGGTCGGCGGCGAGGGCGAGTTCGAAGCCGCCGCCCAGTGCGAGCCCGTTCACCGCGGCGATCACCGGCTTGTCCAGGTCGAACAGCTCGGTCAGCCCCGCGAATCCGCCGGGGCCGTGGTCCGCGTCGATGGCCTCGCCTTCGGCTGCCGCCTTCAGGTCCCAGCCAGCGGAGAAGAACCGCTCCCCGGCACCGGTGACCACGGCGGCGCGCAGGGTGCCGTCGGTTCGCAGCCGGTCGAAGGCCGCGTACAGGGCGTGGCTCGTCGCGGCGTCGATGGCGTTGGCCTTCGGCCGGTCCAGCGTGATCAGCAGTACGCCGCTGTCCACGTCCAGCCGTACGGGGTCCATGGTGTTCCATACCTTTCTTCTCCGTCATTCCGGTGCGTCCGGGCGGTCCGCCCGCTGGGGGGCCAGGCGGCTGATCAGTACGTCCGCGGCGATCGCGCCCTGCCCTTCGGGCAGTACGAGCAGCGGGTTGACGTCCAGTTCGGTGACCTCGGGGTGATCCCGTACGTAGCCGGCGACGGACTGGACGGCGGCGACCGCGGCGGGTACGTCGCCGGCCGGGCGGCCCCGGAAGCCGCGCAGCAGCGGCCCGGCGCGCAGCGTGGCGAGAGCGGCTGCGATCTCCTCGTCGGTGGCGGGAAGCAGCAGTGTGGCGGTGTCCCGCACCAGTTCGACCAGTACGCCGCCCGCTCCCAGGGTCAGCGCCGGGCCGAAGGCCGGGTCGTGGTGCACGCCGACCAAGAGTTCGGCGACCGCGTCCGGCACCATCCGTTCGATCAGGAAGCTGTCGGCGAGCCCGGCCATGGCCGAGACGGCTTCCTCCACCGCTGTCTGGTCGGTCAGCCCCAGGTGCACGCCGCCCGCCTCGCTCTTGTGCGCCAGGTCGGCGGCGAGGGCCTTGGCCGCGACGGGGAAGCCGAGAGTCCGGGCGACCCGCGCGGCCTCGCGGGGTGCCGCAACGGCGCTGTCCGGTACGGGCAGGCCATATCCGGCCAGCTCCTGCTTTCCGGCGTACTCGTCCAGCAACTCGACGCGTCCGGTGCGCGGTTGCCGCACCGGCCCTGCCGGCGGCAGTGCCTGGTCCACCGTACGCCGAGCCGCGCCTATCCGGTGGGCCGCGGCGATGGCCCGTACGCCGTCGGCCAGCCCCTGGAGCGGGGCGATGCCCTGCGACAGCAGCTGCTGGGCGACAGGTTCGGGCACCCCTTCGGGCAGGGAGCCGACGACGCAGGCCGGGGCGCCGGTGCGGCGCTGTGCCGCCGCGTAGGCGTCCAGCGTGGTGGTCCAGGCGTCGGCTTCGCACCGGTCGGCGCGCGGCATGTCGAGCAGCAGGACGTTCAGGTCGCAGCCGGCGCCGAGGAGAGCGGTGAAGCACTCGCGCTGTGCGGCGAAGTCGCCCCAGATGTAGGTGTGGTAGTCGAGCGGGTTGCGGATGTGCACCTGGTCGCCCAGCACCTCGCGCAGCCGCGCCGCCGACCGCTGTGGGAGCGGCGGGAGTTCGAGCCCGTGCCGCTGCGCCGTGTCGGCCAGCAGGGCCGCCTCGCCGCCCGAGCAACTGGCCGAGGTGATCCGGGCACGTCCCGCCGGGTCCTGGCCGCCGGTCAGTGGTCCGTGGACGTGCAGCAGCTTCAGTGTCTCCACAAAGGTGCCGATCTCCGGCACCCGGGCGACTCCGGTGCGGCGGAACAGCGCTTCGCACAGCTCGTCCGGCCCGGCGAGGGAGCTGGTGTGGCTCATGGCCGTCTGCGCGCCCAGCGTCGAGGTGCCGGTCTTCAGCGCCACCACGGGCACTCCGCGCCGCAGTGCGGACAGTGCGGCGCGGGCGAGCGCGGCGGGGTCCGCGATCCCTTCGAGGTGCAGTCCGATGGCGGTCACCCGCGGGTCCTCCAGCAGCGCCTCGATCAGCTGCGGGGTGTCGGTGACCGCGCTGTTCCCGGCGGTGATCAGGTAGGCGAGCGGGAGGGCGCGGCGCTGCATGGTGAGGTTCTGGCCGATGTTGCCGCTCTGGGTGATGACGGCGACGCCGCTGTCCGTACGGGCGCCGCCGTGCTGGTCGGCCCAGAGTGCGGTGCCGTCCAGGTAGTTGAGGACGCCGAGGCAGTTGGGGCCGATCACCGGCATGTCACCGGCGGCGGTGCGCAGCGCGTCCTCCAGCGCGGCGCCGCCCGGGCCGTCCTCGGCGAAACCGGACGCGTGGCACACCGCCCCTCCCGCCCCGCGCCGGGCGAGTGCGGCGAGGACGTCCACCGTGGCCCGGGCGGGTACGGCGAGGAACGCGGCGTCCGGCGCCGCGGGGAGCTCGCCCGTGCTGAGGTGGCACGGCAGCCCTTCGATGTGGTCGCGGCGCGGGTGGACTGGCCACAGTTCGCCCTCGTAGCCGACGGCCCGGCACTGGCGTACGACGCGGGCAGCTGTCGCGCCGCCGTACACGGCGATATGGCGGGGCGCCAGCAGGCGCTTCAGTGGGTGGGCGCCTGCCGTCATCAGGCGCCCAGGGGACGCAGCAGGGAGCGGGAGATGATGTGCCGCTGGATCTCGCTGGTGCCGTCCCAGATGCGCTCGACGCGGGCGTCGCGCCAGTAGCGTTCGATGGGCAGTTCGGCCATCAGTCCCATGCCGCCGAAGGTCTGGAGCGCCTGGTCGGTGATGCGGCCCAGGGCTTCGGAGGCGTACAGCTTGGCCATGGCCGCGTCGCGGTCGGTCATGGTGCCCCCGTCCTGCTTCCAGGCGGCGCGCAGGGTCAGCAGCTCGGCGGCCTCCAGTTCGGTGGCCAGGTCCGCGAGCGGGAAGCTCACGCCCTGGAACCGGCCGACGGGCTGCCCGAACTGCTCGCGTTCGGCGGCCCAGTCGAGGGTGAGATCCAGGACGCGGCGGGCGCGGCCGACGCTGGTCGCGGCGACCTGGAGCCGGCTGGCACCAAGCCACTCCCCCATGAGCGCGAACCCGCGGCCCTCCTCGCCCAGCCGCTGCCCGGCCGGGAGCCTGACGTCGGTGAAGGTCAGCTCGCACTGGTGGTAGCCGCGGTGCGAGACGCAGCCCGAGCCGCGCCGCACCTCGACGCCGGGTGCGTCGAGGTCCACCAGGAACGCGGTGATGAGGTTCTTGGTGCCGCGCGCCGTCTCCTCGGTGCCGGTAGCGGCGAACACGATGGCGAAGTCGGCCATGTCGGCGTGTGAGATGAAGTGCTTGCTGCCGTTGAGCACGTAGCAGTCGCTGCCGCAGGCGCCGCCGTCGCCGCCGCTTTCGCGTACGGCCCGTGTCCGCATGGAGCGCACGTCGGAGCCGGCGCCCGGCTCGGTCATGGCGAGACAGTCGTGCCGCTCGCCGCGGACCGCGGGCAGCAGGTAGCGGGTGCGCTGTTCGCCCTCGCACGCCTGAAGGATGTTGCTGGGGCGGGCGACGAGCATCTGGAGGGCGAAGCTGGTCTTTCCCAGCTCCCGCTCGACGAGGGTCATGCTGACGGCGTCGAGTCCGCCACCGCCGATCTCCTCGGGCATGTTCGCCGCGTACAGGCCGGCACCGAGCGCCTTCTCGCGGATGGTGCGGGCCAGTTCCGGCGGTACGTCGTCCAGCCGCTCGACCTCGTCGGCGTGCGGGTCCAGTTCGGTCCGCACGAACTTGCCGACGGTCTCCGCGATCATGCGCTGCTCGTCGGTGAGCTCGAAGTCCATGGTTTCCCTCTCCCTCACCTGGTGGTCGGCCGGCGGACCGCCCGGCTGCGGTCGCCGGGTATGCCCATCGGCCTGCCGACCGTCTCGGGCACGGGCAGTGCGTCGTGCGCGGTCTGGATCGCGCCGAGCCGGCGCAGGAGTTCACCCGGGAGCGGGCAGGCGCGGGCCTGCCCCGTGTCGACGTGCAGCAGCATCTGTTCGGCCGTGGCGAGCAGGGTGCCGTCGGCGCCGTGCCGCGTCTCGTGGAAGAGGTGCACACGCTTGGTGTCGTGGTCGAGCAGCTGCAGCGTGAGCCTGAGCGGTTCCCCCTCAGCGGCCTCGCGCTTGTTGTGCAGATGCGTCTCGACCGTGTAGAGCGACCCGCCGTTCGCCCGGTACTCCTCGTCGATGCCGAGGTAGCGGAAGAACGCGTCGGAGTTGTCGCCGAAGACGCGCAGATAGCACGACTCGCTCATGTGCCCGTTGTAGTCCACCCATTCCGGCCGTACCGGAGTGCTGTGCAGCGCCAGCGGCGCCGGCACGGGCGCCGCGTCGTCCCACGGCCGGTGGCCCGTCCCCTCGTACGGGGTGACCACTCGTGCTGGATTCTCTGCCATCTGCCCACCCGGAGATCGCCGTCGTTGGTCGGCTGCCGCCCTGCACGGGGTAGCATAATGTGCGGTGGCGGCTCGTATTACGCGACGCTACGGGTGGCGTTTCGGGCGCGTCAAGGGGACAGCGGGCGTCCACGAGAGCCCCGCGCGGTGCGCGTAACGGCCCCCCTGCGGTGCGGGACTACGCTTCGCGGAGCGGACGGAAGAGAGCGGAGGCACGGAGATGAACGCGGCGCACGCGCCGGACGCGCTGGAAGCCCCGGACGGGCAGGACACCCCTGACGGGCAGGGCGGCGCACGGCAGGGCGGGGGCCGGGTGCAGGCCCTGGAGCGGGCCATCGCGCTGCTCAACGCCGTCTCGGCGAGCGCGCCCGAGGGCCGTCCCGTCGCCGAACTCGCCGCGGAGTGCGGACTGAACCGGGCCACGGCCTGGCGGCTGCTGGCCACCCTGGAACATCACGCGATGGTGGAGCGCGACCCGGCCGGCAACCGGTACACCATCGGATCCGCGATCAGCCGGCTGGCCTCGACCGCGGGCGTGGAGGGGCTGATCCGCCGCTCCCACGATGTGCTGGAGCGACTGTGCCGGGAAACCGGCGAGACCGCGAACCTCGCGGTGGCCCGGCGGCTGGGACTCACCTACGTCGACGAGGTGGTACCGCCCGCGGTGCTCAGCGCCCGCTGGCTCGGCCGGCAGGTGCCGATCCACGCCACCTCCGCGGGCAAGGCGCTGCTGGCCTGGCAGACGCCCGGGGAGGTCGAGGCCCTGCTCTCCGGTCCGCTGGCCGAGTACACCGAGACGACCCGCACCGACCGGGAGGCCCTGCACGCCGAACTCGCCAAGGTGCGCGCGCAGGGCTACAGCGTCAGCGTCGGCGAACTCGAACCGCAGCTGTACGGGGTCGCCGCTCCGGTACTGGACAGGGGCGACCATCCCGTCGCCGTCGTCAGCGTGTGGGGGCCACGGGACCGCGTCCCCGAATCCCGCTTCGCCGAACTGGGCGCCCGGGCCCGGCAGGCGGCCCAGGAAATCCGCGAACGCCTCACGCCCGGGGCGTGAGGCCCGGGTTACGCCCGGGGCGTGAGGCCCGGGTTACGCCTGGGGCGTGGACGCCCGGGGGTCGCGCTGTCCGTCACCGCCCCCGCTTCGGCAGCAGCTCCTCCGCGGTCGCGGTGATGGTCTCCAGGGCGCGCGTGAGGGTGGGTATCCCGCGGGCGCCGCGCCGAGTGACGGACATGATGCGACGGGCCGGGGCCGGTTCGCCGTGCAACGGGAGGCGCGCCACCGGCGCGTCCCCGCGCAGCTGGGCCAGCCGCGGTACGAGGATCACCCCGAAACCGTGGGCGACGAGCGCGGTACCGGTGTCCCACTCGTCCGCGTAATGGGCAATGTGCGGGGTGAAGCCCGCGCTCATGCAGGCGGCCAGCACCAACTGGTGGTAGGTCGTGCCGGGGTTGCCGAGGATCCACGGCTCCCGCGCAGCGTCGGCCAGCGTCACCCGCTGCTGCCGGGTGAGGGGGTGGTCACACGGAACGACCAGATCCAGCGGGTCGTCCAGCAGCGGTTGCTGGTCGAAGCGGTTGTCGGTCATGGGCGGTGAATCCGCGGTGACCACCAGCATCGCGAGATCGGCCTCATCGGAGAGCAGCAGGTCGAAGCAGCGGTCGGGTTCGGCTTCGATGATCCGGACCGTCAGCTGCGGGTGGGCGTCGCGGAGTCCGGCCGCGGCGGGTGGCAAGAGCCGGCTGGCCGCGGTGGAGAACCCGCACAGCGTGAGCCTGCCGGTGGGCTCGGTTCCCACGGCCGCCAACTCGCCCCGGGCGAGCTCCCACTGCTCCTGTAGGCGCTCCGCGTGCTGCAGCAGTACGCGGGCCGCGTTCGTCAGCCGGATGCCGCGGCCCTGCTGGACCACCAGTTCCGCGCCCACCTCGGCGGCCAGCTGGCGCAATTGGTAGGAGACGGCGGAGGGCGTGTAGTGCAGCACCCGCGCCGCGGCCGTCACGGTGCCGTGTTCGGCGACCATCTGCAGGATCCGGAGCCGAGGGTCGATCATGCAATCAGCTTGCACGGTCCGCTGCGGGATCGAGCTGAGCCGGCGTCGGCCTGGGGGTTGCCGCACTGGCGGCCACCTGCCTGCTCAGGCATCGATGACCAGATCTTCCAGGGGAGTTGAGCAGCACAGGAGGATCTTGTGCTGCGCGGCGTCCCGGGGGCTGATGCCGCCGTTGTGCCGCATGTCGACCGATCCCTTCTCCAGGGTGGTCACGCACGAGCCGCACATGCCCTGACCGCAGGCGGAAGGAAGGGTGATACCCGCGCGTGCCGCGGCCTCCAACACCGGTGTGCCGACGTCGCACTCGATAGTCGTCCCGCTGCGCGAGAGTTGCACCGCGAACTTCCCCGCCCCGCCCGAGTCCGCCGACGAGTCGGCCGAGGTAGGGGCGGGGTGCGGGGCCTCGAAGGTCTCCTGGTGGTGGCGGTCCTGCGGGTGCCCTGCCGTGCACAGCAGCCGACGAACGGCCTGCATATAGCCCGGCGGCCCGCAGCTGAACACTTCCCGGCGGCGCAGGTCGGGGGCAATCTGCCGCAGCAAGCCGAGGGTGAGACGGCCGCGGTAACCGCGCCACCGCTCCGTTTCCCCGTCGTCCTCGCAGATATGAGTGACCCGGAGACTCGGCGCGGTCGCCGCGATCAGCTCCAGCTCCTGCCGGTAGGGGATGTCGTCGGGGGTGCGGGCGCTGTGAACGAAGACCACGTCCGCCGGGGACGCCAGGTCGTACAGGGTCCTGGTCATGGACATCAGGGGCGTGATCCCGCTGCCGCCGGAGAGGAAGAGGTAGCCGGGCGACGGGTGCCGGGTCAGCGAGAACCGGCCGAACGGACCTCGGGCGCGAACCGTCCGGCCCGGAGCCAGCCGGTCGTGCAGCCAGTTCGAGACCCGCCCCCCGGGGACGCGTTTCACGGTGATCGCGGCGACGTGCGGGCGGGTCGGCGGGGAGGAGAGGGTGTAGCAGCGGCTGAGCTGCCGGCCGTCGATCTCGAAGGTGAACACGAGGTGCTGGCCCGGCTCATGGCGGAAGAGAGCGGGCTCGGCCGGTTCGAAGACGAAGGTCTTCATAGCGCGGGTGACGCTGTGGACGCTCGTGCAGACCAGCGTGTGGTCCGTCGCACCGTCCTGTTCGCGGAGCGCGGTCAGCAGCCGCAGCGCTTCAGGGGCCACCGGAAGGGTGCGCACGCCGGTCATCGCTGCAGTTCCTCGCGCAGTCGGGCGATGTACCAGGCGCAGAACGCCTCGACCTGGTATTCCGTCGGCGCGTACGGACCCGGCTCGTACGCCGGACTGGAGACGCCCTGCTGGGCGCGGGCGACGAGCCGGGCGTCCTGCTCGTTCGTCGCCGTCCAGACCCTCAGCAGCGTGTCCGGGTCGTAGTCCACGCCCTCGGTGGCGTCCTGGTGCACGAGCCAGGTGGTGCGCAGCAATGTCTTGTCCGGGGCGAGAGGGAGGACCCCGAAGGTGATCGCGTGGTCCCCGAGGACGTGGAACCAGGAGTTGGGCTGCATGTGCAGAGCCAGATGTCCGAGCCGTGGCGTGGCCAGGTCGCCGAGCAGGCGGCAGCAAGCGGCTGCGCCGTCGGGGGTGAAGGACTCCCCGGCCAGGTCGAGGGCGTCGCGCTGGATGCGGAACCCGGTGGGGCGGATGTGCAGCTCCTCGATGAGCGCGTACGGCAGATCCAGCCTCTCGTACGTCTCGCGCATCTCCGCGTCGGCCCGCAGATAGCGTTCGTGCGCCGGACGCAGCTGTGCGGGCACGTTGTCCTCGGTGTAGCCGTAGGTGGGGAAGAACGTGCGCAGCAGCTCGGGGTGCCCGTCGCAGTGGTAGCACTCCCGGTTGTTCTCCATCACGAGTTTCCAGTTGCCGTCCTCGACCAGGTCGGTGCGGGCCGCCACCTTGGCCCGGCGCAGCTGGTGCGGACGCAGGTAGGGCTCGATACGGGCGGCGACCTCGGCGAAGTCGGCCGGGGGTTCCTCGGCGAGACAGACGAACACCAGGCCGCCGACGCTGCGGACGTGTACGGTCCTGAGGCCGAAGCAGCCGGGGTCAAAGTCCGCGGGCTGCGAGGGGGCGTGCAGGAGTGTGCCGTCCGTTCCGTACGTCCACTTGTGGTAGCCGCAGACCAGGTTGCCCGTCGAACCGCCTCCCGGGTCCAGGATGCGGGCGCCTCGGTGCCGGCAGACGTTGTGGAACGCCCGGAGGGTGTCGTCGTCGCGCAGGACGATGACCGAGTAAGGCCCGATCTCCACCGTGGTGCAGTCGCCCGGCTCGGGCAGCTCGGCGTCCACGGCGACGAAGAGCCATTGGCGGGCGAAGACCGCCTCGATGTCGACGTCGAAGAACTCCCGGTCGGTGTAGAAGGGGCCTTCCAGGCTGCGTCCGGTGGCCCGTCGCGCCACCGCGTCCCGTACCCGGGCTCGGGCCTGGGGCGGTATGGCGCTTCCCAGTGGTGTCACGTTCGTCTCCTCTCGGGCTTGCTCGCGATCACATCGGCGGACACGGTCACATCGGCAAGCACAGCCGCAGCGCTTCGAGCACCGCGGCGTGGATGTTGCGGCTGGTGACGGCGTCGCCGAGCCTGAACAGCTGGTAACGGCCCCGCGGGTTGCCGGCGTCCGGCTGTGGTTCCCCGGCCAGCAGCGCGCGGTGGTCCAGCCGGCCGAGGTTGCCGGACCCGGGCAGCAGTTCCCAGTAGAGATCGGCGTTGGGCAGCGTTCCGTGCTCGACCACGACGTGATCCACGAGGCGTTCCGTCTCCTTGGCCGCGTACTCGCTGCGCAGAGTCGCGCTCAGTTGCCCGTCCTTCCTGCGGCGTACGGACAGCAGCCGGTGCGCCGGCGTGGTGCCGACCTCGTGCTCGGCGAAGATCTTCAGATAGGCGGGCGCGTTCATGCTGCCAACGTCGGGCGCGAGCGTGCGCTCCGGCGTCACGTACTCGATCACGACGCCGCCCCGGCCCGCGTTCTGACGGGCCAGCACCTCCACGGCGTCCAGGGCCGGGCAGCCACCGTTGTCGTCGTAGACCAGCACCCGTCCGCGTGGCCGCAGAGCCCCGCTGAGCACATCCCAGGTGTCGGCCACGAGGTCGGCGCCCTGCGCGAGAAAGGAGGGGTCGGGCAGTCCACCCGTGGCGACGAGGACGACGTCGGGGCGCTCCGCGAGCACGTCCTCCGCCTCGGCGAACACCCCGCACCGCAGATCGACACCGAGCACCTCGCACTCGTGGACACGCCAGTCGACGATGCCCAGGAGATCCCGTCTGCGGCTGTTCGAGGCGGCCATGCGGATCTGCCCGCCGGGCAGGTCCGCTGCCTCGTACAGCACGACGTCGTGTCCGCGTTCGCCCAGCACCCGGGCCGCTTCGAGCCCCGCGGGCCCGGCGCCGACGACCACGGCCTTCTTCCGCTCGGGCGCTCGCTCGACGGTGTGGGGCAGGCGCAGCTCTCGCCCTGTGGCGGCGTTGTGGATGCACTTGGTGTCACCGGAGTCGTAGATCGCGTCCAGGCAGTAACTGGCTCCGACACATGGCCGGATGCGGTCCTCGTCTCCGGCGGCGACTTTCGCCACGAGATGCGGATCGGCGATCTGGGCCCTGGTCATGCCAACCAGGTCGAGCATCCCTTCCCGTACGGCATGCCGCGCGGTCGCGACATCGGCGATGCGGCCGGCGTGCATCACTGGCACGTCCAGCCGGCGTCTGACCTCCGCCGTGAACTCCAGGAACGGTGCCGAGGGCGTACCCATGGACGGAATCGCCCGCGCCAGGGATGCGTCACTCTCGATCGATCCCTTGATGGTGCTGACGAAATCGATGCCGTCCTCGATATAGCACCGGGCTGCCACCAGCGCCTCGTCGAAGGTCAGTCCGTCCGGCCGGTCCTCGTCCATCATCATGCGGATACCGACCACGAATTCGGACCCGGCGGCGGACCGGATCGCGCGGATCACCCGGCGCGGAAAGGCCATACGGTTCGCGAGGGTGCCGCCGAATGCGTCGGTCCGGCGGTTTGTCGTCGGAGAGAGGAAGCTGTCGAAGAAGTGCCCGTAGGACTGGATCTCTATGCCGTCGAGACCGCCTTCCTCGCAGCGTGCGGCGGCGTCGGCGTAATCCCGCACGATGCGGTCCAGATCCCACGGCTCGGCCGCCTTGGGAAAGGCCCGGTGGGCGGGTTCCCGCAACGGGGAGGCCGACAGGACGGGCAGCCAGTCGCCCGCGTAGTTGCTGGTGCGCCGTCCCAGGTGGGTGATCTGGCACATGACCGCGGCCCCGGCAGCGTGCACATCGTCGGCCAGCCGGCGGAGCCAGGGCACCACGTCGTCGCGGTAGAGCAGCAGATTACCGAAGGACGGCGGGCTGTCGGGTGACACGACCGCCGAACCGCCGATCATCGTCAGTCCGACCCCGCCGCGAGCCTTTTCCAGGTGGTACATCCGATAGCGGTCACGGGGCAGACCTTTTTCCCCGAAAGCCGGTTCGTGTGAGGTACTGACCACCCTGTTGCGCAGGGTGAGGCTCTTTATCGAAAAGGGCTGGAGCAAGGGATCCGTCACTCGGGCAGGCATGGCGCTCCTCAGGATCCGTCGGGACAGGCAGAGGGGAATTCCGGCGCAACGGGGGGGAACACGAACTCACCCCGAGCGGTACACCCCAGCGTGGAGTCCCCCGGTCCCGCGCACAATCAAGCGAATTCGCAGGGAACCGTACGAACCGCCTGCACGATCGACAGGCGCCGCCCCACTTCCCCGCACGGCCGCCGTCTGCTAGGGCTCGCCCGGCGGGGCCTGCCTGCCCGGCATGGCTGCCGCGCTTGGAGGGGGCAACGTGCGCGGCAACGCGCGGGTGCGGGCCGCCAGCAGTGGGGCCAAGGCGTCAGCAGGCTCCGGTCTCCCTCAGCACCGCCCTGATCACGTGCCGGGCGTTGCGCGCCATCGACGGGTTGGTTCCTCGGTGGTACGGCAGCGCGATCAGGGCCTGCGAGAGGGTGCGTGCCCGGCCGCGGGCCCACGTCGCGTCGTCCACGTCGAGTGCCCGGCGGAAGGCTTCTCTCGCCTCGGGCGGCAGCAGATTCCAGGCGGGGAACAGATCGCAGGCCGGATCGCCCGTTCCCAGGCACCCGAAGTCGATCACCGAGGTCAGCCTGCCGCCCTCCACCAGCAGATTGCCCGGCATCAGGTCGGCGTGCAGCCAGACCGGCGGCGCGTCCTGGCCCGGGGCCCGCAGTGCGTCCTCCCATACGGCGGTCGCGGCATCGCAGTCGACGTCTTCCTGCGGGACACCCCGCAGTTCCTCGATCGCGGCGCGCGTCTCGGCGTTGAGCGAGGCGAGGGGTCCGCCGCGGTGGGCCACCGGCGCCCCCGGCAGGGTGATGCTCCGCATCGCCGTCACGAACCCGGCGAGATCCCGGGCCAGCAGTACAGGTTCGCGCAACGCCCCCGCCTCGGGGTTCTCCCCCGGCAGCCACCGGTACACCGACCACGGCCACGGGTACCCCTCGGCGGGTGCCCCGGCCCCGAGCAGTTCGGGGACTGCGGTGGGCAGTTGAGGGGCGAGCCGGGGCAGCCACTCCTGCTCCCTCGAGACATCCTCGGCCCCGCCCTTCGCCAACGGCAGCCGTACGGTCATGTCGTCGCCCAGCCGGTATATGGCGTTGACCGTCCCGCCGGACGGAACCCGCCGCACCGCCAGTCCGACCCACTGCGGGAACTGCCCGGCGACCAGGCGCCGCACGAGACCGTCGCCGGTGCGGTGCCGGCCGGGGTGCGGCTGCTCTGTGCTCATGAGCGCCATCCGACCGCCGTACGCAGGGCAGCGTCAAACACTTTTGCGGCCCGCCGGTCGGCGGCCGTCCTGGTCGACCCGTGTGTGCGGGGCCCTCGGGGGACTACATGACCAGGTAACCCCTCAAGTCGTCGAGGACCTTGTCGGCGGCGGTCACGCCGAGACCCAGATACCAGGTCTCGTCCTTCACGTCCTTCGCCTGCCCCTTCTTGACGGCCCGCAGGTTCTTCCACAGGGGGCTGTCCTGCGCCTTGGCCCGGTCGGTCGCCTTCGGGTCGCCGTAGGCGCCGGTGAAGATCCAGTCCGCGTCGGCCTCGTCTATCCGCTCGGAGCTGATTTCGGTTGCGAGGTCGTTGACTTGCTGGTTCTTCGGCCGGGGCAGGCCCACGTCGTGGAGGATGGTGCCGATGAACGACGCCTTCGCGTACAGCCGGATCATGCCGGGCATGTAGCGGACCATCGAGACGGTGGGCTTGTCGTCCCCGAGGTCGTCGCCGAGCTTCTCGGCCTTTTTCTCGTACGCGCCGAGCTCGGCCTTCGCCTGCTTCGTACGGTCGAGAGCCGCGGCGTTCAGCAGGAAGTTCTCCTTCCAGGTGAAGCCGGGCCTGATGGAGAAGACCGTCGGTGCGATGGCCGAGAGCTGTTTGTACTTGTCGGCGGCGCGGAGCTGGCTGCCGAGAATCAGATCGGGCTTGAGCTCGGCGATGGCCTCGAGGTTGAGATTGTTGATGGTGCCGACGCTCTTCGGGTGGCCCGCCTGCTTCTTGAGGTAGCTGGGGATGGCGTTGTCGCCCTCGGTGGGCGCGAGGCCGACCGGCTTGACCCCGAGGGAGACGGCGTTGTCGAACTCCCCGACGTCCAGCACGACCACGCGCCGGGGCGGCTTCTTGATCTGCGTCTTGCCCATGGCGTGGGTGATGGTGCGCGGGAACTGCCCCGGCTCGGCGTCCGTACCGAACGCGGCTGTCTTCTTGGCCGCGCCGGCGAAGTCCTCTCCGCCCTGCGCCACCTTCTCCTTCGACTTGCCCTTGCCGCCGGACGAGCCGCCGGAGCCGTCGGACGCGCCGCAGGCGGACAGTGCGAGCGCGAGCGCGAGGGCGACAGGGAGGGCGACGGCTGCGGCAGTGCGCTGTCTGCGGCGGCCAGGGCGTATCGACATGCGGTGCTCCGGAACTCGGGGGCTACTACTTAGGTGAACCTTACTTCGTCTCCCGGTCACTGCGGCACACGCGCTCTTCGCTGCCCCGGTCGTCACGACCACCGCCGGCCTCAGGACCGGGCCAGTGGGCTGCTGAGCCGCTGCCCTCGTTAGGGTGCGGCCGTATGACCGATCCCGCGCTGGAAGTGCTGCGCACCCGCCCGGAGCTGGCGGAACTGGCCGCGTTCCCCTTCGGCTTCGACCTGAGCCGGGCGTATCACCTCGAAGAGGTGCACCTGGCCTCGGGTGCGTCGCTGGAGCCGATCGCCGGTGACGACACGGGCGGCACGTACTTCCTGTGCGGCGGAACGGCCGTGCTGCACGCGTCCTGCGACGGGTACGCCTCGCTGGTCGCGGACAGCGTCGGTGAGGCGCTGGAGATGCTCATCAGGCTGCCATGGTGGTGCGAGGACGTCTCCGCGGAGATGAGCGAGGAGGAACTGATGGCCGCTGTCCGCGCGGCGGACGACGGGATACGGGAGGAACTGGCCCCCGAACTGGACGAGCTGGAGGCGCAGCGGACGGCGTTGCTCAGCGGTCTGGGTCTGCCGGACCGGCCCCTTGCCGAGCTCGCGGCCATGTCGGATGCCGCCACCCGGCGTACCGAACCGGACCATGTGCTGCTCAACTCCCGGGAGTTGCTGGCGTACCGGCTGGAGGAGCCCTTCCGGCAGCCGCTGCACGAGATCGTCCTCGGGCCGGGCCGGGAGGTGCTGGAGCGGATGCGCTCGGGCGATTCCGATGCTCGGTCCGGGGCCGGCGCATGGGCGGAGTCGGCCGACGACCCGGTGCTGCGCGCGGGGGTGCTGCGGGCGGCGCAGTTCGACCGCCGGGCAGGCGACCTGCCGCTGCTGCGCTTTCTGCTGGAACGCGAGTGCGCCCAGCGGACGGAGTGGTACGAGGAGCGGCGGCTGGCCGCGATGCTGGTGGCCCTGCACGGGCAGGAGCGGGACGTGCCGCTGCTGCGGTCGGCCACCGCAGGGCAGGTCACCGACAGCGCATCGGCCGTGCGTTGGGCCCACGCCCAGGAGGGGAAGCGGCACGGGCGCGAGGTGGCCGCGGAGAGCGAGTTCACCTGGATCGAACTGGCCCGCCGACAGGGGCGCGTCGAGCACGCACGGGTCGCCCTCATCCGCATGCTGGACGACACGGGCCCGGACGCGGAGCGGCTCCGCGAGCTGAGCCGGGCGCTGGAGCGTATCGGCGACCACGCCCAGGCGGCCCGCGCCCAGTCCCACCTCCTCTCGCTCCAGGACACAGCATGGGAGCGGGCCTCGGAGGCGTACGCACTGGCCAGGCTGGAGCGCGGCAAGGGCGACCTGACAGCAGCGGCGCGGGCGCTGGAGGCGGCGCGAGCCGCGGTCGGAGCCGGTGGCACCGATGGCACAGCGGGATCCGTGCCGGACGAGACGGTCTCCGAGTGGCACCGCCGGGGGCTCGGCAGGCTGATCACCGAGCAGCATCTGGAGCTGACGCTGGCCGCTGCCGGGGCAGGCGACAGTGAGCTGGCCCGGACCACGATGACGCACGCGAGGCTGCTGCTCGACACGATCGGCAAGGAGTCGGCGAAGGCGCTCAGCAAGCTGTCCACACGGGCGAAATGGGCGGTGGCCGCCCTCCCACGGGCCGGCCGCTGACGCCGCTGGACTACCCCCTCCGCCGACGCTGCCCCGCGTAGAACGTCGCCGCGGCGATCAGCGCGGTGAGACCAGTCGTGACCCCGAGAGTGATCTCCGTGGTGTTCCGCTGGTCGGGGCCGTCGGGCAGCCGCGGGTCGAGCAGACCGAGCGGATCTTTGCGGATCTCGACGCGGTCGCCCTTCTCGGCCTGCCCGAAGCAGTTCTCCTGCTGCGACACCTCGTACGTCTCGTGGTCGCCGCCCGTCTCCTCGACGGTGCAGAACATGTCCGGGCCGCGGCGGTTGTGCTGGTCGGTCACCTCGGTCACCACGGCAGCGACCGGATCGCCCACGGTCTTCATATAGACCTCGTACACCGCGGGGCCGGCGAAGAGCATCAGCGCGAAGCCGGCGAACGCCACGAGCGTCGCGGCACCCGCGCGGTGCCAGAGACCGCCGATCAGACACGCGGCGGACGCGACCACCGCCAGCATGAGCACCACGCCGAGCCAGAGCAGCCACTGGCCGATCCCCGCGCCCAGGATCATCGAGGCGGGGAGGACCACGGCCCACAGCAGCGAGCTGAGGGACTTCCGTGCCCCCGATACCGGTGGCTGCTGCCGAGACTCGAGAGCTGTGGCCATGCCGCCTGCCACTGTCGTCCTGTCCCCGCCCATGTTTTCTCTCCTGTTGCAGCCCGCCGAGGGATCGCCGCGGATACGGTAGCCACCGCCCTCACGCCGCTGCCCCACACCCCCGCTTTTCCCGCTGTTCCCGGGGCGCCGCCCACCACTGTGGTGCCGTCGGCCTGCCGGCTGCGGGGCGGTGACTGTTCGCCAGACGCCGGGATGGATCATGCAGTTCGGATGTCAGCAGCACGCCGGACAGCTTTCCGGGGCGTCCGGTGCATGGAGAGGGGCGGCAACGTATGAGGCTCTGCTTCCTGGTGGAGGAGCAATACCGCTACGACGGTATGCCCAGGGAAGTGATTCACCGGCTCAGAGCCTGGGGGCATGGTGTGGACGTGCTCCGGCCCGGCAGCTCGCTGATACGGGTCTCCGAGGACATCCGGGCGGGCAGTCACGACGCCTGGGTGCTCAAGACGGTCTCCGGCGGCCCTGGTCTGACGCTGCTGGAGGCGGCGGCCTCTGCGGGGCTGGTCACGGTCAACGACGCGCGCTCGATCCGCGGCGTCCGGGACAAGGCGCTCGCCTCGGCCGTCGGCCGGAGCCGCGGCCTGCCCGTTCCCGTCACCTACGCTGCGCCGCGGCCGGATCTGTTCGCTGAGCTGCCGGGCGCGGCGTTCCCGCTGGTCGTCAAGCCGGCCGAGGGGAGCGCGGGCAGGGGCGTGCGGCTGGTGTCGTCGCCGGAGCTGCTGCCGCAGCTGAGCGGCGAACTGGCCGGGGAGGGGGTGCTGATAGCCCAGCCGTACGTGCCCAACTCCGGCCTGGATCTGAAGGTCTACAGCGTCGGCGGTGAACTGTTCGCCACCCAGCGGTGTTCCCCGCTGCACCCCGAGCTGTCGGCCCCCGAGGAGCGTGTGCCGCTGAGCGCCGAGATCGCCGATCTGGTGGCCGAGACGGGAGACGTCTACGGGCTCGACCTGTACGGCGTGGACGTGCTGCTCGGGCCGGACGGCCCTGTGGTCGTCGACGTGAACGACTTCCCGAGCTTCCGGCAGGTGCCCGACGCGGTGACGCGGGTGGCGCACACGATCCTCGACCTGGCGCATTCCGGGCCCACCGAACCGCCTCCGCCGCCGGCTGCCGCTCCCCGGCCCGCGTCCGCCGGCTCGGCGCAGGCCGCCAGGGTTCCGGTGCAGGCCACCGCGGCGGCCGGTGACGTCCGGTGAGGGTCGCACTGATCACCTCCCGGCCCGGCCATCCGCTCCTGTCCGCCACCACCGCGCTGCTGAGTCCGCACCACCAGGTGGAGGTGATCGATCCGGAGGCCTCGGACGGCCCGGCCCCGTACGCCGAAGTGCCCGGCGGCCCGCTTGCCGACGTCCACCTGCTGAAAGCCCGCACGCCGCGCGCGATCGCGCTGGCCCGCGCTCTGGAGCACCGGGGCGGGGTGGTGCTCAACTCGGCCGCCGCGACCGAACTGTGCCAGGACCGTACGGAGATGGCCGCGCTGGCGCGCCGGGCCGGGCTGCCGTTCGCACGGACCCGCACCGTGGGCGCGCTGCGGCAACTCGCCGGGACGCGGCTTGCCCGCCCGGTCGTCGTCAAGAGCCGGCACAGCCGGCGCGGAGACCTGGTCGCCCGCGTCGACGGCGCGGAGGACCTGCGAGCTCTGTGTGCCGTGTGGGCTGCCGAGCCGGTGGTGGTCCAGCCGTTCACGGCGAACGACGGCTGGGACCGGAAGGTCTGGGTCATTGCGGGGCAGCTCTTCGCAGCGCTGCGCCGCTCGGAGCTGGCCGGCGCCGAGCGCGGTCCGGCCGTGCCGCTCGGCCCCGACGACGTTCCCGAGGGGTGGTACGAGCTGGCCCGGAAGGTCGGGTCGGTCTTCCGTCTGGACGTGTACGGCCTCGACCTCATCGAAACCGCCGACGGACCACTGATCGTGGACATCAACGCGTTTCCGGGAGCACGGGGGCAGGCGGGAGCGCCTCAGGCCCTCGCCGAACTCGTTCTGCGCAAAGGCGCCGCCGTCCAAGCCCTAGCCCAAGCCCAAGCCGCCCAAGGCGCCGCCGGCCAAGCCGCAGCCGGGCACGCCGCAGCCCCGCCAGCCACGGCCCCGTAAGCCCCTCTCACTCGCGTTTCCGGGCCGCTTCCCCCGTCCGTACGGCACCCGCGCTGGCGGCCACCACCAGGGCGATCGCGAGGCACTGCGGGAGGGAGAGCGTCTGGCCGAGGACCAGGAAGCCGGCCAGCGCAGCGATGGCCGGGGCCAGGCTCATCAGCACCGCGAAGGTGGGCGCCGGCAGCCGGCGCAGGGCCAGCAGTTCCAGGGAGTAGGGCACTCCAGAGGACAGCAGGGCCACGGCCAGCCCGAGCCCCAGCACGCCCGGCTGGAGCAGCGTCGTGCCCGCGGAGCCGATCCCGAGCGGCAGGCTCATCAGCGCGGCCACGCTCATCGCCACGGCCAGCCCTTCGAGCCGGGGAAAGCGGGCCCCGGCGCGCGCGTTGCAGACGATGTACGCGGCCCACATCGCTCCGGCCCCCAGCGCGAACCCGGCACCGGCCAGGCTGAGTTCGCCGAAGCCGCTCTGTCCGAGCAGGAAGACGCCCACGAGCGCGAGCCCGGCCCACACCAGACTCAGCGCGCGACGCGCCACGACGACGGACAGCAGCAGCGGGCCGAGGACTTCCAGGGTCACCGCGGGGCCCAGCGGAATCCGGTCTATCGCTTGGTAGAAGAGGATGTTCATGCCGCCGAGCGCGACCCCGAAGGCGACAGCGACGGCCCAGTCCGTACGGCTGTGGCCGCGCAGCCGGGGACGGGAGACGATCAGCAGCAGCACCGCCGCGATCGCCACGCGCAGAGCCACCACGCCGAGCGCGCCGGCGCGGGGGAAGAGCAGTGCGGCCACGGCGGAGCCGAACTGCACCGAGAGGGAGCCGGCCAGCACCAGTCCGATGCCGCCGAGGCTGCCGGGTCCTGCGGGTGCGGTCACCGTACGGAGCGGGGAGCGGCCGGCCGCCGCGGTGCCGGGCACTGGTGCGGACTGCGCGCCCGGCGTCGGTGTCTGTGAGGACGGGTTCGTCATGTGCCTCACGCTATGAAGTCCGCCGCGCGGCGTGAAATGCCTATTGAAGCGCGATTATGCTTCGTAGGCATGACCATGGAGCTCCGTCACCTGCGGGCCTTCCTCGCCATCGCCGAGGAGGGCACCATCACGCGCGCCGCGGCCCGGCTGCACATCGGTCAGCCCGCCCTCTCCCGTACGCTGCGCCAGCTGGAGGGCCATCTCGGCGTCCGCCTGGTCGACCGCTCCACACACCATTTGGAGCTCACCGCCGCCGGCCGCCGCTTCGGCGACAAGGCCGCCGCCGCGCTGGCCGCTGTGGAGACGGCCTTCGACCCGAACTCACTGGCGGCCCTGCCGCTGCGGCTCGGGCACCCCTGGGCCGCGCTCGGAGACCTGACCGTCCCGCTGCTGCGCCGCTGGGACGCGGAGTACCCCGAGGTGCCGCTGGAGCTGCGCCGGGTGGACGACCGTACGGCCGGGCTCACCCGGGGCAAGGTCGACGCCGCGCTGCTGCGCGGCGAGGTGACGGCACCCGGCCTGGTCACGGAGTTGCTGCTGGAGGAGGAGCGAGTGGCGGTGGTACCCGCCGACAGCAGCCTCGCGGAGCGCGGTTCCCTCACGCTCGCGGACCTCACCGAGTGGCCGATCGCGCTGAACACCGTCGCGGGCACCACGACGCTCGACCTGTGGCCCGCGGCTGTGCGTCCGACGACGACCATCGAGGTCGTCAACACGGACGAGTGGCTGACGGCCATCGCCGTGGGCCGCGCCGTGGGGATCTCGACGACGGCCACGCCCCGCCTGCACACCCACCCCACGATCGCCTACCGTCCGCTGACCGACGCCCCGCCGGTGCCGCTGTTCCTGGCCTGGCGCCGCGGCACCCCGGCCCACCCGGCGCTCCCTCAACTGCTCCGGCTGGCCCGCGAGGTGGCGACCGCGCCGAGCCCTTGATGGGGCGCCGGCCCCTTGAGGAGGGGACCGGCCGCTTCGAGGAGAGGGAACCGCCCCCGTCGGCCACTCATGATCTCTATGCTGAGGGACATGGTGGACATACCTCTTTCGGCACTGGAAGTCGCGGTCGTCCAAGCGGGCGCCCAAGTCGCGGACACCTTGCGGGACACCGCGGCGTTCGCACAGGAGATGGAACGGCTGGGCTACCACCGGATCTGGTACGCCGAGCACCACCACTCGCCCGCGATCGGCGCCTTCCCTCCCGTCGTACTGATCGCCCACGCCGCCGCTTCGACCTCGGCGATCCGCCTCGGCTCCGGCGGAGTGCTGGCCCCCAACCACGCGCCGCTGATGCTGGCGGAGCAGTTCGGCACGCTGGCCGCCCTGCACCCCGACCGCGTCGACCTGGGCATCGGCCGCGGCCCCGGCACCTTCGACGAGACCATCGCGCGGGCACTGCGCCGCGGAGCCGGTCCTACGACGGACGCGGAGTACCGGGACGACGTGTCCGCCGCCCTGTCGTTCCTGGTGGACGAGGTCGCGCTGGGCCCGCTGCCGGAGCCGTGGCTGCTGGCCTCCTCCACCGCGGGGGCCACGCTCGCCGCCGAGCTCGGCCTGCCGGTCGCCGTCGCCCATCACATCCGGCCGGACAACACCCACGCGGTCCTCGAGAGATACCGGGCGGCGTTCAGCCCGTCCCGCTGGTGCGAGCAGCCACGGGTGCTGGTGTGCGTGGAGACGGTGTGCGCCGAGACGGAGGAAGAGGCCGCCTGGCTGGCCGGGCCGATGGACGTCGTCAAGGCCGGACTCCTCAAGGGAGCCAGCGAGGTCCCCTTCCCCACGCCCGAGCAGGCGGCAGCTCACCCCTTCACCGCCGAGGAGCGGCAGGCCCTTGCGGGCTTCCGCGCCCAGCAGGCCACCGGGAGGCCGGAGACCGTCGTGCACCGGCTGGCTCAACTCGCCGACGAGACCGGGGCGGACGAGCTGATGCTGACCACGCCCGTCTACGGCCTCGGCGAGCGCGTTCGCTCCTATGAGCTCGTCAAGAAGTATGCGGAGGCCGCCGCCGCGGGCTAGAGCGGGTTCGGCGGGGCGTCTCTCCGGTGGCGGATGGATGGTTGACGACCTTCGTTCACAACTCTAATCTCCGTCTCCATACATAGACGTCATCCATATGGGGAGACGATGACCCCGACACCGAGACCGACTCCGACGCCGGCCGCGGCGTCCGGACCGCGCCGGACGCCGCGGGCCGGCTCGCTCGTCATCAGCGAGGTGCGGCTCACCCCGATCCTGGTGGCCGACCCTCCGCTGCTGAACACCCAGGGCGTGCACCAGCCGTACACCCCGCGCCTGATCATCGAGGTGGTCACTGCGGACGGCGTGACCGGAGTCGGCGAGACGTACGGGGACACCAAATACCTGGAGCTCGCGCAGCCGCTGGCGGGCAAGCTGGCCGGACACAGGATCACGGAGCTGAACGGACTCTCCGCGCTGGCCGAGGAGGTCGCGGTCAACGCGGCGCGGGTCGAGAACTCGGTGGACGTCGGCGGGCTGCGCGGCGTGCAGACGGCGGACAAGCTGCGGCTCTCGGTGGTCTCCGGCTTCGAGGTGGCCTGCCTGGACGCCTGGGGCAAGACGGCGGGTCTGCCGGTGCACGCGCTGCTGGGCGGCAAAGTGCGCGACCGCGTGGAGTACAGCGCCTATCTCTTCTACCGCTGGAAGGAGCACCCCCGCGCGGCGGGCGGCCAGGCGGACGACTGGGGCGCTGCGGCCGACCCGGCGGGCGTGGTGGCCCAGGCCGAACGCTTCGCCGAGACCTACGGCTTCACCTCTTTCAAGCTCAAGGGCGGCGTCTTCGAGCCCGACCAGGAGATCGCCGCGATCCGCGCCCTGGCCGAGCGGTTCCCGGGCCGGCCGCTGCGGCTGGACCCCAACGGCGCCTGGTCCGTGCCCACCTCGCTGCATGTGGCCACGGAGCTGCGGGGCGTTCTGGAGTATCTGGAGGACCCCACCAGCGGTACGGCCCGGATGGCCGAGGTCGCCGCGGAGGCCGGTGTTCCGCTGGCCACCAACATGTGTGTGACCACCTTCGGCGAGATCCGCGAGGCGTTCACCAAGGACGCCGTGCAGGTCGTCCTCTCCGACCACCACTACTGGGGCGGGCTGCGCAACACCCGTGAACTCGCCGCCGTCTGCCGTGCGTTCGGCGTCGGCCTGTCCATGCACTCCAACACCCACCTGGGCATCAGCCTCGCCGCGATGACCCACGTCGCGGCCACCGTGCCGAACCTCGACTACGCCTGCGACAGCCACTACCCCTGGCAGACCGAGGACGTCATCACCGAGCGGCTCGCCTTCCGCGACGGCTGCCTCGACGTCACCGACACCCCCGGGCTCGGAGTCGAGCTCGACCCCGCCAAGCTCGCGCCGCTGCACCAGCGGTGGCTGGACGACGACGGGACGATGCGGGACCGGGACGACGCCGCCGCGATGCGCGTGGCCGACCCCGGCTGGACCACGCCCCGCACCCCGCGCTGGTAGCCCCTGCCACCCCACACCCGCGCTCCGTCCCCTCCCCGGCCGTCAGCAGCCCTCGGCTGCCTTGTGGTTGCTCGAGGGGCGGCCGGGCGGCGACCGGCGCTGGTGGACCAGCAGGCTGCCCAGTTCGGTACGCCGGTGCAGTACGGCCCGTCCGGCGCGGGCCGTACTGATCAGGCCCGCGCCGCGCAGTGCGGCGGTGTGCGCCGAAGCGGTGGCGTTGCTGACGCCCAGCCGCCGGGCGAGTCCGCTGGTGGTGTGCTCGTCCGCGAGAAGAAGCAGCGCCTCCAGGCGGGTCCGGCCGAGCACTTCGGCCAGCGCGCCGTCCGAGCGGCCTGCCGCCGACACCGGAAGCGGCAGGCCGGGACCCGCCGGATATGTCACATGCAGCGGACCGCCGGGCAGGTCGGCGACGACGGGATGGCGGGTCAGGTGGAAGGTTGGCAGCAGGACCACTCCCCGCCCGCCGAGTGCGATGTCGTGCGCGCCGGGCGCTTCGAGGTGCCAGACGCCGTCCGTCAGACGGCTTCCGGGAACGAGCGCGGCGAGGGCGGCGCCGATGCCGCGTTCGGCAACGGTCGCGGCGTAACGGACGAACTCCTGGTGGTGCAGGTCCTGTACCAAGGGCCACACGGGGCGCAGCACCGTCTCGAAGGCGGTGTGCTGGGCGCGGCTCAGCAGCTGCCAAGCGTCGGCGTCGCCCCGGTGGAGGCGGTGGATCCATCTCGGGGGCGGTGACGGGTGCTTGGCGTGGACGCGCTCCAGTTCGGAACGGACCAGCTCGGGGCGGGAGGCCCGGACGGACTCCAGGCCGTCCTTCAGGTCATCGCTGAATATGTCGATGAACGCGGGAGCTTCCCCCGCCGGCACGAGGTCGGCGAACGGCGCGGCGGCCGGCGGCAGGGCATGGAAGAGCCGCCGTCTCCAGCGCCCGAGGAGCACGGCGTGGTCCCGGCCGCACAGAGTGCTCATGGCCGCGTTGAGTTCCTGGAGCGGGGCCGGACGGGACGCGAACCGGACGCGGGCGAGGTCTTCAGCGGTGAAACAGATCCGGGTCACTACTCTCCCCCACGGTGCCGCGCCATCGTTTCGGCGAGGGCCTGAACCATGGCTGCCCTCCGTGCCGGACGCCAGCATTCAGGGCATGTTCTCGTCTTCCGCTTCTTCCCGCCCCTCGTCCTTCACTGTAGACCGGCGGTCGCTCGCGGACCGGCGGCCCCTCACGGACCGGCGGTCCCTCGCCAAGTCCGCGATGGTGGGCGCAGCCGCTCTGCTGCTGCCCACCGGGGGCGGTGTGGCCCGCGCCGCTGACAGCGGCGGCTTCGCCCTCCGCCTGCCCGCACCGACCGGCCCGCACCGCCTCGGCGTCACCGTGCTGCACCTGACCGACCGCTCGCGGCGCGACCCTTGGCAGCCGGACAGCGCCCGGGAGGTGATGGTCTCGGTGCTCCACCCGGCCCACGACGTCGGCGGCTCTCCCGTCGCACCGCAGATGACGGCAGGCGCCGCCAAGAGCTTCCAGCAACTCGCTCCCCTCCTCCACCCGGGGCTGCCGCAGAGCGGGGTGGACTGGGCGGCCACCATGACCCACGCACACCCGGGCGCACCCGCGCAGCCCGTACGGCGGCCGGTGCTGCTCTACACGCCCGGTGGCGGCGATCCGCGCACCCTGGGCACCTCGGTCGCCGAGGAGTTGGCGAGCCACGGCTGGGTCGTGGTGACCGTCGACCACCCCGGCGACGCCACCGAGGTGGAGTTCCCCGACGGCTCCATCCGGCAGACCGTCTTCCGCGGAAACCCCCGGGAGGACCCGGCCCTCTTCCGCACCGTGATCGAGACCCGGGTCGCCGACACCCGGTTCGTGCTGGACCAGCTGGAAGCTCTGGCCGCCGGACGCACCGGGCTCGGGCGGACGCTGGACCTGCGACGGGTAGGCGTCTACGGCCACTCGGCAGGCGGAACGACCGCGGCCGAGGCGATGTACGAGGACCGCCGCATCCGGGCGGCGGTCAATATGGAGGGCTTCTTGGACCACCCGGACGGCGAGCTGTTCCCGGTCGCCCGGCAGCAACTCGACCGGCCACTGCTCCTGCTGGGCAGCGACGGCTTCACGGAACGGAGGGAGCTGGAGCGCTCCTGGTCGGTCGTACGGGGCGCCCACCGGCGGCAGCTCCGCGATGCCGCGCACTGGGTGTTCACGGATTACGCGTCGCTGGCACCGCAGTTGCAGAAAGCCGGACTCATGTCGGCCCAGGCGCGCACCAGTCTGGTCGGGGGCATCGCTCCCGAGCTGTCGGTGCCCACGGTGCGCGGCTGGCTGCACGCCTTCTTCGCCCGGCATCTGCGGACACCCCGGCCGGCACGGAGCTGACGGCTCCGGCACGGGGGTCACCGGGCAGGGACCTGCTCGGGTAGCTCCGCGGGGACTTGGGCCGGGGCCGGGAGGTCCTGCTCGGCCCAGATGAGTTTGCCTCCCTCCGTGTAGCGGGTGCCCCATCGGCGGCTGAGCTGGGCGACCAGGAAGAGACCACGTCCTCCCTCGTCGGTGGTCCGCGGGTGGCGCAGCCGCGGAGAGGTGCTGCTGGCGTCGGCCACCTCGCAGATGAGGACCGAGTGCCGGATCAGGCGCAGTCTGATCGGTCCGGCACCGTGCCGGATGGCGTTCGTCACCAGTTCGCTGACCATCAGCTCCGTCGTCAGCACCAGCTCCTCCAGCCCCCACTCGGCCAGCTGGCGGGCGGCCATGGACCGGGCCTTGCCGACGATGGCCGGCTCGCTGGGCAGATCCCAGGAGACGACGCGGCTCGAGGTCAGGGCGTGCGTACGGGCGATGAGCAGGGCCACGTCGTCCGACGGCGGGCTGGACAACAGGTTGTCGAGCACGGCCGTGCTCAGGCTCTCCAGCGGGAGGTCGGGCTGTGCCAGTACGGTCCGCAGGCAGCTCAGTCCCACGTCGATGTCCGCGTCGCACGCGCTCATCAGCCCGTCGGTGTACAGGGCGAGGAGGCTGCCTTCGGGCAGCTCCAGCTCGGCGGACTCGAAGGGCAGGCCCCCCAGTCCCAGCGGGGGTCCGGCGGGCAGATCGGGGAAGGTGACGGTGCCGTCCGGGTACACCACGGCGGGCGGCGGATGGCCGGCCCGCGCCATCGTGCAGCGCTGGGCCACCGGGTCGTACACCGCGTACAGGCAGGTGGCGCCCAGCACGGTGATCGCGCTCGCCTCCGGCCGGTACTCCTCCTCCGTGAGGCGCATGACGAGGTCGTCGAGGTGGGCGAGCAGTTCGTCGGGCGGCAGCTCCATGTCGGCGAGCGTGTGCACCGCGGTACGGAGCCTGCCCATGGTGGCCGCCGCGTTGATGCCGTGGCCCACCACGTCACCGACGATGAGGGCGACTCTTGCCCCGGAGAGCGGAATCACGTCGAACCAGTCGCCGCCGACGCCGTCGTGCGCGCCGGAGGGGAGATAGCGGGACGCCACCTCGATGGCCGTCCCGCCCCGGAGGGCGTGCGGGAGCAGGCTGCGCTGGAGGGTGAGCGCCGCGGTGTGCTCGCGGGTGTAGCGGCGGGCGTTGTCCACGCACAGCGCCGCCCTGGAGACCAGGTCCTCGGCCAGCAGCAGATCGTCTTCCTCGAACGAGGTCGGATACCGCCAGCGAACGAACGACGCGACGCCCATGATGGTGCCGCGCGCCCGCACCGGGACGGCGATCAGGGAGTGCATGCCGAACTGGCGGATCTTCTCGACTCTGGCGGGGTCGTCCTCCAGCCAGCGGCTGCTGCGATCGCCCAACTTCCGGTCCAGCAGCGCCTCCCCGGTCCGGAACGCGCGGACGAAGGGCGCGTACTTGTCGAAGGTGACCTGCTCCCCCCGCTGCACGACGGACTCCGGGGTACCCTCGCTGACCGACCGCAGCCCCGAGCGCCGGAAGACGGGAAGGGCGCCGACCGGACCCGGCACGGGCTCCTCGCCGCGCACCACCGATTCCACCAGGTCGACCGTGACGAAGTCGGCGAAGCCCGGTACGGCGACATCGGCCAGTTCCTGCGCGGTGTGTTCCACATCGAGTGTGCTGCCGATACGGGTACCGGCTTCGTTGATCAGCGTGAGGCGTTCGCGTGCCCGCCACCTCTCGGTGACGTCCATGACCATGTAGCACAGCCCCATGACGTTGTCGTCCGCATCGTCCAGGCGGAAGAAAGAGGTGGAGTAGGCGTGCTCGCGCTGCGGGTCGGCCAGCGTCCATCCCCGGTACTCGTAGTCGATCACCGGGTTGCCCGTCGCCAGCACCTGCCGCATCTGCGCCTCGAGCGCGTCGGTGTCCAGGCCGGGGAGGGTGTCCGCCAGCCGGCGCCCCAGCCGCTCCTCGCGCGGGACGCCGCCGCGGCGCTCGAGCGCGTCGTTGATCCACACATACCGCAGGTCCGGACTGAGGACGGCCATGGCCAGCGGCGACCGGGTCAGAAACGCTTCGAGCACCGAGCCGCCCAGCACCCACGAGGGTGCCTTCCCCAGGTCGACTGCGGTCACCAGCCAGGAGTCCCGGCCGTGTTCGTCGGAGAGCGGGCAGGCGCGCAGACCCACCTCGACCGGTCGGCCGCTGCGGTGCCGCAGCGTCGCCAGCCCCGACCAGCCGCCCTGCGCGCGGCTCTGCTCCCCCACAGTCGCCGCCCGGGACACGTCCTCGGGCGACGTCAGCAGATCCTCGGCGGACCGGCCCACCACCTCGGCCGCGCGGTAACCGACGAGAGTCTCGGCAGCCGGGGTCCACGCCGTAATAGTGCCCCGGGCATCGAGCACCGCCATACCCGGGTCTGCCTCGTCCAGCGGCCGGAGAGGTTCGCTGGGAATCCCTTCGGAAGAAACCATGAACCGCCGCCCTTCTGGCGGGTTTCTTTCCCTTCTTCAGTCTACGTGCCACCCCATTCCCGCGCCGTGCGCTTCCCCGGCCACCGGAACGACCAGCTCTTCGATTGCCGAGCGCGACTTTGCGACCACATTTCGTGAGGGAATCATCCGGAGCGGGGCATGCTGAACGCATTCGTCGCCGGTCGCCGCAGCGGTGATTACGAAATGCTGTGAATCGCGGCGGAGAGTGGGCGAAGTCCCCCGGTTGCGCCGGTGTCCCGAGCCGTTTTACTGAGAACAGGCGCACTGAGCCGAGCGCGCAAGCGCACAGGCCCGCACGCCCATGCGTGCCGCTGGTGTCTGCGCCGGGGGGCGAACAGGCCGTAAGAACCGAGAGGATTTCCATGGCTACGTTCACGAGAATCTCGATTCCCCTTGCCGCCGCGGTACTGCTCGGCGGGACAGCCGCCGGGACCGCCGGGGCAGGGACAACCGTTTCCGCGCCCGAATCGGTGCAGTCCGAGCAGAGCAAGTCCGGGGCAACGGCGGACACGGTGAAGGTCAAGAAAGGGAAGTACGGAAAGATACTGGTGGACGGAAAGGGCAGGACGCTCTACCTGTTCAAGAAGGACAAGAAGAACAAGAGCAACTGCCACGGTGGCTGCGCCAGCGCATGGCCGCCCATGACCGTGGACAAAAAGGCGCAGGCAGGCAAGGGGGTCAAGAAGTCCGAACTGTCCACGACGGACAGAGGAAACGGCAAGAAGCAGGTCACCTACCACGGTCACCCGCTCTACCGGTTCGCGCAGGACGAGAAACCCGGGCAGACCGAGGGCGAGGGCCTCAACCAGTTCGGCGCCAAATGGTACGTCGTCGACACCAAGGGCAAGGCCGTGGTGCACAAGCCGAAGCACGGTGGCTCACCGAAGCCGAAGGACAGCCACGGAGGCTACTGAGGGCCCGGCCCCGAAGTGACATGAAAGCCCTGCCCGGGGCCGCCAACCGCGGCGCCCGGGCAGGGCCGTAACGTTGCCGCCATGATGGGGTGGGAGGGCGTACTGATCGCCGCCGCCGGCGTGTGGGCCGGCGCGATCAACACAGTGGTCGGTTCCGGCACTCTGGTGACCTTTCCGGTGCTCGTCGCGCTCGGCTACCCGCCGGTGACCGCGACGACATCGAATGCCATCGGGCTGATCACCGGCTCGGTCACCGGCGCGTACGGATACCGGCACGAGCTGGTGGGCCAGCGCAACCGGCTGCTCGGCTACGCGGTGGCATCGTTCCTCGGCGCCATCTGCGGCACCGTGCTGCTGCTGTCGCTGCCGCAGGACGCTTTCGAGGTCATCGTGCCGTGGCTGGTCGGCTTCTCGGTCCTCCTGGTCGCACTCCAGCCACTGGCCGCCAAGCGGCTCCGTGACCGGGACGGCGAGAACCGTTCGGGCCCACTGCTGTACGTCCTCGTCTTCCTCATCGGCGTATACGGCGGCTACTTCACCGCAGCGCAGGGCATCATGCTGGTCGGCGTCATGGGACTGCTGCTCGTTGATCCGCTGCAGCGGATCAACGCGTTCAAGAACACCCTGGCCGCCGTCGTGAACGTCGTGGCGGGCGTCATCTACGCCTTCGTCGCCCCGATCAGCTGGCCGGTCGTGGGCATCCTCGCCGCGAGTTCCACGGTGGGCGGGCTGCTCGGTGCGAAGGTCGGCCGCAGGCTTCCCGCGGCCGTGTTGCGGGGCACCGTGGTGGTCATCGGGGTTGCGGCGGTTGTCCGGTTGCTGATGTAGGGCTGGTCCTGCATCCTTTCCCCGCTGCGCTCGGGCAGTCTCCGCCAGGGGGCGGGATGGGCAGGCGCAGTCAGGAACGCTCCGCGTTCTTCTCCCTCTCCTGCAGCCGCTTCTGCTTCAGGCGCGCTGCTTCCCTGCGCACCTCGGCCTGCGTGGCCCGCTCCTTGAGCAGCCACTCCGGGGCGGCGCTCTTCAGCTCCTCGATCTGCTGAGTGGTGAGCGGCTCGGTGATTCCGCCGCGCGCCAGGCCCGAATTGGAGACTCCCAGCTTCGCCGCGACCACCGGACGGGGATGCGGGCCGTCGCGGCGCAGCTCCCGCAGCCACTCGGGCGGGTCGGCCTGCAGCGCCTTCAATTCGTCGCGCGAGACGACGCCCTCCCGGAACTCCGCGGGCGTGGCATCGAGGTACACACCCAGTTTCTTCGCCGCGGTCGCGGGCTTCATCGTCTGGGTGTTCTGGTGCGACGTCATGGTGTCAAGCATATCGAGCGTGTGTGCCGGTCCCGACCACGCCCGGTAGCCTGGCCACGTGACAGGCTCCGAAGCACCCCCCACGTTCCGGCTCGCGTACGTCCCGGGCGTGATCCCCACCAAGTGGGTGCGGATCTGGGAGGAGCGACTGCCCGATATCCCTCTGCATCTGGTGGCGGTCTCCGTCGCCGAGGCACCCGATCTGCTGCGCGGCGGCGGCGCCGACGCGGGGTTCGTACGGCTGCCGGTCGGCGGTACGGATCTGAGCGCCATCCCGCTCTACACCGAGACGACGGTGGTCGTGGTCCCGAAGGACCACATCGTGGCGGCGGTGGACGAGGTGACCACCGAGGACCTGGCCGACGAGATCGTGCTCCACCCCCTCGACGAGGTGCTGGACTGGGAGCGGCGTCCGGGGGTGCCCGCCAAGGAGCGGCCCGCCACGACGGCGGACGCCATCCAGCTGGTGGCGGCAGGGGTGGGACTGCTCGTCGTTCCGCAGTCGCTGGCCCGCCTGCACCACCGCAGGGACCTCACCTACCGGCCGGTCACGGACGCCCCCCAGTCGCGGGTCGCGCTGTCGTGGCCCGAGGAGAAGACCACCGACATGGTGGAGGACTTCATCGGGATCGTCCGCGGGCGGACGGTCAACAGCTCACGCGGCCGCCGCCCCGCCCCGGCCCAGCCGAAGGAGAAGCGGGCCGACGCAGGGAACGCCCGGCGGAAGTCCACAGCCCACAAGCCGGCCGGCAGAGGCAGGCGGACAGATTCCGGCGGTGGCAGGGGCGGCAAGCGCGGCAAGCCGCGCCGGAAGTCGTAGCGCGGAGCGGGCGCGCTCGCGGGGGTCGCGGCCGGAGGGCCGCTCCGGCCGCGAGCGTCTGCGCCGGACGGCTACACCACGGCGCCCGAGCCCTCCCTTCCGCGTTGCCGGGCCGTCGGCTCGCGGCGTGGTGCGGGCCGCCACTGCTCCAGTGCGACGGCCAGCGGGGTGGCCGTCAGCACGGTCGAGGCCATGCCGAACACCACCCCGGCCAGCAGCGCCACCGAGAAGTCGGTCAGCGAGTCGCCGCCCAGCAGCGCGAGGGCGACGAGGATGAACAGCGCGCCCATACCGGTGTTGACGGTGCGCGGCAGGGTGCGGAGGACCGCGGCGTCGGCCAGGTCGGGAAGCGGCGTCGTACGGTCCGAGCGGCGCATGCCCCGGAGCCGGTCGAGGACGACCACGGTGTCGTTGACCGAGTAGCCGACGACCGTGAGCAGCGCCGCGAGGAACACCCCGTCCACCGGCTTGCCGAGCCAGGCGAACAGCCCCACCACCAGCAGTACGTCCTGCACCATCGCGGCCACAGCTGCCGCCGCCAGGGTCCAGCGGAACCTGACGCTCAGATACAGCAGTTGGGCTCCCACAGCGATACTCAGCGCGAGCAGCGCCTTGTCCCGCAGCTCGCTGCCGAGGCTGGGCCCCACCAGTTCGTCCTGCTCGACGGAGACTTCGCCCCCGGCTGGCTCCAAAGCCTCCCGGATGTGCTCCCGTTCCGTGTCGGTGAGCTTTTCGGTGCGTACGGAGATCCCGCCGTCGCCCGCCTCCTGCACCACCGCGCGCGGGAAGCCCGCGTCCGCCACGGCGCTGCGTGCTGTGTCGGCGTCGACGGACCGGCTGGTGCTGTACTCCACCAGCCGGCCGCCGGTGAACTCCACGCCCAGCTCCAGCCCTCGGAGCCCGATCCCGGCCAGCGCCACCAGTACCAGTCCGGCCATGACGCTCAGCCACAGGCGGGGACGGCGCGCGAAGCGCGGCTTGCGCGCGGTCAGCCATGCCCGCAGCCGGGCGTCACCGGCCAAACCGGTGAGCGCGGGCCGACGCCGCACCCACGGGCGCCGTACCGCCCAGTCGGCGAGCACCCGCGTGATCACCATGGCGGAGATCATCGAGGCGAGGACACCCAGCGACAGCGTCACCCCGAAGCCCTTGACCGGCCCCGTGGCGAAGAAGAACAGCAGCCCGGCAGCCAGCAGGGTGGTGACGTTCGAGTCGATGACGGCGCTGTACGCCTGCTGGAACCCGGCGCGCAGCGCCCGCCGCAGATCCGGTCCGCGACCCCGTTCTCGTCCCCGTTCCCGTTCTTGCGCCCGCTCGTGCTCCCGCCCCCGTGCGCGCTCGGATTCCCGCTCCCGCCGCGGCTTGTCCGGCCGTGGGCGCGGGCGGTTGTACTCCTCGCGGGCCCGCTCGAAGACGAGGACGTTGGCGTCCACCGCCATCCCCACGGCGAGCACGAAACCGGCGAGCCCCGGCAGCGTCAGTGTCGCGCCGAGCGCGACCAGCGACGCGTACGAGATCAGTCCGTACAAGCCGAGGGCGAGCGTGGCGAGCGCCCCCAGCAGCCGGTAGACGACGGTGATGAACACCGCCGTGCACACCAGTCCGATGACGGCGGCCTGAGCACTCGCCCGGATGGCGTCCGCGCCCAGCGTGGGGCCGACCGTCTGCTGCTCGACCACGTCCACCGGCACCGGCAGCGCGCCGCCTTTGACGAGAGCCGCCAGGTCCTTGGCCTCCTCGGCGCTGAAGTTGCCGGTGATCTGGGTCGACCCGCCGGTGATGCCGGTGCGGCAGGCCACGCTGTCCTGGATACGGGGCGCGGAGACGATCCGGTCGTCCAGGACGATCGCCACCCGGCGCTGGGGAGCGTCGGCGGGTTGGCAGGCGGCCCGACCGGTCAGTGCGGCCCACTGACCGGCGGCTGAGTCCCGGAAGTCGACGGTCACGCTCCAGCCGTTGCCCTGCGCGGTGTCCAGCTGCGGCTCGGCGTCCTTCACCCCCTCACCGGTGAGGGCGGTAGGCCCCAGCCGCAGATACAGGCCCTTGGCGTCCGGATCGGGCAGGGTCCTGCCGCGCCCCTTGCCCTCTTTGCCTGCCTTGTCTTCCGTTCCTTCCTTGCCCGCCTTCCGCTGGGCGTCCTTCGCTGGTCGGCTTCCGGTCTCCTCCGCCACCGGGTGGAAGGTCAGTTGGGCGGTACGGCCGATCACCTCGGCGGCCTCCCGGGGGTCCTGCACCCCGGGCAGTTCGACGACGATGCGGTTCTCCCCCGCGCGGGAGAGCGACGGTTCGGCCACGCCGAGGGCGTCCACGCGCTGGCGGAGCACCTCCAGGGCACGATCGGTGGCGGCGCGGTCGGCGCGGACGCCGGGGCCGTCGCGGGTCTCGAGAACGATGTGGGTTCCGCCCTTGAGGTCCAGCCCCAGCCGGGCCGGGGTCGTCAGGGCGAAGAAGAGTGAGATTCCGACGACAACGAGTGCGAGCAGCGCACGCCACAGGGGCGCACGGGAACGGTGCGGGGCACCAGCGGTACGAGTACGGCGAGGCGTACGGGACAAGTCCACTCCAGGCTGAAAGGGCACCGCGCGACACACGCGGCACACATGGCAGCCGACCGCTCACTTCCGCCGCAGCCACGCATCGTGACAGCGCTGCGGAGGTACTTATGAAGCCCTTGCCCGGCACCGCCGCAGGCGCCGTACAGCGGCAACAGCTGAGAACAGCAGACCGCACAGCGGTACGACGCACGGCCCGTACAGCCCGGACAGCAGGGCGGCTCGTACGGACGGCGTGGAAAGGAGTCGGCCGACTCGGTCAGACGTCGAGCGGCGCGCTGGGCGGGCCCCGGCTGGTGCGTGGGTCGTAGGCGGAGCGCGGCGGCGCGCGCTCCTGCGGCGGGCCGTCGGCGAACCGGCCTACGAGCGGTTCGGAGGCTGTCCCCGGCGCGGCAGTCGGCACGGCCGGAGGGTGAACGGGATGGCCGGGCAGCAGTGCCTCATGCGGCGCCGTCGCGGTGGCGCCGTGTACGGCGGTCTTCCGCCGTACGTCGGGCCGGGAGCCGGTGAGGCGGGCCTCCCCGCTGTGGTGTGCTCCCCGGTCCGCCGTCACAATGACGGACGAAGGCGCGCTCGCCTGCACCGGAGCAGCTGCCGCACCGATGCCTGCCACAAGCAGCAGAGCGCCCCAGAGGAAAGTGAGGAACGCGGACGCGGAACGGCGCGAGGGCACACCCACCGAGCGCGGCTGCATGCTCCCTCCCTTCCCCGTCGAAACGCCAGGCCAGTGCGCGCCAGTCTACGCAGACGCCCCTCGCACACCAGCCGTGCAGTTCCCCGCGCCCCTTCGGGGCGGGGTGCTCGTCACCAGGGGGCGTAGTAGTGCCCCGTGGTGGCGCGCCACAGTGCGGAGAAGGCGGCCTTGGGCCGGTCGTTGTAGTCGTCGTCCGGGAGGTTGCCGAGCAGGTCCAGCACGGCGCTGAGGTGCCCGCAGTCGGCGGCCTGCGCGATGAGCTCTTCGGTTGGCCTCTCGCGTTTGGCGCGTGGCGTCCTGAGCAGCTCGGCGTGGGCCGCGGCCAGGGCTGCGACGTCTTCGTCGGTCGGTGTCGGCGGCAGCGGCCTCCGCGGTGCGCCGTCGGCGATCGCCTGGGCCCGTTCGTAGCTCTCGTCGGGTATGTACCACGAGTCGGAGAGCCACGAGCGGAGCAGATCGGGTCTGCCGAGCTCGACCAGCGCCTGGATCATGCCCGACGGCCGGTTCCTGGGCGGGACGCACGCTTCCATGAACTCTTCGGCCAGGTCGAGCCGGCCGGTGCTCAGCAGATGGAGCAACCAGGGCTCGCAGCGGAGGCTGTGGGGACCGTTGATCCGGCGGTCCTCCTCGGGCAGCGTCCACAGCGACCGCGCTTCGTCCACGCGCCCGCACTCGGTGAGTGCCCAGATGACCGCGAGGCGGTTCTGCCAGGCGTTGGTCTCCGGCTCGATCGCCTCCCGTGCGCGGGTGAACCACGTGTCGGCGGCGGCCGTGTCTCCGAGGGCGTGGTGTGCCCCCGCCACCGCGGAGGCGACGCGGGCGACGTTATGAGCGTTGAGCACCGCCTCGACGTCCGATTCGGCGAAGTCGAAAGCCGTGCGGGCCTGGCGGGTGAGTCCCGCGCCGGCCAGGACCATGGCGACCTCGGCGGACGCCGCGACGCGCTCGTCGGCGTCGCGGATCGCCTCCAGCAGTTCCGCCGCCCCCTCCGGCTCACCTCGCCGGGCCCGCAGCCGTGCCGCGTGCCGGAGGCTCTCGTCCACGGCGAAGTTCCAGCCGCTGCCCAGCGAGGAGACGGAGTCCTTTGCCGCCGAGAACAGGTCGTCCAGCGTCGCGGTGTCGGGCGGTGGCCACGCCCCTTCCTCCAGGGCCTCGGCATTCCCCTTCGCGGCGTGCTCGGCGCCGGCGGCCGCGCTCCTCTCGACATACCTTCGGACGAAAAAGCCCAGGCCGTCCTCCCCCAGCCGTTCGGCGGCGGTCCGCGCGTCCGGTACGACATCGAGCCCGCCCCACCGCACCGGCCAGGCGAAACGCCGGTCGACCGACCAGGTCAGCACCGCCTCCAGCGCCTCCCTGCGGTCCGGCGGCGCGATGACGACGCCTTCCTCGAACGCCGCACACCACGTCTCCGCATCGAGCGCGAAATCGACGTTCCCCTCCTCGCATGCGTAGTCGTCCTCGAAGATGCGAGGGCCTGGCGGTTCGAGAAGGAAGGTGAACTCGGACAGCACTTCCCCGGTGTCGGGCCGCTGGAAAGTCACCCCGGTCGGGCCGACGGAAATGCGCACTCCGCCCGACTCGTCGGCCACTTGGGCTGCGTCCCCGATAGCGGCCTCCGGCTCGTCGTCCTCCGGCTCCTCATCCTCCGTCGCCCAGCTGACGTGTCTGCTGAGCAGGTCGACGACCAGGTTCCGTCGGTGCCGGTGGTCGTACACATACAGCCGGCTGCCGTCTTGCGACCAGTCGGCCCCGCTCTCCAGCCACAGCTCGTCGCCCTTCTCCCAGAAGTCCTCCGGGAACGTCTCGCCCAGCAGATACGGGTGCGAGGGCGAGGCGTAGCCGGGCAGCCAGAACAGACTGCCCGCCTCCAGCGGAACGACGCAGCCCTGGATGGCTCCCGAGCACCCGGTACCGATGAACGCGCTCCGGCCGTCAGGTGCCAGCGCCCATTCGGGCGGCCGGTTGCCGCCGTCCGTCACCGACGCGCTGGCCAGCGGACGGGTGTACGTGGCGCCGCCGAAGGGATCGAAAACGCCTACCTCGTTGGTGTTGTAGGCGAGTCCTACGCGGGTGCTGTCGGCCGACCACTGGATGACGTCATCGTGGCCGGGCCAGCCGACGCCGCCCTGGATATGGTCCAGGACGTTGACGCAGCGGCCGGTGGGAACCTCCCAGATCTGCAACGCCCCACCACGGTGGTAGTCGTCGCCGACCCAGCTTCCGGTGGCCAGATAGCGCCCGCACGGGCTCAGAGCGTACGACTCGATCTCCGTGATGTGGCCGTACGGATGCTGCAGCCGGGTGCCGTCCAGGGCGCGGATCCGGTCGGTGGCGAAGCGGTGGGCCTCGGTGACCCCGTGCGTGCGCTCGAGCTCCAACAGCCGGTCCCGGAGTGGCAGCAGGTCCCGCCCGGTCACGAAGGCGGACCAGTCGGCCTGCTGGAGAAGGCCGAGCAGCGTCTCCGGGCCGGTGGCCGAGGCAAGCGACGCGTGATCCGCGAAGGGCGCTGTCCCGGCGGTGGACTCGTCCGCGTCCGAGTGCTGGGTGGCGCCCTTCAGCACCGCGCGCAGCGTGTTCGTGTCGTAGACCGGGATGCCGAGCATGCTCGCCTTGCCGACCTTGGGCCCCCGCGCGTCGGGCGCGGCGAAGACCACGTCCGTCCTTCCTGAGACCGCACTCGACACCCGTGCGCCCCGCGCCTCGAGTCCGGCCTTGGCGGTCGCGCGCGACAGGCCCGGGAACCGACCCATCAACACCGCTGTCTTCCCCCGTAGTTCCATGGCCGCGATCGTAGGGCCGCCCACTGACACTCCGGCCGGTCCGGCGAGGGGTACCAGGTTGCTCCGGGCGGCCTTCTGCGGTGGAGCGTGCTGCCTCATAGTCGGAGCATGAGCGTCTCTCCGGATCATCCTCCCCGCCCGCACGACGGGACCGCCACCGCCCCACCCCGCGTCCGCTTCGGCGTCCGCGAGGCGACGGCCGCGGTGTTGACCGCCACGGTCGCCCTGTACATCGCACTGGTCGCGTTCGGGAACATCACGGACTTCGACACCAACAGACAGTTTGTACGCCACGTACTGGCGATGGACACCACCTTCCAGGACGACGATCTGATGTGGCGGGCCATCACCTCGCACGTCTGGCAGGACGCCGCCTATGTCGCGATCATCTGCTGGGAGACCCTGGCGGCGCTGGTCCTGCTGACCGCGACGTGGATGTGGCTGCGGCGCCGCAACCTGCGCCGGGCCCGGGTCCTGTCAACTGCCGGTCTGCTGATGCTGCTTCTGCTGTTCGGAGCGGGCTTCATCGCCATCGGCGGGGAGTGGTTCTCCATGTGGCAGTCCGAGAAGTGGAACGGACTCGAGGCCGCCACCCGCGTCGTCCTGCTGAGCGGACTCGCCCTGCTGACGGTGCAGTTGACGAGCGACCGCCCGGGCGAGACGGATTCCGCCTGAAACCGGCGACTGGGGAACAGCCGGCGTCGGCCGCCTCCTGACCACCGAATACCGCCGGCCGAATACCGCCGACCACTGTGCCCCGGCTGTGGCCGGGGCACAGCGCTGCCCGGCGCGCAGCGCCCGGACCAGCCGTGCGCGCCCCCTTGCGGAACTGGCGTACCGCGCTACCGTCCGTGGGAGCGCTTCCATTTGAGTAGGCCAAGTGCCGCGTCGGCTCTATGGGAGCGGTTCCATACCACCACGGGGGTTTCACGGGAGCCCGCGCGAACCCCGGGCCCTGAAGGGCGCCAAGGGTCCGCGGGACATCCCGCACCACAGCAAACCGTTGGAGGGAACAACACCCCATGAGACAGCTCGCTGAACGACCCCGGAGCGGCCGCAGCCGCGGCCGCAGCGCGGGACGGCTCGCCGGTACCGTCGCCGCGGCCCTCGCGCTCACCGTCGGCCCGCTCGGCGCGGCCGGCTTCGCACAGGAGACCGGCTCGGACGTCCAGGCCAAAGTCGACAACCCCTACGAGGGCGCGCAGTTATACGTGAACCCGGACTGGTCGGCGAAGGCCGCCGCCGAACCGGGTGGCGACGCCGTCGCGAACGAGAGCACCGGCGTGTGGCTCGACCACATCGCGGCGATCGAGGGCACATCGGACGCCATGGGCCTGCGGAAACATCTGGACACCGCGCTGCAACAGGCCGACGGCAAACCCATCGTTGTTCCGCTGGTCATCTACGACCTGCCCGGCCGGGACTGCGCGGCCCTCGCCTCCAACGGCGAACTGGGGCCGGAGGAGATCGGGCGGTACAAGAACGACTACATCGACCCGATCCGCGACATCCTGCAGGAGTACTCGTCCCGCACCAATCTGCGGGTCGTGACGACGATCGAGCCGGACTCGCTGCCGAACCTCGTCACCAACACCAGCGGGCAGCCCGGGGGCACCCCCGAGTGCGACACGATGAAGCAGAACGGCAACTACGTCGAGGGCGTCGGTTACGCCCTCGCACAGCTCGGCGCGGTCGGCAACGTCTACAACTACGTGGACGCGGGGCACCACGGCTGGCTCGGCTGGGACAGCAACCTCCAGCCGTCGGCCAATGTCATGTTCGAGGCCGCCAACGCGAGTGGAGCCACCCCCGCCGACGTGCACGGCTTCATCGTCAACACCGCCAACTACAGCGCGCTGAAGGAAGAGAACTTCTCCGTCACCGACACGGTCAACGGCCAGACAGTACGGCAGTCGGAGTGGGTGGACTGGAACCAGTACGTCGACGAGCTCGGCTTCGCGCAGGGCTTCCGCCAGGCCGCGGTCTCGGCCGGCTTCTCCTCCGACATCGGCATGCTGATCGACACTTCCCGCAACGGCTGGGGCGGCTCGGAGCGGCCCACCGGCCCCGGGCCCAACACCTCGGTCGACGCGTATGTGGACGGCGGGCGCTACGACCGGCGTATCCACGTGGGCAACTGGTGCAACCAGGCGGGCGCCGGTCTGGGCGAGCGGCCGCAAGCCTCGCCGGCCGCCGGTATCGACGCGTATGTGTGGATGAAGCCGCCGGGCGAGTCCGACGGGTCCAGCACCGAGATCCCGAACGACGAGGGCAAGGGCTTCGACCGCATGTGTGACCCCACATACCAGGGGAACGCGCGCAACGGCTACAACCCCTCCGGAGCGCTGCCGGACGCGCCGCTGTCCGGCAAGTGGTTCCCGGCCCAGTTCCAGCAGCTACTGAAGAACGCCTCCCCACCGGTTTCCTGAACCGGACGACTGCTCCGACGCCCAGCGCGCGATCACGACGGCCGGGCCCGCACTCGCGGGCCCGGCCCCTCCGTGTCGGCCGGACCGCTTCTGTGCTCGCCGGAGGGCTCCGGTGTCGGCCGGAGCGGTCCGCTCCGCTCCGGCCCGGCCGCCGCTCGGCCTGCTGTTACGCAAGATTCACGCCGATGTATTGACGGCCATTCACTCGACCCCCAGCATGAATACACCCATACAGAACCGTGGGGTGCGAGAAAGAAGGTGCAACAGATGGCCGGAGTGGTGGAGCGGCGCTCGATCGACGTCGTCCCGGACGGGGAACGGCACGGCAAGGCGTTCAGTCAGTTCACTCTCTGGCTGGGCGCCAACCTCCAGATCACCGCCGTCGTGACGGGTGCCCTCGCCGTCGTCTTCGGCGTGCAGCCGTTCTGGGCGGTGCTCGGCCTGCTGATCGGCAACCTGCTCGGCGGCGCCGTCATGGCGCTGCACTCGGCGCAGGGGCCCCGGCTCGGACTGCCGCAGATGATCTCCAGCCGGGCGCAGTTCGGGGTACGGGGCGCAGTGGTGCCGCTGGCGCTGGTCATCGTGATGTACATCGGGTTCTTCGCCAGCGGCAGCGTGCTGGCGGGCCAGGCGGTCGGTGAGCTGACCCACCTCGGCGAGACCCCCGGCATCGTGCTGTTCGCGCTCGTCACGGCGGTGGCCGCCGCTGTCGGCTACCGGGTCATCCACGCGCTGGGCAGGGTGGCGAGCCTGGTGTGCGCGCTCGCGTTCGTCTATCTGGGCTTCCGGCTGCTGGAGCGCGCGGACCTGTCCGAGCTGCTGGCCGACCGCGCCTTCTCCTTCCCGCTGTTCCTGCTGGCTGTCTCGCTGTCCGCCTCCTGGCAGCTGGCCTTCGGCCCGTACGTCGCCGACTACTCGCGCTATCTGCCGCGCTCCACCTCGGCCCGCGCCACCTTCTGGTGGACGCTGAGCGGTTCGGCGCTGGGCTCGCAGTGGTCCATGACGTTCGGTGCGCTTGCCGCGGCAGCGGCCGGGCCCGCGTTCGTGGGGCACGAGGTGAGCTATGTCGTGGGGCTGGGCGGCGCCGGGCTCATGGCGTCGTTCCTCTACTTCGTCATCGCCCTGGGCAAGCTGACCATCAACGTCCTCAACACCTACGGCGGCTTCATGTCGATGGTGACCGGGGTCAGCGGTTTCCGCGGGCAGCGGGAGCTGGGGCCGCGGGCGCGCGCCGGCTACATCGCCGCCATCATGGTCGCCGGTACGGCGGTGGCGCTGGCGGGCAAGGACAGCTTCCTGACCTCGTTCAAGGACTTCCTGCTCTTCCTGCTCACCGCGTTCACGCCCTGGTCGGCCATCAACCTGGTCGACTACTACCTCGTCGCGAAGGAACGCTACGACCTGCCGGCGCTCAGCGATCCGCAGGGGCGGTACGGCGCCTGGCGGTGGAAGGCCCTCGCCGTCTACGCCGTGGGTCTTCTCGCGCAGTTCCCCTTCCTGGCGACCCACTTCTACACCGGCCCGCTGGTGAACCCGCTGGGCGGGGCCGACATCTCCTGGCTGGTGGGACTGGCCGTCCCCGCCGCGCTCTACTGGCTGCTGGCCCGCGGCGACACAGCGCACATCCCGGAGCACACGATTCTCAGCGCACCCGCCCCGAGGGAGGCCCCGGCCACGCGGGTTCCCTCGTGACCGGGGTCGGGGTGCTCCGCGGCGCCGCTACCGGCGTTGTACGAGGCTCACCACGTGCGCGGCGAGGGTGTCCAGGACGGCGGCCGCGTCCTGGCCGTCGCCGAGGACGAGGTAGTTGAGGGTGAGGCCGTCGATCACGGAGGCCAGATAGCGCACCAGCGTCTCGGCCGGGACCAGCAGTGTGAGGCCGAGGTCCGTGCACAGCTGCTCGATGAGCGCGCGGTTGGCGGCGGCGTACTGCTCGTACTGGCGCCTGGCGAGGTACTCGAAGCCGGGCCGGCGCAGGGCGTACTGGGTGAGTTCGTAGGTGAGCATGTGCTCGTCGGGATGGGCGAGCACATGCTCCCAGTAGGTCCGGAGCGCGGCGCGGATGCTGTCGCGTACATCGGCCGTGGGCTGGATCCGTTCGGCGACCGGGGTCACCGAGTGGGCGGTGATCGTCTCCATGACGTCCTCGATCAGCGCCTGCTTCGACTCGAAGCAGTAGTGGAAGACGCTGAGCGAGACCTTGGCCTCGGCGCAGATGGAGCGCGTGGTGGCCTTCGCGACGCCGTCGCGGGTCATCACGCGGATCGCCGCCTCGACCAGCTGTCTGCGCCGTTCCGTCGACGGCAGCCGTTCCATGGTTCCTCCTTGGCTCCGGGTCACCCTATGGCGTGTCCGACGGAGGGGCCGCAGGTGCCCGTGCCCCTTCAGCGCGTCTCCGAATCCGCTACAGGTCAAGTGTCCGGGACGATTGACCTGATGACGTGGCGCCTGCATGCTGTGCCGGTCATGGGACGCGGGGCCCGCCGTACAGCGACCGCCTGAAGGAGCGCCAGATGCGAAAACGTTGGACCGGCCTCGTCACGGCAGCCTGTCTGGTGGTGACCGCGGCTCCCTCGCTCTCGGTCGCCGCCCCCGCCGCACGCGCCCCGCAGGAGCGTCCCGCCGCCGCGTCCGGCGAGGTGACCGACTACTGCCGGGGCCAGTGCCACGACGTACTGCCGCCCGGCGAGAACGGCTCGGCCACCGCCGCGCAGATCATCCTCAACAAACTCACCGGCGCCAAGCCCGGGCACAGCGACGACCAGCTGGGCAAGTACGCCGATCTGGTGGACAGTTACGCGGGCCTGACCAACGACAAGCTCAGCACCTTCTTCAACGACTCCTCCTTCGGCGTCCCGGACGGCCAGGTCGAGAGCAGAAAGCAGCCGGGTGGCCGCGACGACGTCACGATCACCCGGGACAAGTCCGGAATCCCGCACATCAAGGGCACGACCCGGTCCGGCACCGAGTACGGCGCCGGGTATGCGGCGGGCCAGGACCGGCTGTGGATGATGGACGTCTTCCGGCACATCGGGCGCGGCGAGCTCACCTCCTTCGCGGGCGGCGCTGAAGCCAACCGGCAGCTCGAGCAGCAGTTCTATCTGGGCGGCGCCTACAAGGAGAGCGAGCTGAAGGCCCAGGTGGAGCGGGTGCGCGACTCAGGGCCGCGCGGCCGGAAGGCGTACCAGGACGTCACCGCCTATCTGCAGGGGCTCAACCGGTACATAGCCGACGCCAAGAAGGGGCTGTACTTCCCCGGCGAGTACGACCTGACCGGCAACGCCGACGTGTTCACCGGCGAGGGCATCGAGCCGTTCAGGCCCACCGACCTGGTGGCCATCGGTACCGTCATCAGCGCGCTGTTCGGCTCCGGCGGCGGTAAACAGGTCGCCGCCGCGCTGGTCAAGCAGGCGGCGGAGCACAAGTACGGCAAGAAGCAGGGTGAGCAGGTCTACCAGGCGTTCCGGATGCAGAACGACCCGGAGGCCGACCTGACCCTGCACGACGGCCAGCGGTTCGACTACGCGGCGAGCCCGGAGCACCCGCGCGGGGTGGCCATGCCCGACCCGGGGTCGGTGAGCGAGCAGCAGGTCGTCTACGACCCGACCGGCTCGGCCGCCGACGGCGGGGACGGCGGACAAACGGCGAAGCGGGCGGACGGCAAGGGCGCGGGCACCGGCAGCGTCGGCGAGTCGGCGCGGGACAGGTCCGCCACCTCCGACGCCAACCTCCGGCACAAGCCCAAGTTTGCCAAGGCCAGGGGCGCGCTGTCCGGCGGCGTGCTGCCGAAGGATCTCTTCGCGCGCAAGCACGGGATGTCGAACGCGCTCGTGGTGTCAGGCAAGCACACCGACACCGGCAACCCGGTGGCCGTCTTCGGCCCGCAGACCGGCTACTTCGCGCCGCAGCTGCTGATGCTCCAGGAGATCCAGGGCCCAGGGCTGAGCGCCCGCGGCGCCGCCTTCGCCGGGCTCAACATGTATGTGCAGCTGGGCCGCGGGCAGGACTACGCCTGGAGCGCCACCTCGGCGAACCAGAACATGACCGACACCTACGCCGTCGACCTGTGCAACACCGACGGCAGCCCGGCGACGAAGGACTCCACGGCGTACATGTTCCACGGCGCCTGCACGCCGATGGAGAAGCTCGTCCGCAAGAACGCCTGGAGCCCGTCCATCGCCGACGGCACCAAGGCCGGCTCGTACAAGCTGGTCGCGCACCGCACCAATTACGGAGTCGTGCGCTATCGCGCCACCATCGACGGAAAGCCCGTCGCCTACACCACGCTGCGCTCCACCTACCACCACGAGGTCGACACGCTGCTCGGCTTCCAGATGTTCAACGACCCGGCCGCTGTGACCGGCCCCAAGAGCTTCCAGAAGGCGGCCTCCCGGATCGGCTACACCTTCAACTGGTTCTACGCCGACGCACGGCACACGGCCTACTACAACTCCGGCCTGAACCCGACGCGCAGCCCGGACGTGGACCCGAACCTGCCCATCCGGGCGAGCGAGAAGACCGAGTGGCGGGACTGGGACCCGAAGACCAACACCGTTCCCAACACGCCGTACGCGGCGCACCCGAACGACATCGACCAGGACTACTACGAATCCTGGAACAACAAGATCGCCAAGGGGTACACCGTGGCCGGCTTCGGCGACGGTCCCGTCTACCGCAGCAATCTGCTGAACGACCGGATCAAGTCCCTGATCAGCGGCGGGAAGAAGGTCTCGCGCGCCTCCCTCACCCGCGCCATGGAGGACGCCGCCGTCACCGATCTGCGCGGCGAGTCCGTGCTGCCGCTGCTGCTGAAGGTCATCGACACCGAAAAGGTCACCGATCCCGGGCAGAAGGCAGCGGTCGACAGCCTCCGCACCTGGCTGGACGACGGCGCGAAGCGCAAGGAGACCGGTCCGGGCAGCAGGTCCTACGCGCACGCCGACGCGATCCGCGTCATGGACGCCTGGTGGCCGCTGCTGGTCGAGGCCGAGTTCCGGCCCGGCCTCGGCGCCGGCCTCTACGGCGCCCTGACGCACGCGCTGCAGCTCGACGAGACCCCCTCAACCCCCGGCGACGGGGTGGCCCACAAGGGCTCGTCCTTCCAGCACGGGTGGTGGTCCTACGTACACAAGGACCTGCGCAAGGCGCTCGGCGGGAAGGTGCCGGGCTCGGCACCCCGCACCTTCTGCGGCGCCGAAGATCTCGCCCAGTGCCGTCAGACCCTGCTCAGCACGCTGGAGAAGGCCGCGCAGACCCCGGCCGGGAAGACGTACCCGGGCGACGACGTGTGCAAGGCCGGCGACCAGTGGTGCGCCGATGCCATCCAGCAGCGTCCGCTGGGCGGCATCACCCACGAACTGACCAACTGGCAGAACCGGCCGACCTATCAGCAGGTGGTGCAGTTCCCGGCACACCGCTGAGGTGACGTCCGGAATCGAGCCAACGAGGCAGGAGGGGAGCCGGGCCAGGTCCGATCGGACCTGGCCCGGCGGCTGTCTGCGCGGGCTCAACGCATGAGGCATCATTCATATGGCCCTGGGTATCATTTTCATCTATGCCAAGCCGATTGAGGGGGTGAACTGCCGTGGGTGGCCGGACGACCCGGCAACGGCGTGCGGTCCTGCGGGGGCTCGCGGACTGTCAGGACTTCGTGTCGGCGCAGGAGCTGCACACTCTGCTGGTCAGGGGCGAGGACTCGATAGGACTGACGACCGTCTATCGTGCACTGCGTGGGCTGGAGGCGGACGGCGGTGTGGATGTCGTTCGCGACGAGACCGGCGGGCGGCTCTACCGCCTGCGGCCGTCGGACGGCCACCGGCACTATCTGATCTGCCGCTGTTGCGGCCGCAGCCGGCCGGTGGACGCGGAGGTCGTCGAGCGGTGGGCCGCAAGCGTCACCGCCCAGACCGGTTACTCCGCGGTGGAGCACACCGTCGAACTCACCGGCCTGTGCGCCGACTGCGCTCCGGCCGCCGACGACCATGGAAGGGAACCCGAGCCGCCCTGCCGCTGGAAGCCCGAACACCGCACCGACGCGGACCGCCGGAGCCGAGCGTCCCTCACGCCGGGTTCCCGGTGCGCCCTTCTCACCGCCGACCAGGAGCCAGAAGCCACGTGACCGCCCCCGAAACTCGCGCCGGACGCCTCACCGGCGCCGCCCTGTGAACCGGTTGGGCTCCCGGACCGGGATCCGGGCCGCCGACCGGCCGTGCACCCTCGTGGTGTGCCGGGGCTGCTGCTGCGGCAACCCGGGCAAATACCCGCAGGCGGACCACGCCTGGCAGCTCGACCGGCTGCGCGCTGAGGCCGCCGGCTCCGGCGGGCGGTTCACCGTCCGTACGACGGACTGCCTCGGCCCCTGCGGTCAGGCCAATGTCGTCGTCGTCCAGCCCTCCACCGCCGGCCGCCTGGCCGGGGGCCGGGCAACCTGGATCGGCTTCGCGATGGGCGACGACTGCACGGACGACCTGGTGCGCTGGGCCACCGAGGGAGGGCCAGGAGTCGCCCAGCCGCCGGTGACGCTGGAACTGCAGTTCATCCCCCCACCACGGGAAGCACGCGCCCGCGCCCGGCGGTGACGCGTCTGCCTGCCCCAACTCTCTGACCGGCTTCCCCGCAAGCCCGGCAGCCCAGAGGGCGGCAGTCCGCCGAGCGGCGGCCTCCCGGCCGGCCATCCGTCCGCCCGTATCTGCCCGTTCGCACAGAAGGCTTGACGCTGGTCCAGACCTTCGGCACGGTGCTTGCCGTGAAAGCGCTCACCAACCCCCCACTTACAAGGAGCGCATCGCCATGGCTCGTACTGGCAGGACATACCGCCGACGCCGTCCGGCGCTGGTGATCGCGGCACTGACGGCCGTCGGCGCACTGGCGCTGCCCACCGCGCAGGCCGACGAGGCGCCGCCGCAGCTGCGCACACAGGAAACCGGCAAAGCCCAGGTCACCCAGGAGGTGTGGCGCGCCGACTTCGACGGTGCCGCCGGCTCGCTGCCGTCCGGGGACGACTGGATCATCGACACCGGCCACGGCTACCCCGGTGGCCCGCCCAACTGGGGCACAGGCGAGGTCCGGACGTACACCGACAAGCCGGAGAACGTGCAGCTCGACGGGGACGGGCATCTGAAGATCACCGCCCTCAAGTCGGGCGACTCGTGGACCTCGGCCCGCATCGAGACCCGGCGTACGGACTTCGCGGCGCCCGAAGGGGGCAAGCTGCGTATTTCCGGAAGCCTCAAGCTGCCCGAGGTCTCCGGGGATGGAGCGCTCGGCTATTGGCCGGCCTTCTGGACGCTGGGCGCCGACTACCGGGGCAACTACCAGAACTGGCCCGGCGTCGGCGAGTTCGACATCATGGAGAACGTGAACGGCCAGGGTGCCGCGCACGGTGTTCTGCACTGCGGGGTCAACCCAGGCGGCCCCTGCAACGAGACCCAGGGCCTCGGCAGCAGCGCCGAGTGCGGTGGCAGCTGCCAGGGCGGCTTCCACGAATTCGCCCTCGAACTCGACCGCACCGGCGCCACCGAGGAGCTTCGCTGGTATCAGGACGGTCAGCTCTTCCACACCGTACGGGAGTCCGACATGGACGCCGCCACCTGGAAGAACGCCACCGACCACGGCCACTTCATCCTGCTGAACCTGGCCATGGGAGGCGCGTTCCCGGACGGCGTCGCCGGGCACCCGACGCCCACCGGTGCCACCACGTCCGGCGGCTCACTGCTCGTCGACCACGTGGCCGTGGACGTCACCGCACCGGCTGCCCGTTAGCCTGCTGGGACGACGACCGATGCAAGGAGTCCGCATGTCCTTTCACGACGTGGAGATCGACGCGCTCACCGGCGGCCCGGCGAACCTCGCGCAGTACCGCGGCAAGGCCGTCCTCGTCGTCAACGTCGCCTCGCGGTGCGGCCTGACCCCGCAGTACACGGCTCTGGAGAAGATCCACGAGCAGTACGCGCCGCGCGGGTTCACCGTGCTGGGCGTTCCGTGCAACCAGTTCATGGGCCAGGAGCCGGGTACGGCCGAGGAGATCGCCGACTTCTGCTCGGCCACCTACGGCGTCACCTTCCCCATGACCGAGAAGACCGACGTCAACGGCGCACAGCGGCACCCGCTCTACACCGCGCTCGTCCCCACCCCGGACGCGGAGGGGCACACGGGCGACATCCGGTGGAACTTCGAGAAGTTCCTCGTCGCCCCGGACGGCACCATCACCGCCCGGTTCAGCCCCCAGACCGAACCCGACGCCCCCGAGGTGACCGCCGCGATCGAGGCCGCGCTGCCGGCCTGATGACGGGCCGTACCCTCTCGGGGTCAGTGGTGGAAGCTGGTGGCCTTCTGTTCGTCCCGTACCAAAGGGCCCGGCTGACTGCGGAGTTCGGGAAGCAGCCGGTCCAGGGAGTCGAGCAGCAGGTCGGCCAGGTCTGCCGTGAAGCCGTTGCGGCACACGACACGCAGCACGGAGAGGTCCTGCCGGTCGGGCGGGAAGGTGTAGGCGGGTACGAGCCAGCCGTGCTCACGCAGCCGGCGTGAGACGTCGAAGACGTTGAACGCGGTGACGCCCGGCGCGGTGGTGAAGGCGAATGCGGGCAGCTCGTCCCCCCGCGTGAGCAGACGGAAGTCGCCCAGGGACGCGATGCCGGCCGCCAGCGTGCCGGCCACGTCCCTGGCTGCCTGCTGGACGGCGCGGAAACCTTCCCGGCCCAGCCGGAGGAAGGTGTAGTACTGGGCCGCCACCTGCGCGCCGGGCCGGGAGAAGTTCAGCGCGTAGGTGGGCATGTCGCCGCCGAGGTAGTTGACGCGGAAGACCAGCTCCTGCGGCAGGCTCTCCGCGTCGCGCCACAGGGCCCAGCCGACCCCTGGGTACACGAGCCCGTATTTGTGCCCCGAGGTGTTGATGGAGGCGACGCGGTCCAGGCGGAAGTCCCAGACGAGGCCGGGGTCGAGGAAGGGAGCGACCATGGCCCCCGAGGCACCGTCCACATGTACCGGGATGTCCAGGCCCGTGCGTTCCTGCAAGGTGTCGAGTGCGGCGCACACCTGCTCCACCGGTTCGTAGGAGCCGTCGAAGGTGGAGCCGAGCACGCTCACGACGCCGATGGTGTTCTCGTCGCACAGCTGCGCGGCGGCCTGCGGGTCGAGGTGGAACCGCTCTCCTTCCATGGGCACCAGCCGGGGTTCCACCTCCCAGAAGTTGCAGAATTTCTCCCAGCACACCTGGACGTTGACGCCCATGACCAGGTTCGGCCGGGCGCCGGTGCGCAGCCGGTCGGCGTTGCGCCGGGACCAGCGGCGCTTGAGGGCCATGCCCGCGAGCATGCACGCCTCGCTCGACCCGGTCGTGGAGCAGCCCACGGCCCGCTGCGGGTCGGGGGCGTGCCACAGGTCGGCGAGCATCGCGACACAGCGCCGCTCCAGTTCGGCCGTCCGGGGATACTCGTCCTTGTCGATCATGTTCTTGGCGCTGCACTCGGCCATCAGGGCATCGGCCTGCGGTTCCATCCAGGTGGTGACGAAGGTGGCCAGGTTCAGCCGCGCGTTGCCGTCCAGCATCAGCTCGTCGCGCACAAGGTTGTACGTGGTGTCGGGCGGCATCGGCTCGTCGGGCAGCCGGTCCGTCGGCGGCACCGCCCGCATCCCGACCGCTGGGTCGGCCGCAGCGTGGAAGGGGTTGACGGCGAGTCTCCCGCGCTCGGCGTCCGGCTCCTGGCGCGGCGAACCACGATGGACAGCCACAGGTCTCCCTCCACACGAACAGCGACATCGACAGCGGCAGCAGCAAGGCAGCAGGTCGAGCGTAAGCGCGGCCGTCGTCTGCGGCGCTGCGGCACGACGAGCGCGTCAGGCCATGGGTGCGGAGCCGCCGCTGCCCCGCCGCAGTGTGCGGGCGCACCAGCCGATGATCAGCGCGTTCACCAGGGCACCGAGGCCGACGGCGACGAACAGCATGGAGACGTGGTCCGGCAGCACGAGCACGATCAGGCTCACCGGCGCGGTGGCGAACAGCGGTATCACTCCGGCCATGGAGGCGTCGGGCTGATCGCCGCTGCTCACCACGACCGCCCAGATCACCAGGGCAGCGCATACGGCGAGGTAGCCGCGGGCGAGAACGCTGCGGAACGCGTCACGCACGGTGCCGAGGGCGGTGCGGGTGGCGTCGGAGTCGGTCATGGGAGCGCGCTCCTCGTGTGCGGTGCTCATGAGTGGGACATTCCTTTCGGTGACGGGTCCGCCAGGCCCGGGGCCGGCGGGTTGGCCCGGGCGAGGCCCAGGTCGTACGCGAGAATCGTGGCCTGCACCCGGTCGCGCAGTCCGAGCTTGCGCAGCAGCGCGTTCACATGCGATTTGACGGTCCCGACGGTGATGCCGAGCTCGTCGGCGATCTCCGCGTTGTTCAGTCCGGAAGCCACCAGGGTGAGGACGAAGCGCTCCCGTGCGGTCAGCCGCTCCAGTGAGCCCGCGTCCTGCCCGGGCCGCGGACCGGTGGCCGGGCCGGAGGCGTAGTGGCCGATGAGTCTGCGGGTCGCGGACGGTGCCAGGACGCTCTCGCCGGCGGCCACGATCCGGATCCCGGTCAGCAGTTCGGCCGCGTGCACGTCCTTGAGCAGGAAGCCGGAGGCGCCGGCGCGCAGCGCGTCGAAGACGTAGGCGTCCAGATCGAAGGTGGTCAGCACCAGCACCCGGGGCGGGTGCTCGCGCGCGGTGAGGATGCGGGTGGCGGCGATGCCGTCGAGCCCTGGCATCCGTACGTCCATGACGACGACGTCGGGCGCGAGTTGCTCCGCCAGGCTCACCGCGGCGGCGCCGTCACCGGCCTCTCCGACGACTGTTAGGTCGGGTTCGTCGTCGATGACCGCGGCGAATCCCGCCCGGACGACGATCTGGTCGTCGACGACCAGCACCTTGACGGTCATCGGGCTTCCTCCTCGTCTCCCCCGCCCGGGACGGGCTCCGCGCGGCAGCGGGCCGGGCCGGCGGCTCCGTCGTGCTCCGCTGGGGTCAGGGGCAGGCGCAGCAGGACCGTGCCCGGCGCTTGGACCGTCATGGTGCCACCGACAGCGGCGGCCCGGGCCGCCAGCCGCTCACGGGCCGTGAGACGGGTGGCCTGCGGGACGCCGGTGGCGGTGAGGGTCAAGATGTCGTCCGCCGCGTCGAGTACGAGCTCGGCCGGTTCCTCGCCGCCGGCCTCCAGTACCGTCTCGGCAGCACGGTAGGCGGCGAGATCCACTGCGGCCGGCAGCCGCTCGGGCACCCGCTCGGTGAGCCGCACCTCGACCGGCCGGCCGGTGGCCCGCCACTGGTGGACCAGCAGGTCGAGGGCCTGCAGCGTGGGCTGCGGCCGCAGTTCGGCCCGGGCTTCCCCCTCCCTGACCGTCTCCAGCAGGGCCCGCATGGCGGCCAGCGCCGCGCGGGCCCGCTCCGCCGTCTGCCCGAGCCGCCCGGCCTCCGCCTCCCGCACGACCTCCGCCGTACGCGTCAGCACGGTGGTCTCCAACCCGGCGGTGATGCGGCGGCGTTCGGCCCACGCGTCGCGTACCGCCTCCTCCGTCCACGAGGCGAGGCGTTGGTGGTACGCGTGCTGGGCGGCATCCCGGCGCCGTCCGTACCACGTACCGGCAGCGGCGGCCGCCAGTCCGGCGGAGGCCGTCGTCGTGCCGACAACGACCCAGGTCGGCGGGGTGAAGCCGCCGTCGATGAGGACCAGAACCCCCACCGCCAAGTGGAGCGCGACGGCTCCCGCCAGAACGGCCGAACGCGGCACGGCCATGCAGGCCGCCACCAGCGCGACGGCGAACGGGCGTCCCGAGCCGGACCCGCCGGAGCCGGACCAGTCGGAGCCGGGCCTGGGGCGGGGCGGCAGTGCCGCGGAGAGACCGCCCTCCACAGGGCGGGCCGCCATCATCGCAAGCGCGACACAGCTGGGCAGCATGCTCAGCACCGGCGGCAGCACCGCGGGACCCGTGTACCCGCTCACGGACATCGCCGCGGGCCAGAGCCAGGCCAGGACGAGCAGTACGCCCAGGGCGGTCCGCGGGGCGCGGCGCAGCCACAGCAGCGCGACGGCCTGCGCGGTGGCGAGTAGCGCGAAGAGCGCTCCGGCGGAGACGGACGGGCCGGACGGTGTCGTGCTGTCGCGGATGACGAGCACCGGCAGCAGCGGCTGGAAGCACAGTGCGGCAGCCGCCACGAACTGGGCGAGGCGATAGGCGCGGGGCACCGTCGTCGGCGTGGCTGCGGTGGTGCGCCCCGGCAGCAGGGCACATACCTCCCATCCGCCGTCCGGTGTCGGGCCGGTGGTGAGCGAGCCGCCCGCCTCGCGGGCCCGGCCGCGCAGGAAGTTCTGCCCGCGCCCGCCGCCGAGTCCGGCACCGCGCGGCGTACCGGCGGCTGAGGTGCCGGGCGGCGCGTTGCGCACCACGACCTCCGTGTGCGCGTCTGTGCAGGTGCAGCGCACGGTGGTGGCGGCGCCCGAGGCGTGGCGCACCGCGTTGGTCAGCGCCTCGCGGACGATCCCGTAGGCGGCGTCGCCGACGGAGCCGTCGGGGAGGGTGTTGATGTCGCAGGTCACCGGCTGTCCCAGGGCACGGAAGCCGGCCACCAGCTCGCCCAGCCGCTCCTGCGGTGCGGGAAGGTCCTGCGGGGAGGGTGCCGGGGCTCGTACGGCGCTGAGGGCCCGGGTCACCTCGCGGCCGGTCCCGGCGGCGAACTCCAGTGCCTGTTCGGCCAGTTCGGGGCGGCGGTCGCGGAGTCCGAGTGCCGCCTCCACGGTCACGACCACCGCCGTCAGATGGTGGGCGCTGACGTCGTGCAGCTCCCGCTCCATCCGGCGCCGCTCGGCAGCCGGCAGCCGGTGGCGCTCCGTCTCGGCCCGGCGCAGGCGCCGTTCGGCGGTCCGCCGGGCGGCGCGCAGCCGCCGCGTCCGCAGCCCCGCGCCGCAGGCAGCCGCGTAGAGCAGGGCGGTCAGTACGAGGTCGAGCCCTTGGCGGTCGCCCAGTCCGTGCAGACTGAGTCCGTGCAGCATCTGCCAGGCCGCCAGCGTCGCCACGCACAGCAGCGCGGTGACGGTGTCCGTCTCGACGGCGACCGTGAAAAGGGCCAGCGCGACGCCCGCGGTACCGAGCACCGCCACCGCTCCCGCGGGCAGCGGCCCGGCGCCGACCGCGCAGGCCGCGGCGACCAGGATGAGGACGGGCACCGGGCGGGTGCGGCGGGCCGTGAGCGCGACGGTCACCAGGCCGCCGACCAGGGCCGCGGCCAGGAGCTGAGCAGCTGTCGGGGCCGCGCTGCGCACCAGTACGGCCCCTGCCCATACCGCGGCCTGGGCACCGAGCAGCAGGACCGGGAGGAACCGGTCGTCAGTTCGTTCCATGATGCGTCTCAGGCTATGGCCGTGCCCGGAGCACCGGCATCGCGCAGCAGGGCGATCCCGTTCTCCAACCAGAGATAGAGAGGGCTCAGGACGCGGCGTTCCCGGCTGGAGGAGTTCCGCTGTTGTTCCCCCTCCGTACAGATTCCCGGGTGGCCGGGACTGGCAGGATGCGTGGGTCTTCTCGCCCGGTGACCGGCGAGGCAGCGTATGGTTCCTCGCATTCACAGGGCTGGCATTGGCGACTGACAAGCTTTCAGCGGCTCCGGCGGCGGCACCGCAAGCCGCTGTCCACCAGGCGGACGCGACGCCGTCGGCACCGCCACGGCGCGAACACCGGTACGACATCGACCTGCTGCGCGTCATCTGCGCCTGCTCGGTCATCCTCGGGCACGTCGGCGGCGAGTGCATGCTCGCGGTCGGCAAGAGCGCGGAGAACGGCCGTGCGGTCTACTGGACCGGGCTGTTCCTCGACTCGGTGACCAGTTGGGCCGTTCCGATGTACTTCGCGATCGCGGGCTGGGCGGTACTGGTGGGAGCGCCGCCCCGAAGCGGTGGGACGCTGCGCAAACGCTCCCTGCGCATGATCGTTCCGGTGGGCATCTGGTCGGCTGTCTACCTCGCCTGGGGATGGTGGCGGGACACCAACGGCCGGCCGACGCCGAAGCTGGCGCTGGACGCCGTCTTCGGCACCGTCCAGCCCGCTTTCCACCTGTGGTACTTCTACGCACACGTCCCGCTGATCCTGGTCCTGGGTTTCGTGATGCTACTGAAGGCCGGAAAGCGCCCCTGGGGTGTCGTCGCGGCGCTCGTGGTGATCGCGGCAGGGCCCACGGCCTTCAGCGATCTGGCAGAGCTCACCGGGTGGGACGTACCGCGCTTCGGCTGGCAGGCGGGGACGTATTCGCTGGTCTACGCGGTGGTCGGCGCGCTGCTGCTCGGCCTGCCGGCCACCAGGCGCCGGCACCGCTGGTGGTGGCTGGCGGGCGCGGTGGTGTCCCTGGCCGCTGTGCTGTGGTCGCAGGACCGGATCCACTTCGTCATCCCCAACGCCAGCATCTTCGTGGCCGCGCTCAGCTGCTGTGTGCTGTTCGCCGCCAACGGGGTGCGGATACCGGAGCGAGTGCGTCCGGTGCTGGCCAAGGTGACGGACGCCGGGCTGGGCGCCTTCATGTTCCATGTGCTGCTGCTGAAGGCGGTCTCGCCCGCGTTCGTCTCCGCGGAACGCGGCTGGCTGGGCGCGGCCGGCGCTGCGGCCGCGCTCGCCGTCGTCACGGTGATCCCGTCCTTCGGCCTGAGCCTGCTGTGGGGCCGGCTCGGGCTGCGGCGCTACCTGGGGTAGGCCGAGCCGGCGGTCTCACCCGCTCGCGTGCGCAGTCTGCGCTGTGCGGCGCGGATGCGGCGAGCGGCCCAGCGTGCCGAGGGGCTGCGACGCAGCAGCCGGGCGCGGACCGAGGTACCGCCTCCGGGGAGCGCCAGCGCGGTCAGCCGGCGGCGTTTGAAGTAGCGTTCGGTGTCGTCGCCGAGGTGGGCTTCCAGCCAGCTGCTGGCGGGCTCGCGCAGGAGCGGGTGGAGCTTCGCCTGCATGCAGTAGCCCACCGTCCGTACCAGCGCGCCGAGTTCGTCGGTCCGCTCCCCCGCCGCCTGGAGGTGTTCCGCGCCGCGCTCCAGATCGGGTACGGCGAAGTCGACAATGGTCACGGGTATCCGGTTGCTGTTCTGATAGGGCGTCAGCCGGTCCAGCAGCGCCTCGGTGCCCACCTTGGCGATCGGGATCCCGTAGTAGGTGGCGGCGGTCAGCAGCGCGGTGGAGAAGCAGCCGACGACGAGAGTTGGCCGGCACCGGTCGTAGACGGCCTCCGCCAGCACCGGCCCCTCCAGGACGTGCAGGCGCACTCCCGCCTGGGCGGCTTCCTTCTCCAGTACGTGGGAGTAGCGCGCTGGGGCCGTGGGATGCGGTTTGAACACCACGCACTCATGGCCTGCGGCCACCGCCCCGCGGAGCATCCGCGCGTGGAGCTCTTCCTCCTCCTCGGGGGTGAGGATGTCCAGCGCGGCGAGATACTGGCCCAGCAGCACAGCGGTGGGGCGGTCAGCGGCGACGCGGGCCAGCTCCGGCTCCCCGGCCGCGGCCTCGCCCAGTTCGCCGAGCACCTTCAAAAAGGCGTCGCCCGGCACGGTCTCGGCCCGTACGGAGTGCTCGGTCAGCAGCAGCGGGCGCAGCCCCGGCACCAGGTCGAGGTGCAGCAGCCGCTGTATCCGGCAGCCCAGCCACTGGGGCAGCCGCTCCCGGGTGGGTCCGTAGCTCATCAGCCCGTCGGCATAGACGTGGACGACGCTGCCGCCGAAGATGGTGGCCAGTGCCCTGGCGGGGCTGACCTGGATCGACTCCACGACCAGTTCCACCGGTGCACTGCCCAGCCCCCAGGCGTTGCGGAACATCCGCTCCCAGACGGGCGACTCGTCCCGCGGTGGCGTCCACGTGCTCGGGTGGTGGGGCCGGATGGTCGCGTTCCAGTCGATGATCTCGTCGAACCGCCGCGCGAGGCCATGGAATCCGTTCATGTCGGCGAGCCGGGTGGCCGCCTCGGGCGTGGCGGCGTTGTTGGACACCAGCAGAATCCTGCGGGCCGCGGCGGGCGGCCCGAACTGTCCGGCGTCGACCGCGGCGGCCAGCGTCGCGACCCCGTAGAGCGTGGAGACTTCGAAGATCTGCACGGGCCGCGTGGTCCTGCGCTGCTCAGGGAGCTGGGACATGGTCAGGCCGCCGCCTTCCTCGCCGTACGGAACCGCCGCAGCATGTCGGCGCGCTTGTCGTCCATGCCGGCGAGGGTCGTGTCCAGCACGTCCTGGGGCATGCCCTCCAGCGCGGTGGTCACCATCTTCTTCAGCCGTCTGGCGACGGGAGCGTGGTAGCGCCGGATGTTGGTCAGGTGGAAGGCGAGCAGCGCGCAGTATGTCCGCACCGCCTTGGGCAGGAAGCGCTCCCCCTCGGGATCGGCGGCCAGGTCGGCGAGCAGCGCGTCGTGTGCGGGAATGAAGTCCAGTTGCCGGGCGTCCCGGATCTGGGTGAGCGAGGTGGTGACCCCGCGCCGGTAGAACACGCCGTGCAGCCCGGTCGCCGCGAAGGTCCTGGCCCGCAGGTGCAGCCGCCAGGTCCACAGCCGGTCCTCGGCGGTACGCAGATCCACCGCGAACCGCAGCGCGCCGCCGTCGAAAAGGCTGCGGCGGTAGACGCCGGCCCAGACGAAGGGATAGTCCACCATCGTCTCGGCGTGCGGCGGGGCGATCACCTCTCGCGGGTGCAGCACCTTGTCCCGCACAGGTGCGGGAGCGCGGCGCACGACCCGCGTGGCGCCGGTGCTCTGCACATGGTCGGTGCGTACGAAGTCGCAGCCCAGTTCATCGATGCTGCGGACGAGTTCATCGAGATATCCGGGGCCGTACCAGTCGTCCCCGTCGAGAAAAGTGAGGTAGTCGCCGCCGGCGGCCTCGATGCCGCTGTTGCGGCTCTGTGCGATGCCCTTGTTCTCCTCGTGCCTGATGACAGTGGTGCGGGCGAGCCGGTGCTGCCACCCGCTCAGGATCTCCGGGGTGGCGTCGGTGGAGCAGTCGTCGACGAGGATGAACTCGGTTGCCGGCCCCGCGTTGTTGGCGAGACTCCGCAGCGTGTCGTCCGCGAATTCCTGCACATTGTGGAAGGGAACAATGACGGAGAGTTTGGGCATGCGTTATCCAGGCGGTAAGGGAAACGAATGAGACGACGAGAAGAACGTGCGCACCGGTGAACTATCGGTGAACGGCCATGAATCGACCGGAAAACAAAATCAAAAGAACAGGGGCCGAACGGTCCGGGGACGGCATCGGGAGATGCGACCGCAGCCGTCAGCATAATCGAAGGAGGACATTTTTCGACATGGTCGATTCTTGAACCCGAAAGAATGCAGCAGGTTGCTGAAACTTACGGAAGGCTCGGCCTCGCAACCGGAGCTGCAGGCGCCCGGAGTGTGCTCCGTAGACTGTAGACAATGGACCGTTGTTGGCCACGGGAACGGGGTGGGGATGTCACTGTCGGAGCTGCCACACGGCGCGGTGCCGCGGCTGGAGCGGCCGGGGCCACTGCGCGACCGGGTGTACGAGGCACTGCTGGGGCTGATCACCACGCGTCAACTGCGCCCGGGGCAGCACCTGGTGGAGAGCGAACTCGCGGAGCGCCTGGGCGTCTCCCGCCAGCCGGTGCGGGAGGCGTTGCAGCGGCTGGCGAACGACGGCTGGGTCGATCTGCGGCCCGCGCAGGGCGCGTTCGTGCACGAGCCGTCCGAGGAGGAGGCCGACCAGTTGCTGTCCGTCCGCACTCTGCTTGAGGCGGAGGCCGCCCGGCTGGCCGCGCTGCATGCCGGGCCGCAGGGGGTCGCGGCGCTGGAGGAGTTGTGTGCCCGCGGTGAGGCGGCGCTGGCACGGGACGAGGTGGATGCCGTCGTGGACGCCAACGCGGCCTTCCACGCCAAGGTGATGGAGCTGGCCGGCAACTCGGTGCTGGCCGAGCTCTCCCGGCAGGTGGACCGTCGGGTGCGGTGGTACTACCGGCCGGTGGCGCGGCAGCGCGGGGCCACGTCCTGGCAGGAGCACCGCGAGTTGATCGCCGCCGTCGCCGCGGGGGACGAGGATGCGGCCACGCGTGTGATGCGGGCCCACACGGAGCACACGCGGCGCTCGTACCACGAACGCTAGCGCGAGGGGGTGCCCCGGCGATTGGCACGGCGCCGTTCCCCGTGCCCCGAAGGGGCGCGGGGAACGGCGCGAGCAACCACAACGCACGCCGCAGCCTGCAACAGACCCAAAGGGGCACCCCCTCGCCGGACCAACGTCACCGGCAAGGGGGTTGAGGGGGCGAGGACCGGCCGTCAGGCCATTTCGCGGCTGATGGCGTGATGGTTGGGCTCGATGTCCTTCAGCCGGGGCGCGCCGGGCCGGCGCAACGCGAGGGCCATGGCGGCGGCCAGCAACGAAACGCTCCCGGCAAGCAGATACGCACCGTCGTATCCCCAGGCGTCCACGGCGGTGGCCCCCAGCCCTCCGCCGAACAGCCCGCTGATCAGCTTGCCGCTGTACGCGATCCCATAGTTGGTCGCGTTGTGGTTCTCCCCGAAGTAGTCGGGGGTGAGAGCGGCGAACATCGGGTAGAAGGCGCCGCTGCCGAACCCGGAGACGAACGCGAAGACCAGGAACAGCGCCTGGCTGCGGATGCTCCCCGCCCACAGCACGCCGAACTGCGCCAGTCCCAGCACCACGATGACGAAGATCAGCGTGGGCTTGCGTCCCCAGCGGTCGGACAGCCAGCCGATGCAGCCGCGGCCCACGCCGTTGATGATCGACATGACACCCATCGAGGAGGCGGCGATCAGCGGTCCGAAGCCGACCTCCTTGGCGAAGGGCACCTGGAAGGAGATGCCGAAGATCGACACTCCCGCCGTCATGACGACCAGCAGCCACATCAGGGGCAGCATGCCGGTACGCATGGCCTCCATCGGGGTGTACTGGCGGGTGGCCGGCGGATTCTTCTGCAGCGCCGTCACCGCCTTGACCCGGCCGGTCCCGCGCAGCGGATCGTGGTCGGGCGGCCACCAGTTCTTCGGCGGGTCGCGGAAGAACCACGCGCAGACCGCCACCAGAAGCAGCACGTACAGGCCGATGGAGTCCAGCACCTGGTGGTAGTTGCTGGTGTCGAAGGCGTAGTTGAACAGGAAGATGAACGGGACTGCGCCGTAGGCGAAGCCCCCGTTGACGAAGCCGGTCTTGCCGCCGCGGCGTTCGGGGAACCATTTGCCGACGCTGTTGATGCACGTGGCGTAGATGAGGCCGGCCCCGATCCCGCCGAGCACCCCGAACCCTAAGATCGCGAGCAGCACACTTGAGGCGTGCGAGAGGGCCAGGAAGCCCAGCAGTGCGAGCCCGGCGCCGAGGAACATGGCGTTACGCGGGCTGAGGATTCCCCGCTCGCGCAGCCAGCCGGCCGGGAAGGCGATCCCGGCCTGGAAGAAGACCCAGATGCTGAGAATCCAGAACGTGTCGCTCTGTGTCCAGTGATGGGCGTCGGAGAGCGTGTCCTCGGCGGAGCCGTAGGCGTACTCGGCGACGCTGATCGCCATCATCGACAGCCATGGCAGATAGACCATGATCTTGCGGGAGTGGCCCAGGAGTTCCCGGTCGGTCTCGCCGATCCGGTACACCCGTCCGTTGCGGTCGGTCACTTCTCTGTACCCCGCTGTCAACGGGGCATCGCTTCGAGCCATCCGTCTGTCCTTCTTCCGGGAGCCGGGTGGGGGGAGCGGAACTGCTCAGGGCCGGCCGGGCAGCAGTCCGGCGGCCCGCGCCCAGCGGTATTTGGCGCCGAGGACGGCGACCGGCTTCTCGGTGGTGTAGGGGTAGGCCACCACGCCGTGGTCGAACAGATAGCCGCAGGCTTCCTCGACCTCCGTGTCGCCGGCGAGCGAGGCGACGACGGGTTTGTCGATCCCCCGGGCGCGGGCGTCGGCGACGACGCGTGCCGTCAGTTCGGCGAAGACCATCGGCGGGGTGACGATGGTGTGCCAGTAGCCCAGTACGAGGGCGTGGATACGGGGGTCGTCCAGACCGAGCCGGATGGTGGCCTCGTAGGTCGAGGGCGGCTCTCCCCCGGTGATGTCCACCGGGTTGCCCGCAGCCCCGAACGGCGGGATGAAGGCGCGGAAGGCCGCGTCGAGGTCTTCGGGGATCTCCATCAGGGACAGCCCGTTGTCCACCAGCGCGTCGGACAGCAGCACGCCTGAGCCGCCCGCACCGGTGATGACCACGACGTTCTCTCCCTGCGGTGTGGGCAGCACCGGCAGCGCGCGTGCGTACTCCAGCATCTCGTTCAGGCCCGGCGCCCTGATCACCCCTGCCTGCCGGAGTACGTCGTCGTAGACGGCGTCGTCGCCGGCCAGCGCACCGGTGTGGGAGCCCGCCGCGCGGGAGCCGGCAGCGGTGCGCCCCGCCTTGAGGACGACGACCGGCTTCTTGCGGACGGTCTCGCGGGCCGCACTGACGAAGGCGCGGCCGTCCTTGAGGTCTTCCAGGTGCATGGCCACGCAGCGGGTGTGCTCGTCCTGCGCGAACCAGGTGAGCAGGTCGTCCTCGTCCAGGTCGGACTTGTTGCCCAGCCCGACGATGGCGGAGACACCGGTTCCGGTGGCCCGCGCGAAGCCGAGCACCGCCATGCCGATCCCGCCGGACTGTGAGGTGAGGGCAACCCCGCCGCGCACGTCGTAAGGCGTGCAGAAGGTGGCGCACAGGTTCTGCCAGGGCGCGTAGTAGCCGTAGATGTTGGGGCCCAGCAGCCGGATGCCGTGCTGCCGTGCGATGGCCACGACCTCTGCTTGGAGCGCGTGTTCGCCGGTCTCGGCGAATCCGGAGGGGATGAGCACCGCGTTGGGCACGCCCTTGCGGCCGGCTTCCGCCAGTGCGGCGGGCACCAGCGGCGCGGGTATCGCGAAGACCGCGACGTCCACCTCGCCGGGCACATCGCCGACAGTGGGGTACGCCTTCCGGTCCAGCACCTGGTCGGCCTTGGGGTTCACCGGGTGGATCTCACCGGCGAAGCCGCCGTCCACCAGGTTGCGCATCACCGAGTTGCCGATCTTCCCCGGCTCGTTGGAGGCTCCGATGACGACCACAGCGCGCGGTTCCATCAGACGGCGCATCGAGGCGAGGATCTCCTCGGTGGAGTGACGCGGCCGCTCGCTCTCCTCCGGCTCGCCCAGCAGCAGCCGTACGTCGGCCGCCACCACCCCGTCCGGCGCTGCGAAGACGGGGTTGAGGTCGATCTCCGTCAGCTCAGGGAAGTCCGCGGCCAGATGGGAGACGCGCACCAGCAGTCCGGTGAGCGCGTCCCGGTCGGCCGGCGGCGCGCCGCGCACCCCGCGCAGCACCTCGGCGGCGCGCACCGAGTCCAGCATGGAGCGGGCCTCGTCCCAGGAGGCGGGCGCCAGCCGGAAGGTGAGGTCCCCCAGCGCCTCGACGAGGACGCCGCCGAGCCCGAAAGCGATGATCTTGCCGAAGGTGGGGTCGGTCGCGGCCCCCACCAGCACCTCCTGCCCCGCGGTGACCATGCGCTGCACCTGGACGCCCTCGATCCGGGCGCCGGGGACGTGGGAGCTGACCGAGTCGAGCAGCGCGGCATATCCCTCGCGCAGCTGGTCGGGGCCGGTGAGTCCGGTGCGGACACCGCCTGCCTCCGTCTTGTGCACCACGTCCGGGGAGACGACCTTCAGCGCCACCGGCCAGCCGATCTCCTCGGCCCGGAGCACGGCTTCTTCGGCGTCGGTGGCGAGGGCCTGCGGGGGCGTGGGGATGCCGTAGGCGGCTGCCACGCTCTCGGCCTCGGCGGCGGTCAGCGCCGTCCGGCCGGCGGAGCGGACCGCGTCCAGCACGGCGCGCACCCTCTCCCGCGCGGCGGCGTGGTCCCGCACCGGCTCCCGGTCCCCGTGTTCGGGTGTGTCCGCCACTCAGATCACCCCTTCGGCGTGCAGTTCGCGCAACTCGTCTTCGCTCAGCCCCAGTTCACCGGCGAAGACCTCGCTGTTGTGCTCGCCCAGCAGTGGCGAGGCGGTGATGTCGACGGGCGAGTCGGACAGCTTCAGGGGGGAGCCGACGGTGGTGAAGCTGCCCCGGGTGGGGTGCTCGACCTCGACGATCATTCCGTCGTCGGCCAGCGAGGCGTCCTCGATCAGCTCCTTGGTCGACAGGATCGGCCCGCAGGGGATGTTGTGTGCGTTGAGTGCCGCCAGCACCTCCCACTTGGGCAGCCCGGAGGTCCACTCCTCGATCATCCGGAACATCTTGTCGAGCTTGGGCAGCCGGGCCTCGGGGGTGGCCCATTCCGGGGACTCGGCCAGTTCCGGACGCCCCATCAGTTCGCACAGCGGCACCCACGATGCGGGCTGCACGATGACGTAGACGTAGTCGTTGGGGCCGCCGGGTGCGCAGCGCACCGCCCAGCCTGGCTGGCCGCCGCCGGAGGCGTTCCCGGAGCGGGGCACCTCCTCGCCCTCGGGAGCGCCGGGGTATTCGCGCAGCGGCCCGTGTGCCAGCCGCTGGTGGTCGCGGAGCTTGACGCGGCACAGGTTGAGGACGGCGTGCTGCATCGCCACCCGGACCCGCTGTCCGCGGCCGGTGCGCTCGCGCTGGTACAGCGCCGCGAGTATGCCGGCGACTGTATGCACTCCGGAGCCCGAATCACCGATCTGCGCGCCCGTCGCCATAGGTGGGCCGTCCTCCGCTCCGGTGGTGGCCATCGAGCCGCCCATGGCCTGCGCGATGACCTCGTACGCCTTGAAGCCGGTGTACGGACCGTCGCCGAAACCCTTGATCGAGGCGTAGACGAGCCGCGGGTTGAGCTCCTGCATCCGCTCCCAGGTGAAGCCCATCCGGTCGATCGCGCCGGGGCCGAAGTTCTCCACCAGCACGTCGCTGCGCCGGATGAGGTCGGTCAGCAGCTCTTTGCCGCGCGGCGTCTTGGTGTTGAGGGTGATGCTGCGCTTGTTGCAGTTGAGCATCGTGAAGTAGAGCGAGTCCGCCTCGGGCAGATCCCGCAGCTGTTTGCGGGTGATGTCGCCGCTCGGCGCCTCCAGTTTGAGGACGTCGGCGCCCAGCCAGGCCAGCAACTGGGTTGCCGAGGGGCCCGACTGCACATGGGTCATGTCCAGGACGCGTACACCGTCCAGTGCCTTGCCGCTCACGCGGGTCACCTCACTCGAAGGCCGGTCACTTGTACATGGTCTGGTTCATGGTTCCGGGGGCGTAGGCGTCCGGATCGATCCATACGTTGATCAGGGAGGGCTTGCCCGACTCGCGGGCCCGCTCCAGCGCCGGCCGCAGCTGGGCCGGGTCCCGCACCTCCTCGCCGTGGCCGCCCAGCATCCGCGCGAAGGCGTCGTAGGGCACATCGCCCAGGGTGTTGCCCAGCCGTTCCCGTTCGGCTCCGTATTTGGCGCGCTGGCCGTAACGGATCTGGTTCATGGAGGAGTTGTTGCCCACGATGCCGACGAACGGGAGGTCGTAGCGGACCAGCGTCTCGAAGTCCCAGCCGGTCAGCGAGAAGGCGCCGTCGCCGAAGAGCGCGACGACCTCGCTTCGCGGGCGGGCCTGCTTGGCTGCCAGTACGAATGGCACGCCGACGCCGAGGGTGCCCAGCGGGCCCGGGTCCAGCCAGTGTCCCGGCGTGTGCGGCTGCACCACCTGCCCGGAGAAGGTGACGACATCTCCGCCGTCCCCGATGTAGAGCGAGTCGTCGGTCAGGAACTCGTTGATCTCGTGGACGAGCCGGTAGGGGTGGATGGGCGAGGCGTCGGAGTGCAGCAGCGGTTCACGTTTGGCCAGCGCCTTCTCCTCGACGGCGCGCAGCTCCTCCAGCCACGCCTTGCGGGCCGCAGGCTCCCGTACGCCGCTTCCGGCCGCCTGCGCCGCGGCGGCGAGCACCAGGTCTGCGGAGCCGACGATGCCCAGGTCGACGTCCCGGTTCCTGCCCACGGTCCGGTAGTCCAGGTCGATCTGGACCACCGTCGCCTCGGGCGAGAGCCGCTTGCCGTATCCCATCCGGAAGTCGAACGGCGTACCGACGATCACGATGAGGTCGGCCCGCTGGAAGGCGTGCCGGCGCGAGAGCTGGAAGTGGTGCGGATCGCCGGGCGGCAGCGTCCCGCGCCCGGCACCGTTCATGTACGCGGGCACGTCCAGGGCCCGGACCAGCTCGCGCGCCGCCTCGGTCGCGCGGGTGGTCCACACCTGGCTGCCGAGCAGGATCGCGGGCCGCTCGGCCGAGGTCAGCAGCGCGGCCAGCTGTTCGACGGCCGCCGGGTCGCCGGCCTGCCGGGTGGAGGCCCGGTAGTGGCCGGGGCGCGGGACCCGCGCCTGCTCTGCGGGCATCTTGGCGTCGAGTATGTCCCGCGGTATCTCCAGGAACGACGGTCCTGGAGCGCCGTGGAAGCACTCGCGGAAGGCCATCGAGACCATGTCGGCAGCGCGGGCGGTGTCCGGCACGGTCGCGGCGAACTTGGTGATCGGCGTCATCATGTCCACGTGCGGGAGATCCTGGAGGGAGCCCATCTTGTGCTGGGTGGAGGCACCCTGACCGCCGATCAGCAGCATGGGGGACTCGGCCCTGAAGGCGTTCGCCACCCCGGTCACCGCGTCCGTCGTGCCGGGCCCTGCGGTCACCACCGCGCAGCCGGGGCGTCCGGTCAGCCGCGCATACGCGTCCGCTGCGTGCGCGGCGACCTGTTCGTGGCGTACGTCGACGAGCGAGATGCCCTCGTCGGCGCAGCCGTCGTAGATGTCGATGATGTGGCCGCCGCACAGCGTGTAGACGACCTCCACCCCTTCGGCCTTGAGCGCCTTGGCCACCAGATGGCCGCCGGATACGAGTGCGGAGTTGTCCTCGGGCATACGAGACGTGCTCCCTCCTGCGCGCGACCGCATCGTAGATTGCATACAGTCGACCCATACAGTATGGACTCGTTATCCCGCACCGACGCCGAGGTGTCCAGGGTCAGTTCAAGCCGAATGTGACAGCGGCGGGCGGTCGTTCGGGACCGTTGGATCC
>NZ_JADKMA010000150.1 GCF_017676365.1 Streptomyces oryzae
CCCCCGCCCCCCGCCCGAGTTCCCCTTCCCAACGCCTGTAGAGGCTGTGCGGCACCCCCGCGGCGTCCAGCACCCGGCCCGCCACGAAGTCCACCAGGTCCTGGATGTGCCGGGCGCCCGCGTAGAAGGCCGGGGAAGCGGGCAGCACCACCGCGCCCGCGTCGTCCAGCGTGACCAGGTGGCGCAGCGTCTGGCCGTTCAGCGGGGTCTCCCGTACGGCGACGACGAGCGGGCGGCGCTCCTTCAGCGTCACGCTGGCAGCGCGTTGCAGCAGGTCCTTCGAGAGCCCCAGCGCCACCCCGGCCACGCACGCCGTGCTCGCAGGGACCACCAGCATGCCCTTGACGGGGTACGAGCCGGAGGACGGTCCCGCCGCCAGATCCCCCGGGGACCAGTGCCGCACCCGGGCCGGGTCCGCGTCGAACGCGTCCGGGCTGCCGTCGGCGCCGCGGGCCAGCCAGCGGCGCAGATCCTGCTCCGCGTGGGCGTCCCGGAAGGGGTGCCCGGTCTCGTCCAGGATCGTCAGCCGGGAGGCGCGGCTGACGATGAGGTCGACGTCCTCGCCCGCGTCCAGGAGCGCCCGGATGACCGCCGCCGCGTAGGGGGTCCCCGATGCGCCGGAGACCCCCACCAGCCAGGGGGCGCGTGCCATGTCACTCACGCCTCGACCCTACGTCTTGCTGTGGTCGCTCCTCTGTGTCGGGAAGACTGTGCCCCTGTGCCGGGGCTGTGCCCCCTTGGGCCGCAGGGAAGGGGGTGGTCCTGTCCGTTCGCTGCGGTCTGTGGGTGGGGCGTGGTGGCTCGCGCCGTTCCCCGCGTCCCTTCGTGGCGCAGCCGCCATGCCGGGTACGCCCAACGGGCGCTAGCCTCAACGCATGCGTGTCTTCCGCCCTCACCTCTTCAGCAACCGACGGCACGTCAGCCACTTGCGGCACAGCGGGCAGGCCGCCGCCGCGGCGGCCTGTGCGACGGTTCTCGCCGTTTCCGTCACCGGCTGTTCCATGGCCGAGAAGGTGACGACCGGGCTCAAGGTGAAGCACGCCTTCGAGAAGCTGGGCGAACAGCCTTCCGCCTCCGTGCTGGTGTCGGTGGACGGCAGCAGGGCGCAGGCCGAGAAGTTCCTGCGCGCCGCCGGCGGCGACGACGCCGGCTCGGTCCGGCACGCGGCCTCGCTCCTCACCCGCGGCGAACTCACCTTCGCCGTCGGGTCCGACCGCGAGGAGACCCCGCTCAAGGAGCTGAGCCGGTCCGAACGCCTCAGGTTCGCCGCGGCCGTCAACTTCGGCGGCAAGGACGTGCTGGCCGCCAAGTCGGTCGAGGAGAAGCTCTACGTCCGGATGAACCTGCGCTCCCTCGTCGCGCAGACGGACGGTTCGAAGGCGGACCGCAAGCGCGCCCGCACCATCGTCTCCCTGGCCAAGGACCTGCCGATGACGCTCGGTTCGGCCAAGGACGCGCTCAAGGGCAGGTGGGTGGAGATCGACCCCGAGTCCTTCGACGACTTCGCGCGCGCCGCGCAGGAGATCACCGCGGAGGAGAAGAAGGACGAGCACCGGGACGGGAAGCGGCGCGTTCCCCCACAGCACGGCGCGGACTCCGAGCAGAGCGACGAGACGAGCAAGCGGCTGAGCCGCGCGACAGCAGCCGGCCGCGCGCTCAACGGGGAGTCCGAGCGGGAGTTCCTCGAGGGGCTGGAGAAGACCCTGGGCGAGCACGCCCGGTTCCACAAGGCGGGCGAGTACGGCGGCGCCGAGCATGTGAAGGTGACCATGCCGGCGCGCCGCGCAGCGCCCGACCTGTCGCGGGCGCTGGAGGCGCTGGGCGCCCGGCTGGACCCGACGACGGTGCCCGACAGGACCGTCAGCGCCGACCTCCAGATCCGGCGCGGCCAGCTGACGGGGCTCACCGTCGACCTGGGCCAGTTCCTCGACGACGAGGGTGGCAAGGACGGCAAGGGGGCCGGGAAGGTGCACCTCCCGCTGCGGATGGACTTCGGCGGCGGTGACGCCGTCTCCGTGCAGGCCCCCGACGGCGCCCGCGAACTGAAGCCGCAGGACCTGCTGGCCGCGGTGATGTACGGCGCTCTGGGCACGGGCGACATCTGAGGCCATCCTGGGTCGGGGCGGTGTGGGACAGGGCCCCTGAAGGCCGGCACGGGAACCGTCGGCGCACCGTGCGCCGTTGTACAGCGTGACGGGGTATGTCCTGCGGGGGACGCTCCTCGCGAGGGAGGCGAGCATGGCGAAGGACTTGGGCGGCTCGGGCGGCGCCAAGGCGATGGCGGCCGGGAAGCTGATCGTCGGCTGGGTGGCGCTGCTGTGGGTGCTGGAGGCGGTGGACCAGGCGTCGGGCAACGCGCTGGACACCTTCGGTATACAGCCCCGGCGCCTCGGTGAGCTGGTCGATGTGATCCCCAGCGCCTTCATGCACTTCGGCTTCGAGCATCTGATAGCCAACACGCTGCCGCTGCTGATCCTCGGCTTCCTCGCGGCGCTGCGCGGGGTGGGGCGCTTCCTCGTCGTCGCCACGATCATCGTCGTGGTCAGCGGCCTCGGTGTCTGGCTGATCGCCCCGGCGAACAGCAACACGGCGGGCGCCTCCGGCCTGATCTTCGGCCTCTTCGGCTATCTGCTGGCCCGCGGTTTCGTGGACCGCCGGATCACGGACGTCGCCCTCGGCACGGTCGTCGCCGTCTTCTACGGCTCCATCCTGTGGGGCGTTCTGCCCACCGAGTCCGGCGTCTCCTGGCAGGGCCACCTCTTCGGCCTGATAGGCGGCGTCCTCGCCGCCCGCCTCACCGCCGAACCCCGCTCCCTGACCGAGGGCAAACCGGCCTGGCACTGACCCCTTCCCGGGGCGGGGTCACCGGTCGGGGCCCTGGATGCGGGTTTCCCGGTCGATGGGCAGCTCGTCCGTCTCGATCCGCACCTCGCCGATCTCCAGGGTGAGCTCGACGGGCTTGCCGTACGGGATCACATCCCGGCCCCGGTAGCCCTCCGGGCCGGGATGCCACATCGTCGTGCACTCGGCGCGGTAGGGGTCGGAGATCAGGTAGTGCGCGATCCCACGCTGCGCGTACAGCCGGTCCTTGACGACGTAGTCGTGGCGGACGCTGCTGGGCGAGACGCCCTCGACGGCCAGCTCGATCAGGTCCGGAGAGTAGGCGCTGAGGTTGCGGTCGGCCTCGGAGCGGGGGACCACAGCTACATCGGGGCAGAGCTCGTCGACGTCGGTGAAGGGGAACGCGACGTCGGAGATGCACGCCCACTCCGGCCCGAGCTGTGCTGCCAGTCCGTGCACCACCGACCACATCGTCCTGCCGTGGAACGGCTGGAGGGGAACGAGCACGATGGTGCCGCCCACGATCTCCGCGTGGCAGCCGGGGAACTGGTCCTCCAGGCGGCTGAGCCGGGAGCGCAGGCGCCCTGTCTGCGAAGTCGTCACGGGACCTGCCCCTTCACATACGTGCTCGTTCGGACCTCGGCACGCTACTCAGACGCCCAGCCCACGCACCGCCAGATCGAGCAGGGCGCACCCGAAGAGGGCAACGCCGATGAAGCTGTTGACCTGGAAGAAGGCGCGGTTGAGGCGGGAGAGGTCGTGGGGGCGGACGATGGTGTGCTCGTAGCCGAAGGCGGCCGCGACGATCACCAGGCCGAGCCAGAAGAAGGCACCGGCGTGGGTGAGCAGGGCGAAGGCGACCAGCAGTGCGGTGGTGAGCAGGTGCGCCGCGCGGGTGGCGTGGATGGCGGCGGCGGTGCCGAAGCGGGCCGGCACGGACTTGACGCCGTTGGCGCGGTCGGCGGCCACGTCCTGGCAGGCGTAGATCAGGTCGAAGCCGCCGATCCAGATGCCCACGGCCAGACCGAGCACGACGGCGTGCCACGACCAGGCGCCGGTGACGGCGATCCACGCGCCGGTGGGCCCGATGGCCTGGGCGAGGCCGAGGATGGCGTGCGGGTAGTTGGTGAAGCGCTTCCCGTACGGATAGACCACCATCGGGAGCACGGCGAGCGGCGCCAGGGCGAGGCAGAGCGGGTTGAGCAGCGCGGCGGCGCCCAGGAAGACCACGAGGGCGACGACAGCGCCGGTCCAGGCCGTACGGACGGACACCGCGCCGGTGACCAGCTCGCGCCCCGCGGTGCGCGGGTTGCGGGCGTCGATCTCCCGGTCGATGATCCGGTTGGCGGCCATCGCGAACGTCCGCATCCCCACCATGGCCACCGTCACCAGGAACAGCTGCCACCAGTGGACGCTGCGGCTGTCGTGGAACATCGCGGTGAGTGCGGCGATGTAGGCGAACGGCAGCGCGAAGACCGAGTGCTCGATGACGACGAGCCGGAGGAAGGCCCGCACCCGCCCGATGTCCGCGCCCGGGCCGGGCCCGAGCACTCCTTCAGCAGCGCTGGTCACAGGCCGTACTCCTTCCAGCGGCGGGTCACCAGGTCGGCCACGCGCGGGTCCGACTCGATCATCTGCGGCCAGCCGCCGTCGCGCGTGTAGCCCTCCTCGGGCAGTTTCGCGGTGGCGTCGATACCTGCCTTGCCTCCCCAGAACTGCTGGTAGGAGGCGTGATCGAGGTGGTCGACGGGGCCCTCGACCACCGTCAGGTCGCGTGCGTAGTCCACATTGCCCAGCGCCCGCCAGGAGACCTCGTGCAGGTTCCGCACGTCGCAGTCCTTGTCCACGACGACGATGAGCTTGGTCAGCGACATCATGTGTGCGCCCCAGATGGCGTGCATCACCTTCTGTGCGTGCTTGGGGTAGCGCTTGTCGATGGCGACGATCGCGCAGTTGTGGAAGCCGCCCGACTCGGGCAGGTGGTAGTCGACGATGTCCGGCACGATGACCTTCAGCAGCGGCAGGAAGAACCGCTCGGTGGCCCGGCCCAGCGGCCCGTCCTCGGTCGGCGGCCGGCCCACCACGATGGACTGCAGCAGCGGCCGCTTCCGCATCGTCACGCAGTCGATGGTCAGCGCGGGGAAGGGCTCCTGCGGCGTGTAGAAGCCGGTGTGGTCGCCGAACGGGCCCTCCGGCCGCATCTCGCCCGGCTCCAGCCACCCCTCCAGCACCACCTCGGCGGCGGCGGGCACCTGGAGCGGGACGGTCTTGCAGTCCACCATCTCCACGCGCTTGCCCTGCAGGAAGCCGGCCAGCAGATACTCGTCGATGTCGGCCGGGAGCGGCGCCGTGGAGGCGTAGGTGACGGCGGGCGGGCAGCCGAAGGCGATGGCGACCGGCAGTTTCTCGCCGCGCCGGGCCGCGACCTGGTAGTGGTTGCGGCTGTCCTTGTGGATCTGCCAGTGCATCCCGATGGTGCGGCGGTCGTGCCGCTGGAGCCGGTAGAGGCCCAGGTTCCGTACGCCGGTGTCGGGGTCCTTGGTGTGGGTGAGGCCCAGGTTGAAGAACGAGCCGCCGTCCTCGGGCCAGGTGAACAGGGCGGGCAGCCGCTCCAGGTCCACCTCGTCACCCTGCTGGACGACCTCCTGTACGGGCGCGTCCTTGACCTTCTTCGGCGGTACGTGCGTCATCGCGCCGAGCTTCCCGAACGCCTCCCGGAAGCCGACGAATCCCTGCGGGAGCTCGGGCTTGAGCAGGCCGCCGATCTTCTCGCTGATCTCGTCGTACGAGGAGAGGCCGAGCGCCTTGAGGAGGCGGCGGTCGGTGCCGTAGACGTTCATGGCCAGCGGCAGGTCCGAGCCCTTGACGTTCTCGAACAGCAGCGCGGGGCCGCCCGCCTTGTTCACCCGGTCGACGAGCTCCCCGACCTCCAGGTGCGGGTCGACCTCGGCCTTGACCCGTACGAGGTCACGGTCACGCTCCAGGGCTCGCAGCAGCGAGCGGAGATCGTCGTATGCCATACGCCTCAGTATCCTCCCTGATGTCCGCGCCCTGAGCGCCGGGGGTTTGGCGCGGGCCATTACGCTGGCTCCGTGGAGACCCGCGCGCCGGGGCCCCACCCCGCATCCGTCCGGTGGCATCTCTCGCTCAGGGGGCGTTCCGCGTGATCATCAGGCTTCTGCCCTTTCTCCTGGTCCTCGCCCTGTGGATCTATGCCTTCATCGACTGCCTGAACACCCCCGAGAACGAGGTGCGCAAGCTGCCGAAGGTGGTGTGGGTCATCATCATTCTGCTGTTCGGGCAGGTGCTGCTGGGGCCCATCGCCTGGTTCGTGGTGGGACGGCCACGGCGGAACGCCCCTTATGGCGCGGTACGTGCCGATGAGCGGCGCTGGGTTGCCCCGGACGACAATCCGGACTTCCTCAAGTCCCTGGGCCAGTCCCCCGCGGAGCCCCCTGCCGGAGAGCCCCCGAAGGACGCGGAGCCGCCCCGCACGGAGCCCTCCCGCTCGGAGCACCCGGACGAGGAGCTCCGCAACCGCCAGGACCGCGACGAGGGCTGAGCCCTCCCTTTAGTGCGGCTCCCTTTTTGTCCCGCCACCCCTCTTTTTCGCCGCAGCGGCGCCCAGCCCCGACGAAGAGTGTCCAGCGAATCGTCGACGGGCTCAGGCCGTCGTCCATGCCGCCGGACCCTGACCGTTGTGGCTTGTCGCCGTTGCGGCGAGAAAGGGGGAGAGCGGCAAGGAGAGGGAGTGCCCTCACGCGCGGGAGAGTGCGTACTCCGCGCGGAGTTCGGTGAAGCGGGCCGGGGTCCAGGTGGACCAGTCCGTGGGGTGGCCCCGCAACACCTCGGCGAGCAGTTCGAAGTGCTGGTGCCAGCCCGCGAGGACGTCGAGCACTCGTTCCCCGTCCCCCGTGAAGTCGTTGCGGAACCGCACCCGGGTGCGGTCGTCGTCCAGGGAGCCCCGCAAGGTGAATCCGAAGGAGCCGCGCCCGTCGATCGTGTACTCGGCGAGCCGCCGCCGCGACCAGGCGGTGATCCGCCCCGAGGCGGCGAAACCATCCTCGCCGGAGCCCTCATGGCCGCCGTTCAGCCGGCGCAGCGTCACCGCTCCGCCGGGGCCCGGCTCGAACGGCTCGGCGGCAGCCAGCCAGCCCCGCAGCCCGGCGGGGGTGGCGACCGCAGCCCAGACGCTCTCCAGCGGATGCGGGAACGACAGCTCGAAGCCGACGGTGTGCGCCGCACCGCACGCACTGCTCCGCGCCGTCCCGTACGGGATGTCGTAGGGAAGGGAGGCCACGGTCCCAAGCCGGCTTTCGGTGCTCATAGCTCCGCCTTGCCTTCGTCCGGCACGCGGGAGAGAGCCGGCCCCCGGGGGAAGGGCCCCTCAGATTCCTGCGTACGAGTGCTTGCCGTTGAAGAAGATGTTGACGCCGTAGTAGTTGAACAGGAAGCAGGCGAAGGCGAGCAGCGCGAGGTATGCCGCCTTACGGCCCTTCCAGCCCGCTGTGGCGCGCGCGTGCAGGTAGCAAGCGTAGGCGACCCAGGTGATGAACGACCAGACCTCCTTCGGGTCCCAGCCCCAGTAGCGGCCCCAGGCGTCGCCCGCCCAGATGGCGCCGGCGACGATGGTGAAGGTCCAGAAGGGGAAGACGGTCGCGTTGATCCGGTAGGCGAACTTGTCCAGCGAGTTCGCCGAGGGGAGCCGCTCCATGATCGAGGAGACGACGCTCCCGGGCTTGCCGCCGCGCAGCAGCTTGGTCTCGTAGGTGTCCCGGAAGAGGTAGAGCAGGGAGCCGACGAAGCCCAGGTAGAGCAGCGCGCCGCAGATGATGGCCAGGGAGACGTGGATCCACAGCCAGTAGGAGTGCAGGGCGGGGACGAGCTGGTCGCTGTCGGTGTAGAGCACGGTGACGGCCAGGCCCAGGTCCAGCAGCACGGTGGTGACCAGCGGCAGACCGATCCAGCGGACGTTCTTCTTGGCCAGCAGGAAGCACAGGTAGGCGCCGACGGCGACCATCGAGAAGGCCGTCGAGAACTCGTACATGTTGCCCCAGGGGGCACGCTGCACGGACAGCGAGCGGGTCACCACCCCGGCGCAGTGCAGCAGGAAGGCCAGCACGGTGAGCGAGATCGCGATCCGCCCGTACATGTCGCCCTGCTCGTCGCCCGCCGCTGCGCCGGGGCCGTCGGGCAGGTCGCCGCGGCGACCGCTGCTGGAGCGGGTGACGATCTTCGGCGATGCGGGGGCTGCGGGCGCGGGCTTCTCCAGCACCGCCGTGCCGCCGCCCGCCTCCTTCTTCACCCGTACGGAGACGCCGGACTCCTGCGCCGGCACGGCCCCTTCGTCCCCGGCCTTCTGCGTCAGCGCGGCGGCGGTACGGCCCACCTTGCTGCGGGAGCCGAACGTCCACTCGGCGATGTAGGCGAAGAAGGCCAGGACATAGACGGCCATCGCCGAATAGATCAGATAGTTGCTGATCTGGGCGAGCTGCTCGTTGGGTTCGGCTGCGAGGAGGTTCACTTGCCTGCTCCTTCGGGGGCGTCAGCAGGATCGTCGGAGTCTGTGGCGGTCTCTGCGGCGGCGTCTGCGGTGGTGTCCTCGGACGCGACCGGCGCCGCGTCCTGCATGTCCGTGGCCAGGGAGGCGAGTTCGTCGGGCAGGCGGGCCGACTCGCTGCGGCCGAGCCCGGCCATCTCGACGACGGTACGCCCGTCGTCCGCCGCGTACGCCCGCACCCACACCCTGCGGCGCTGGATGAACAGGGAGCCCGCGAGGCCCGCGATGGCGGTGAGGGCACCGCCCAGCGCCCAGTCGTTGCCCACCTGGTGGGAGACCTGGAAGTTGGCCCACTGCTTGACGCCGTCGAACTTGAGGCTGCCGGCCCCGTTCGGGAGGGTCATGGTGTCGCCGGGGGTGAGCTTCTTGGCGAAGGGGCCGCCGTCCTTGTCCTTGAACTTGGTCATGTTCTTCGTGTCCAGCTGGTACACGTTCTGGGCCGGCCCGCCGTCGACGCCCAGGTTGCCGTGGTAGGCGGTCAGGAACATCGCCGGGTTCTTCAGGCTGGGCGACTGGGAGAACATGGTGCCGCTGCCCGGCTCGAAGTCGGGGACGAAGAAGCCCTGGAAGCCGAGCTGGTCCTTGCGGCCCTTGGCGTCCAGATAGTCGGTGACCTTCACCACACCGCTGGAGGTCTGGTTGTTGTCCTGCTGGAGGAAGGGAACCGGGCCGCGGTAGGCGATGTTGCCCTTGCCGTCCTTGACGGTGACCGCGGGCGCGTAGCCGTTGGCGATCAGGTAGACCTTGGAGGAGCCGATCGACAGCGGGTGGTTCACCTTGATCGCGGCGTTCTTCTCCTTGCTGCTCGCGCCCTCGGTGTAGGCGATGTCGGCGCGGTAGTCGCGCGGTGTGCCCTTGTTGGGGCCGCTCTCCTCGTAGGTGGCGTGGAACTTCTTCAGCCGGAAACCGAAGGGGTCGAGCATGTCGGCCCTGAAGAGCGAGCCGGACCGGAAGTCGTCGTACTGGGTGAGGACGTTGGAGAACCCGTCGCCCTGCACGATCAGTTTGCGGCCCTCCGACTTGAACAGCTGCCCGGAGGCGAAGGCCAGCAGCAGCACGATCAGCGCGATGTGGAAGAGCAGATTGCCCACCTCGCGCAGATAGCCCTTCTCCGAGGCGACGGCGTCGCCGCGGCTGCTGCCGTCGCCGTCCTGGTGCGTACGGAACCGCCTGCGCTTCAGCAGCGAGCGCGCGGCCCCCAGCACCTGCTCGGGGTCGGCGTCGGTGCGCCAGGTCGCGTAGACCGGCATCCGGTCAAGCCGGCGCGGGGCGCGCGGCGGGCGGGAGCGCAGCTGGCCGACGAACTGCCAGGTGCGCGGCACGATGCAGCCGACCAGCGAGATGAACAGCAGGATGTAGATCGCCGAGAACCAGACCGACGTGTAGACGTCGAAGAGCTGGAGCTTGTCGTAGAGCGGGGCGAGGGTGGTGTGCTCCTCGCGGAACCGCTCGACCTTGAGTGCGTCGACGGGCGTCTGCGGGATGACCGACCCGGGGATGGCGCCCAGCGACAGCAGGAAGAGCAGGATCAGGGCGACGCGCATCGAGGTGAGCTGCCGCCAGAACCAGCGCAGCCAGCCCAGCGGGCCCAGTGAGGGAACGTTCAGCCGCTCCTCGCCGGGGGCCGTCGACAGCTGGGCCGTGGCCTCGCGCTCGCCTGCGGCCTCGGTCGCCTTGTCGGCGTCGGCCTCGGTCGTGCTCATGGATCAGATCCCCACCGTGAAGTCGGACGACCAGACCGTGATCTCGTAGACGATCCGGTCCCAGATGCCTGTGACGAGCAGCACGCCGACCGCGACGAGCATCCCGCCGCCGATCCGCATGACCCACGCGTAGTGCTGCTTCACCCAGCCGAAGGCGCCCAGCGCCCGCCGGAAGGCGACCGCGGCGACGACGAACGGCACCCCCAGACCCAGGCAGTAGGCCACCGTCAGCAGCGCGCCCCGCCCGGCGCTGGCCTGGTTGGAGGAGAGCGTCAGTACGGCAGCGAGGGTGGGCCCGATGCACGGCGTCCAGCCGATGCCGAAGAGCACCCCGAGCATCGGCGCACCGGCCAGCCCTATCGCGGGCCGCTTGTGGATACGCAGCTCGCGCTGGGTGAAGCGGGTCAGCGGTCCCAGCGCGCCCATGAAGGCGAGCCCGAGCAGTATCGTCAGCCCGCCCAGCGCCCGGGAGATCACGGTGCGGTTCTCCTGGAGAGTGGCGCCGAAACCGCCGAAGAGGGCGCCGCCGGAGACGAAGACGACGGTGAAACCGAGCACGAACAGCCCCGCGCCCAGGAACATCCGCCCCCGCCGCGCCTCGGCCAGATCGGTTCCGCTGACGCCGGTGACGTAGGAGAGGTAGCCCGGTACCAGCGGCAGCACGCACGGCGAGAAGAACGAGACCAGCCCGCCGAGCAGCGCGATGGGCAGGGCGAGCAGCAGCGCGCCGTTGAGGACGGTGCCGTTCATTCCCGTTGCCGCCAGGGAGGTTGCCGCGAGAGGGGTTGCCGCGAGGGAGGTCATGGGGTGGTCACTTCGCGTCGGTCAGGGGGTCGAGCGCCGAGCGCAGCTCCTTCTCGCTCAGTTCCTTCAGAGCCCGCACCGCGACCTTGCCGTCCTTGTCCAGGATCAGCGTGGAGGGGATGGCCTGCGGGGAGAGGGTGTTCTTGGGGAACTTGAGGATGAGCTTGCCGCTGGGGTCGTAGAAGCTCGGGTAGTCGATCTCGTAGTTCCGCTCGAACGCCTTGGCGTTGGCCTTGTCCAGGTCACGGGTGTTGATGCCGAGGAACTGGACGTCCTTGCCCTTGGTGTCCCGGGCGACCTTGGCCAGGTTGGGGGCTTCGGCGCGGCAGGGGCTGCACCACGAGCCCCAGACGTTCAGGACGACGACCTTGCCCTTGTAGTCGGAGAGCTTCAGCTTCTTGCCGTCCACCGAGGGGCCTCGCAGGTCGGGCACCGAGGTGCGGTTGCCTTCGGCGACCTTGGTGATCTCGCCCGTGCCCTTGACGAACTTGGTGTCGCCGGAGGACGAACCGGTCTGCGTGCCGCTGCAGGCGGACAGCAGCAGGGTGCCGGTGGCGATCCCGGCGGCCAGCAGGGTGGCGCGGCGGCGGGAGGCGCGGGTCTGGCTCATGTGAAAAGTTTCGCATGCGCCCCTTTACGGATCTTCCGCGCCCCCTCCCTCGCTGTTCCCCCGCCGCCCCGCAGCGGGTGGCGGGGCGTAGGCACCCCCTGAAGGGGCGGAGTCAGGCGCCCGCGGCGCGGTTCTGACCGCTCCCTCCCTTGGGGCGCTTCGCGCCGGCGCGGAGGTGGGCCGGCACCAGGTCCCGGGCGGGTTCGGAGTAGCCGACCGAAACGATCCGGTCCCCGAGGAAAGTGAAGCTCGTCAGCGAGGCGAGCGTGCACTGCCGGCGCCGCGGATCGTGCCAGAGCCTGCGCCGCTCGACGAAGCTGCGCAGTATCCAGATGGGCAGCTGGTGACTGACGCAGACGGCCTCGTGCCCGTACGCCGCGTCCTTGGCGCTCTCGACCGCCCCCCGCATCCGCACGACCTGCTCGAGGTACGGCTCGCCCCAGGAAGGGCGGAAGGGGTTGCGCAGATGGCGCCAGTTCTCCGGCCTGCGCAGCGCACCGTCGCCGACCCCGAACGTCTTGCCCTGGAAGACGTTCCCCGCCTCGATCAGCCGCTCGTCGGTGCCGACGTCGAGGCCGTGCAGCTTGGCGATCGGCGCCGCGGTCTCCTGCGCGCGCTCCAGCGGGGAGGCGACGACGTGGGTGATGTCACGCCGCTCCAGGTGCTCGGCGACCCGGTCGGCCATCCGGCGGCCCAGCTCGGAGAGGTGGTATCCGGCCAGCCGCCCGTAGAGGATGCCTTCCGGATTCTCGACCTCGCCGTGCCGCATCACATGGACGACGGTGACGGTCTTGTCCCCGGCGCTGTCCTGTGCGGTGTTCTGGACGGTGCGCTCGCTCATGCCGGCACCGCCTCGGCAGCGGCGCGGGCGGCGGCGGGCAGCGCGTCGGCGATGCGCTCGAGAGCACGCTCGTCGTGCGCCGCTGAGACGAACCACACCTCGAAGCCGGAGGGCGGCAGATAGACGCCCTGGGCGAGCATCGAGTGGAAGAACGCGGTGAAACGGAAGGACTCCTGCTGCTTGGCCGCCGCGTAGTCGGTGACCCCCGCGTCACCGAAGTCCCCGAAGAAGACGGAGAACATGCTGCCCGCCGTCTGCACCGTGTGCGCCACGCCCTCCTTGTTCAGCGCCTCGCCGACCAGCTGGCGCACTTGCCGGGCCGCCGCGTCCACCACGGCGTGCGCGGCGAAGTCGTTCTCGGCCAGCAGCCGCAGCTGGGCCAGTCCCGCTGCGGTGGCGACCGGGTTCCCGGACAGCGTGCCCGCCTGGTAGACGGGGCCGGCCGGCGCCAGGTGCTCCATGACGTCCCTGCGGCCACCGAACGCCGCCGCGGGGAAGCCGCCGCCCATCACCTTGCCGAAGGTCATCAGATCGGGGGTCACGCCGTCGATGCCGTACCAGCCGCGTGCGCTCGCGCGGAAGCCGGTCATCACCTCGTCGGAGACGAAGAGCGCGCCGTCGGCCCGGCACAGCTCGGCCAGCGCCTGGTTGAAGCCATCCCGCGGCGGGACGATGCCCATGTTGCCCGGCGCCGCCTCGGTGATCACACAAGCGATCTCGCGGGGGTGCGCGGCGAACGCCTCGCGGACCGCGTCCAGATCGTTATACGGCAGCACGATCGTGTCGCCCGCCTGCGCCCCGGTGACCCCCGGGGTGTCCGGCAGGCCGAGGGTGGCGACCCCGGAGCCGGCCGAGGCGAGCAGCGAATCGACGTGCCCGTGGTAGCACCCGGCGAACTTCACCACCTTGGTACGGCCGGTGAATCCGCGCGCCAGACGGATCGCCGACATGGTCGCCTCGGTGCCGGAGGAGACGAGTCGTACCTGCTCAACGGGGTCGATACGGCGCACGATCTCCTCGGCGAGCGCCACCTCGTCCTCGACGGGCGTACCGAAGGAGGTGCCGCGCTCGACGGCCCTGCGCGCGGCGTCCGTCACCTCGGGGTGCGCATGGCCGAGGATCATCGGCCCCCAGGAACAGACCAGGTCGACGTACTCCCTGCCGTCCGCGTCCGTGAGGTAGGGACCGGCCCCGGACACCATGAACCGGGGCGTACCGCCCACGCCGCGGAAGGCGCGGACCGGAGAGTTCACGCCTCCTGGCGTCACGGCGGCGGCACGGTCGAAGAGCGACTGCGATACTGGGGCGCTGTACGAGTAAGTCACGAAAGCCATGGTGTCAGAGCCCCGTGCGCGGGGGCCCGGGGGCGTTTCACACTCCGCGGGACGGGGAGGTCTCTGACACGATGATCGGGCCGCACGGGGACGGCAGTGCGGCTCGGATGAGCAGTCGGGTGGTGACATGCATCGCGGTGGCGGACTGGGAGAGGGGCCCGGCCCCTCGGAGACTGGCCCGAAGCGAGCCCAGGGGCGCCACAGGCGCACTGCGGCCGAGAGTGGAACCACGGCGGGGAGCGGCGCGAACAGCGGTATGGCGGACGGGGGAACGGCGGGCGGCGGTGCCCCGTCCGAGAGCGGGACGGCGAGCGGGACGGCGAGCGGCACCACGAGCGGCGGCCTCACGAGCGGCAGCACCACGAGCGGCAGCGGCCTTGTGCGGGGCGGCGGCCTCGCGGGCGGCATCGGTAGCACGGCAAAGACCAGGAGCGGCAGGGGTGGCGGCCGAGTGGGGGTGACCTACAAGTACTTCGGAGCACCGGACGGTGCCACGGCCGCGCGCGTACCCATCTCGATGCGCCCCGAGGAGCTGGGCGGGGACGAGCTGGGTCAGGGCATGTTCACCAAGATCAAGCCCGAGACGATGGCGGCGATGGTACTGACGGGGATCGAGGGGATACCACTGCACCGCGTTCCCCCGCTCGAACTGGTCGTTCTGCACCCGGACTACGCGGTGGTGAAGCTGCCGATGACGGTGGTGGACCCGCTGCGGGGGGTCGGGGAGGAGACGGTCGGTGCCGCGGCCTTCATCTGGTCCACGGTTCCGGACCGCGCCGGTCCGCAGGACGCGTTCAATGTCTACCAACTCCTCCATCGCTGGCAGGACTTCTCCGACCGCCTCCACGAGGCCGGACACCAGGCGTATTGCCTGGTGTGGCCGTGAGGGAACACCGGCGTCCCACCACAGGTGGCGGGACGCCGTAATGGTCAGTCCCCCACAGCTCCGTCCGGCCCCGCAGGGGCATCGTTGACCGCCTGGGCAACCTCCGCATCCAGCACCTCGGCATCCAGCTTCGGCGCGTCAGGGTCCACCGGGCCTATACGGAACTGGAACTCACCCCCGTACTGCTCATGTGCCGCGACCACCGCACTGCCCACGGCCTCCTCGCCGCGCTCGGTGCGGATGATCAGCGGATCCCGCCGCAGATCCTTGCTGAGCGCGAGGCACAGGGCGATCATCACGACGGTGAACGGCACGGCCACCAGGATCGTGAGGTTCTTCAGCCCTTCCAGCGCTTCGTCACCGCCGCCGCCGATCATCAGCATCACCGCGCCGACGGCGCCGGTGAGGACGCCCCAGACGATGACGACTCCCCGGCTGGGCTCCAGCGTGCCCTTCTGCGACAGGGTGCCCATCACGATCGAGGCCGCGTCGGCGCCGGAGACGAAGAAGATGCCGACCAGGATCATGACGACGAGACCGGTCACGCCCGCGATCGGGTACTCGTTCAGCACGTTGAACAGCTGGGCCTCCTGGGTGTCACCCAGCTTCACCCCGTCGGAGCTCAGTTTCATCGCCGTACCGCCGAAGATCGCGAACCAGATGAGGCTCACGACGCTGGGCACCAGGATCACGCCGCCGACGAACTGGCGGATGGTGCGGCCCCGGCTGATCCGGGCGATGAACATGCCGACGAACGGCGTCCAGGAGATCCACCAGGCCCAGTAGAAGACCGTCCAGCCGGCGAGCCAGTCGGCGACGCCCTTGCCGCTGCTGGAGTCGGTGCGTCCGATCATCTGGGGAAGATCGCCCAGGAAGCTGCCGAGCGAGGTCGGCACCATGTTGAGCATCAGGATGGTCGGGCCGGCGACGAACAGGAACAGCACCAGCAGCCCCGCCAGCACCATGTTGATGTTGGACAGCCACTGGATGCCCTTCTCGACGCCCGAGACGGCTGACGCGACGAACGCCACCGTCAGCACCGCGATCACGGCGACCAGCACCCCGGTGCCGACCTTGCTCGCCCAGCCGGCCTCCTCCATGCCGCTGCCGATCTGCAGCGCGCCCAGCCCCAGCGAGGCGGCCGAGCCGAACAGTGTCGCGAAGATGGCGAGGATGTCGATGACCTTGCCGAGCCACCCGTTGGCCGCCCGTTCGCCGATCAGCGGGGTGAAGACGGCGCTGATCGTCTGCCGTCGGCCCCTGCGGAAGCAGCTGTAGGCGATGGCCAGGCCCACGACCGCGTAGATCGCCCACGGGTGCAGCGTCCAGTGGAAGAGCGTGGTGGCCAGCGACGTCTCCATACGCGCCGCGTCGTTGCCCGGGTTCGTACCGGGCGGCGGGTCGCCGAAGTGACTCAGCGGCTCGCTCACCCCGTAGAACATCAGGCCGATGCCCATGCCCGCGCTGAACATCATCGCGATCCATGAGACGGTCCTGAACTCCGGCTGCTCCCCCTCCTTGCCGAGGGTGATCCTGCCGTAGCGGCTGAAGGCCAGCCACAGCGAGAAGATCACGAAACCGGTCGCGGCGAGGACGAAGGCCCAGCCGCCGTTGTGCATCGTCCAGCTCAGCATCTCGGACGAGACGTTCGCCAGGGAGTCCGTGGCGGCGGCTCCCCAGATGACGAAAGCGAGTGTGAGAAGCGCGGTGACACCGAATACCAGCCGGTCGGTCTGCGGCCTTGGGGCCGCTACCCCGTTGGAGGCGGCAGCCCCCTCTGTTTCAGGCTTCACGGTTGTCTGTTGCCCCTTCCTCCGATGGATTTGGGACGCTCCGATGCAATTCGTCAGGGCCGCTACCCGGACTGGGGGTAAATAGTCCGGCGCCCGGCCCGCTCCAGCGGCGGGCGAGGGCGGCAACTCGCGGGGCGCGCCATATAGTTGATCAACAGTCAGCGACCGTCGGCCGAGGCCGAGGCAGCGCGCGCGGCAGGAGCCCGGGAGAAGGAAAGCCCGGAAAGGCGACGAAAGGGAAAAGCCTGACTTCGCGCACCATAGGGGCCGGGTGACCGGACGTCCGGGCGGCGGGTGCGGTAGACATGTGGCGTCGCCCCGTCAGCGGAACGCTTTCCGGGCGTACGCCGACCCGGACTTCCCGGATGACCCGGACGACCCGGACGACCCGGACGACGACCCCGAACGAGGAGGCCAGCCGTGCCGCGGAGGGCAAAGAGGTATGCGAAGCGCGGGGCGCTCGCCTCGTACGCGACCAACGCCGCGCTGGCCCTCGCGCTCACCGGAGCTCTCACCGGAGCCCTCACCGCCTGCACCGGTTCGGCCGGCGCCGACAAGGACCAGGACGGCAAGCCGGACGGCTCCTCCGCCTCCCCCTCGGCACCGGCGCCGGGCAAGTACGACTCCCTCCCCGAGCCCTGCGGCACGGTCAGCACCGGCCAGCTCCGCGACATGCTGCCCGGCGCCGCGGCGGCCGAGGACGACGACAGCGCCGCGCCCAGCGCCAGTGCCGGCCCGTTCGAGGGCGAGTCGAGCGTCACCTACGACACCGACCGCCGCGTGGGCTGCCGCTGGAAGGACGCCACCACGCTCAGCACCCGCCATCTGTCCGTCGACTTCGAGCGGGTGGTCTCCTACGACCCGGCCGTCAGCGACGACGAGCAGGCCGAGCGGCTCTACGACAAGAAGGCCCGCAAGGCCGGCATCGCCGTCTCCCCTGGCGGGTCCGCCTCGGGCCAGTCGGCGGGTGAGACACCGGACGGCCATGCGTCCCCCACCGAAAAGAAGGGCGATTCAGACGACCGGGACAGTTCGGGTGACCCGGGAGACGGCACCGACGACACCGGCGACGCCGGGGACAGCACCTCCCCCACCCCGGACGAGGACCTGGCCCCCCGGGCCCTGGACGACATCGGTGACGCCGCCTACATCGACGACGAGCTGCACACCGCGGACTCCGGTCTGCACCGGGACATCACCCTGGTCTTCCGGACTGCCAACGTGATCGCGACCGTCGAGTACGACCAGTGGGTGACCGACAAGCATCGCATTCCGGACAGCCACGAACTCCAGGAGAAGGCCCGCGAGCTCGCCGAGCAGCTCACCGGGCGCTTCGAGGAGGACTGACCCTCGGGCCGGTCGCCGGACCGTCGTCGGACCGTCGTCGATCAGTCGGCGGACCGCCCGAAGGACCGCCCTCGGCTGTGGCGTGTCCCACCTGTGGGCAGTCCCACGCTGTGGAAGGTGCCACGAAACGCCCACACCGCCCCAGGGGCCGCGTACCGTTCCGTCAGCACCGAGGCCACTCCCGGCTCGGCACAACTGGTGAAGACCCCGGAAGCGAAGGAACCATGCACCGAAACGCCCCGCGCAACGCCCCTCGACGGAGCAAGACCGTCAGGAACTCGCTCGCCTGTGCGGCAGTGGCGCTCCCCGTCCTGCTGGTGGCCGGCTGCTCCTCGGACTCGGACCAGGGCAAGGAGTCCGACAGCCCCTCGGCCTCCGCGAGCAAGTCCCCCACCGTGGCGCCCGCGAAGTTCAAGGAACTGCCCGACTCGTGCAAGAGCCTCGGCAAGAAGACGGTGAAGGATCTGGTGCCGGGGACGAAGAACGCCTCGGGCAAGCGCGTCGGATCCGGTGACACCAACGACTCCAACAGCTGCCTGTGGAGCGGTCTGGACAAGTACGACTACCGGCAGCTGACGCTCTCGCTCAAGCGCTTCGACTCCGACCCGGCCATCGGCTCCGGCGACAAGCGCGCCGCGGACTATCTGAAGCTCCAGGCCGACGAGAAGACCAGCAACAAGGACAACAGGAACATCAAGGAGTCCGAGGTCTCCGGCATCGGCGACCAGGCGAGCTCGCTCGCGTACGAGACCAAGAAGGGCGACAGCAAGGGCAAGTCGGAGGAGTACCGCGCCGAGCGCCTCGTCGTCCGTACCGCCAATGTCGTGCTCACCGTCGACTACGAGGGCGCGGGCTTCGAGGACGCCAAGAAGCCCGGCGCCGACGAGGTGAAGAAGCAGGCCGAGAAGGCGGCCAAGGAAGCGGTCAAGCAGATCAAGTAACCGCCGCACGCGCCGTCACGCGCACCACCACGCGCACCACCGCACGCACCGGAGCCCGGCCCCTCGGAGCGAGGAGCCGGGCTCCGCGGCGCCGCACGGCCAAAAAGTGCCGCACATTTGTGCCAGGCTGGGCCCGCCAGTTTCCGAGGGTGGGGGACAACTCCTGTGCAGGGCGTACAACTGACCCGAATACACCGCATACTCATCGCCGTTGTGGTCGCCGGTGCGTTGGTGATCGCGGGTATTGGTTTCGCGGGTTCTTATGCGGCGGTGCGTGATCTGGCCGAGCGGAAGGGCTTCGGTGGTTTCGCGCCGTTCTTCCCCATCG
>NZ_JADKMA010000151.1 GCF_017676365.1 Streptomyces oryzae
GGGCCGAGGATGTCTTCGCGCTGGGCGCCGTGCTGGTGCTGGCGGCGAGCGCGCGGCATCCGTTCGCGGGGAGCCCGCTGCCTTCGGCGCGTGAGGGCCCGGACCTGACCGGGGTGCCCGACGCCCTGTGCGTGCCGCTGCTCTCGTGCCTGCACAAGACGCCCGAGGCCCGCCCGCACCCCGAATCGCTGGCCCACACCCTTGACCTCTCGGGCACGGCCACCCGCCCGGCGCGAGAGTGGCTTCCTGAGCCGTACCTCCATGAGACTGGCGAACGCGCGGACGCCGCACGGGCGCTGGTCGGGCGGAGAGGTTGGGGACGGTGAGGAGCCGCTGGTGAGGAGCCGCTGGTGAGGGGCGCTGGTGAGGGGCCCGGCCGGGCGCTCTGGTGGAGAGGCGTCGGTGAGAGGCACTGACGGGGCTGGTGAGGGGCGCTGGTGAGGCAGCCGCGGGGCTTCTCACACGTACGGGTGATAAGGGTCGGACCGAGGGCGCTGGACACGGCTTGCGTGGTGGGGGTAGGGGCGGGCGTTTTCGGGCTCGCGGACGGCTGCAGCACGCGTGAGCAGCCCTGGACCAGCGAGTCCGCCCGCCCTCGTCGTCACCGCCCGGCACGTTCCAGCCCGCGTCGGCGTGCGCCTGTTCGGTCCGCCGGGGGCGGGAGCGGGCCCTGGGGTCTCTCGATCGGGTGAGAGACGTGCCCCCAGCCGCTTGGCTCGCTCTGAGCCGGTGGCCTTGCCCGTGCCACGATCGCGGCAGAGCGGTCGACGACGGGGAGACGCCGCTCGGGAGCGAGGTGTGCGGTGTTGAGCGTGTTGCCGATGTTGCGGATGCTGCGGGGATTGCTGGATACGAGGGCGCGAACGGCGCGCAGAGAGGGGCCGGCGGCCCAGGTCAGGCCAGGCGTCGGTGTGGTGCTGCTCGGGTGCGTACTCGCAGCCGTGATGGTGTTGGGGCCCGCGGCCCCGTCGGGGACGGGTGCCGCTCCGGCGGCGACTGGGAGGGCGCCGGGCAACCCTGAGCCGGGGCCGGCGGCGGGGCCGCCTGATGCGGGGCGCAAGTCCGTCGGTGAGCTGCTGGGCGAGCTCAGTCTGCTGTATCAGCGCACTGAGGCGGCGTCAGAGGCGTACAACGGCACCGCGGAGAAGCTCAAGACCCAGCGTGCGGCCGCCCGCCGGGCGCAGTCCAAACTCTCCCGGGCCCGGCACGCGCTGGCGGACGGACGGATGCAAGCGGGCGAACTGGCCCGGCAGCAGTATCGGGGCGAGGGCACCGGTCTCCCGCCGACAGTGCAGCTGCTGCTCACGCGCGACCCCTACCAGCTGCTGGAGCGCGGGCATCTGCTGCAGCGAGCGGCAGGCGACCAGGCGGCCACGGTACGGAGGCTGACCGCAGGTAAACAGCGGCACGCGGCGGCGGCCAAGCGGGCGCGCGCGGCGGTGGCACGGCAGGAACGGCTGGCCAAGCGCAAGAAGAAACAGCGGAACGAGGTGCGCAAGCGGCTGAGGAAGGTCGAGACGCTGCTTTCGTCGCTGACCGGGGATCAGCTCACCCGGCTGCACGAGTTGGAGCAGGACCGCATGGACGCCGCACAGCGGAAGCTGGTGGAGTCGGGAGCGCTGGACCCGAGTGGTGCGGTCTCCCCTTCCGCGCCGGGTCGGAAGGCTCTGGAGTGGGCGTTGAAGCAGGTCGGCAAGCCGTATGTGTGGGGAGCCGAGGGCCCGGGGGCGTTCGACTGCTCGGGGCTCACCTGGCAGGCATGGCGCCATGCGGACCGCGAGATTCCGCGCACCAGCCAGGAGCAGTGGCGGCAGTTGCCGAGGGTTCCGTTGGCCAAGCTGCGCCCCGGCGACCTGGTCATCTACTTCGAGGGTGCAACGCATGTGGGCATGTACGCGGGAGGGGGCAGGGTGGTGCAGGCCCCTCGGCCCGGGAGCGTGGTGCGGCTGACACCGCTCGCCGCCGACCCGCCCATCGGTGCGGTCCGCCCGGACGGACGGCGGGCATGAGGTCGCCGATGTGGCGGGACGGGGCGCCGGGCGACAGCGCGTCCGTCGGGACGCCTGACTCGCCGCAGGGCCCAGTCCCGCACTCGGCCTCGGCACCGGCCCTGGTCCCGGATTCGGCCTCAGCGCCGGCACCGGCAGTGGCCCTGGACTCGGCGCCGGGCTCGGCGCTGGTCCTGGGCCACGGCTTGGTCCCCGGTACCGGCCCTGACCCGGGCTCTGGCCTGGTCCCGGACTCGGCCTCGGAACCGGCACCGGCCATGGCCCTGGATTCGGCCCGGTCCTCGGCGTCGGCCCCGTCCTCGGCCTCGACCCTGAGCCCGGCCTGGGCCAGCGTCGGCCGGCCGGTGGCAAGCAATGGGCGGGCGTTGCTGGCTGTACCGGCTATGGCCGCGCCGGCGGTGGCGGCCCGGGCGCGGTTAGGGGCCTGGGGCCGGGCGATGGCCTCGGTGTGGTCAGCAGCCTGGGCACGGTTGGCCGCCTCGGTGCGGCGTGCGCGCTCGGGGCGGTTGGTGGCCTCAGTCCAGCTCGGCCAGCAGCACGGTGGCGTCGTCGTGCCGCTTGCCACGGCTGGGCGCCGACTCCGACTCGGCTGTGCGGACGCGGTGGATGAGGGAGCGCGGACCCTCTTTCCGGACGAGGGCAAGGAGACCGGCCCAGTCGCCGAGGTGGAAGGTCTCGGTCCAGCGGCTGGCGCCGTCGGTGAGGGCGAGCAGGGCGCGGACGTCTGCTCGGGGGTGACTTCCCGTCACCGCCTGTGCGGCGACGCCCGGGTCGGCGGCGGCCGTGTAGAAACCGCTGCCGTCGGGTGCGTTGCGCAGCCCCTCGACAGCGCGCACATAGGCCGCGCGGTCCGCTTCCTCGCCGGTAAGCCGGACGCGGTCGCGCAGGGCCTGGACGGCGGGCGGCAGTTCGGCCAGCCGCCGATCGAGAATCGGGTGCACGGTGCCGTCCGCAGCCTCCACGAGGAGTGCGGAGTCCGACAGCACCAGGTGTTCGACCCGCTCGTCGTCCCACCGGGCAGCAACGGCGGTTGCCTGAGGGGTACGCGGGTGAAAAAGATCACATGTCTCGCGGTGCGCGTCCGCCGTTCGGGCCACCGCGACAGCGAGGCATTCAGCCAGTGTCATATCCCGGCGGGCTCCCGCCAGTTCGAGGAGTGCACCGCCGAGCCGCGCCACGAACCACGGCACGCCGTGGCGGCAACCGTCCGTGTCCTCCGGCGGAGTGACTCCGTCCAGCACCACGAGTGCGCCGCCCGAGCCGGAGGCGGGCAGGGAGGCCGAGACGTAATCCTCGTTGCGACGTGGAGGATTTCCGGGCTCGGTGACCATGTCGATGCGCATGACTCGCAGTGTGCCGGACGGCCGATCTCCGAGCGGCCGGTGTCCGCCGCGACTGGTGCGCCCAGGACCGTCGGAGACCGGCGTCCGGTGCCGCCACGCCCTCGTGTTGCGGTAACGCGCGGCCGGGCGCGCGCGGGCGCGACCGGCCGGAAACCGACCGGACACCGAACGGAATCTGGCCTTCCACAAAGCGCGGCAGGCATCCTGCCAGGACGCGGGGCGGATTTCCAACCAGCGCCCGAGGTACGGACAGCGCCCGACTCAGGCCGAGTTGTTCCGCCGCCGAGGAGTGATGTTCACTCCTTCGGGTGGCCCAGCAGGGGATTCTCACCCGCCTCAGGAGCGCACTGCCAAGGTCGGTCGTCGAGTGTGGGGACACCGCTGCGGAGCACCGCGCGGCCGGAGGCCCGGAGAGATGGCTGGGAACCGAAGGTCGCAGAGGGTGCCGACGCGGGGGCGGGGCCACCCTCTCGCCACACACGTTGGACTGTGCCGCCCGGGCCCTCCGGGAGAGGCGGGACGAGATTGCGAGTGCGGGTGCGGAAGAAGAAGCGTCTCAGAGCGGACGTTCCCCAGGCCACGGCGACCGGCCCCGGCGCCACTGCCTCCCCGGAAACGGAGGCGACCACTCCTGTGGGACGCAGGCGCGCGCGGGTGCGCAACAGGTTGCTGGTGTCCGTCGTGGTGTGTGCGGCGGCGGTTGTCGGTGCAGGGGCGCCCACCCTCGTCGCGGGTTCCCAGGACGCCGCCGATGCGCAGGAGCTCGTCGATCTGGCTCGGCTCAACCAGCAGGCGATCGCCTTCTCCCACTCTCTGGCCGACGAGCGCGACGGCATGGTCGAGTACGTGGCGGCGGGTCGCAGTGGCAAGGGCGGAACCGGCGTCAGTGAGGCGCAGCGCGATCGGGTGGACCGGCAGGCACAGGAGCTGCGGGCGGCCGCGTCCTCAGCGCCGTCAGGATCCGAGGCCGCCGCTCCGTCCGCGTCCCCCGAGGCGGTCGTCAAGGCCGTCAAGAAGCTGCCCGCCGCACGGCAGGGCGCCATGCGGGGCAGGGGCAGCCCGCTGGCTTCCTACGAGGCGTACTCCGAGATCATCCAGGCCCTCCGTCACCTCACGCGCGGCATCGCCGACGGTCTGCCGGCGCGGGCGGAGAACCGGACCGCGGCGGCGCTGCCTGATCTCGCACGGGCCGTCGATCAGGCATCCGCCACGCGCGGACTGCTGGAGGCGGCGCTGGCGGGGCAGGGTTCACAGCGGCCGCTGGTCACGGCGGCGGGACAGGCGCGCCTGCGGGAGCAGGCGGCGCTCTCCGACTTCGAGGAGACGGCCGACGCCAAGGCCCGCGACAGCTACAGCACGACCGTCAACGGCACGGACGTCAACGTCGCCGAGCGCTATCTGACGACCGTCACCGCGCAGAACCACCTCACGGCCGGTGCCCGCGCGTTGGACCGGGAGCGGTTCGACAGCTCCGTCTCGGCGCGTCTGGCGCATATGCGCGGGGTGCAGTCGTCGTTCGCCGTCGCGGAGGTCAAGCGGCTCGAGAAGCTGCGGGACGACGATGTGACGGCGCTACAGCTGCGCGCCGGTCTGGTCGGCGGGTGTCTGCTGCTCGCCGTCGCGCTCAGCATCGCCACGGCACGGTCGCTCACCCGCCCGCTGTCGGTGCTCAAGCGCGGTTCGCAGCGGCTGGCCAAGGACCCGGTGGGCGAGGAGCCGATCACCTTCCGCGGCAGGAACGACGAGTTCGCCGAAGTGGTGAGAGCTCTCAACTCGCTGCGGGCCGGTGCGGCCGAGCTGCGGCGCCGGTCCGCCTGTGCGGAGCGGGAACAGGACCAGCTGGCCGTCGAAAAGGCACAACTGACCGAGAAGCACCAACTGCTGACCGAGGAATTCGCCGCACTGCGCACGGAACTGGAGGCAGGGCAGGCAGCGCGCGAGCAGTCGGCCGCGCCGACGGCGGGGGGCGAAGCAGCGGACCACAGCGCCTTTGCCGATCTGGGCAGCCGTACGCTCACCCTGGTCGAGCGGCAGCTCGGCATCATCGAGGGGCTGGAGGAGAGGGAGGCCGACCCCGACCGGCTCGACACCCTCTTCAAGCTGGACCATCTGGCGACCCGGATGCGGCGGCACAGCGAGAACCTGCTGCTGCTGGCAGGCGCGGAGCGACCCGAGCGCGGGGCACCGTCCGCGCCCGCCGCACCGGCTCCGCTGCTGGATGTGCTGCGTGCCGCTGTCAGTGAAATAGCCCAGTACGAGCGGGTCGAGCTGGGGACGCTGCCGCCGGAGGTGCGGGTCGACGGTTCCGCTGCCGACGACCTGAGCCACCTGGTCGCCGAACTTCTCGACAATGCTGCCGCGTTCTCTCCTGCGGAGACCGCAGTACGGCTGAGTGCGCGGATGCTGGCGAGCGGCGAGGCCCTGGTGTCCGTGGAGGACGAGGGCGAGGGTGTGCCCGGGCCACGGCTCGCCGCGCTCAACACCCGGCTGGACGCGTCACAGGTGGCGGAGGACGACGGGAGCGGGCCCTGGGGGCTGGGCATGTCCGTGGTCGCCCGGCTGTCGGCGCGGCACCGGATACGGGTGCGGCTGCGCGGGCGGGAAGGCGGCGGCACCGCAGCCGAGGTGACGGTCCCGCATGCGCTGGTGCTCGACGGTGTCGACCGCACACAGACGTCCGGCGCCGCCGCGGGGAGCGAGCCCTCTCTGAACGCGGGCGAGCCCCCTCAGCACGAGGACGAGTCCCCTCAGGACGAGAGCGGTCCCGCTCCCGCCGAGGACGAGCACTCCCGCACCGATGACCAGGCACCCACCCAGGCCGAGGAGCCCGAGGGCTCGGAGGCAGCGGACCGGTCCGCGACGCAGACGCACGCGGAGCTGGGAGAGCGGGGCGAGCAGGCGGAGCCGCCGGCTTCCGTCACGCATCCGGGCCTGCCCCAGCGAGTCCGCAGGGAGACACCGCGCGAGCCGACCGCACCGCATCAGCGCAAGGGCGGAACGACTGCTGAGGAACTGCGGCGCAAGCTCGACGGGTTCCAGCAGGGCGCCCGGGAGGGCCTGCGGGACGCCATGGCGCATACCGCGGCCGGGAGTCCGACGGAGACCGAACAAGGCCGGCAGAGCCGGCACAACCAGCAGGGCCGGCACAGCCAGGACAACCAGCAGCCCGGGCAGGAGTCACGGGCCGAGCAGCAGACCGAGAGCACCGACGATGCGGAAGAGCGAGCGGGGGCGCAGGTCGACGGTGGTACCGCCACAGGAGGCACGTAAGTGAACCCGCTCAGCACAGTTACGTCCGGCAGTACGGAAGCACAGAACCTCCGTTGGCTGCTCGACAAGTTGGTCGAAGAGGTGCCGGGCATCCGCTCCGTGGCCGTCGTCTCGTCGGACGGGCTGCTGCTGCTCGCGTCCGATCCCGCACTGGGCGTCGAGCACGGATCCGCCGCGCTGACGGCCAGGGAGGCAGCCATCCCGGGGGAGGCAGCCGAGACCCGGGAAGCGGTCGCGGCGTCGGTGCCCGAGCAGCGGGCGGTCCGCGAGGACCCGGGCGCCGTACGGGAAGCGTTGCCCGTACGGGGCGGGTTGCCCAGGCGGCGGCGTAGGGGTGACGGGGCGCGCGGCCCCAAGGGTCCCCGGGGTTCCAGTGGCGATCTGGCCACGCTCGTCTCCGGGGTGGCGTCGCTCACCGTCGCCGCCGCCGGTCTGATGGACGGCGGTGCGGTGAAGCAGACCATGGTGTCCATGGACGAGGGCGCACTGCTCATCATGGCCATCGGGGACGGCTCACTGCTGGGTGTGCATGCCGCGGCCGACTGCGACATGGGGGCGGTCGGCTATCAGATGGGGCTCTTCGTGGGCCGGGCGGGCCATGTGCTGACGCCCGAGCTGCGGAGCGAGCTGCGAGGGGCGGTGGGCGTGAAGGCCGGTGCTGCGGCGGGTGTCGGCCGGTAGGAGGGGCGGAGGCAGCTGCGGGCTCACTCCTCCTGGTCGGCCAGCGAGTTGAAGCGGTGCAGGAGGCGGGCCAGCTCGGCGATCTCGCGGCGGTCCCAGGCGGCCAGCTTGCGCGCGTACGAGAGACGGCGCGCGTCCCGTACCCGGGTGAACCGCTCGTGGCCCTCCGTGGTGAGACGGACAAGTGAGGCGCGGCGGTCCGCGGGGTCGGGCCGCCGGTCCACCAGGCCGAGCCGCTCCAGTGCGTGGAGCTGACGGCTTATCGTCGCCTTGCCGACGCCGAAGTAGGTGGCCAGTTCGGTCGCCCGCTGCTCGCCCGCGTCCTCCAGCCGCACCAGCAGTCCGTAGGCGGCTGGTTCCAGGTCGGGGTGGACCTGCCGGGCCATTTCGCCGGACGAGGCACGGGCGCGGCGCAGGAAGACGGTCAACTCGCGTTCCACGTCGAGCCCTTCGGGGCCGAACGACTCGGCGGGGTCTGCGTGACCCGAGGAGCCCCCGGCATCCGCGGGGCTCCCCGCCTCCGCGTGACCCGTGGAGACGGTGGAGTCCGTGGAGTTCTTGTGCACGTCAGTGGTGTCTCCGGCGTTTTCCATGAAGAAACTTATCTCCAGCCCAGCCCGATAGTCCCAGCTCTGCCAGTATTTCGCAGGAGTAGACCAACGGCAGACGGCAGGGCATCTTCCGCGTGGCCGGTCTACGCGCGTACGTTCGCCCTGACATGGGCACACCATTGGCGTGTAGTCACTCCGCGCGTCGCAGAGCAAAACCCCCCACATCAGTAAATACTACGCACGTACCAGACCCCCACCATCGAGGCTCCGGAGGCAGCGATGCCCAGCTTCAGATCCGGTACGGCCCGGCACAGACGTGGAATCGCGGCTGTCGTCGGGATGTTCGTCTCCCTTCTCGCGCTCGTACTGGCACTTCCGGGCGCGGCATCAGCGGTTCCCGACAACGGGGACAACAGCACGAAGTCGGCCACGTCCGCCGCGTCCGGTAAGTCCACGGATTCGGCCAAGGGCGCGGAGGGCCTGCGCGGCAACCCCAAGGCGCCCGGAAAGCCCGGGGAAGCCTGGATGGGCGCGGGTGTCCAGATGCACGAGGCCGACTCCACGCACGGTAATCCGCCCGACAAGAAGCGCGCGGGCCTGCTCGCGACGGTCCACGGTGTGGACGTCAGCAGTCACCAGGGCAACGTGGCCTGGTCGACCCTCTGGAACAGCGGCGTCCGGTTCGCCTACTCCAAGGCGACCGAGGGCACCAGCTACAAGAACCCCTACTTCGCCCAGCAGTACAACGGCTCCTACAACGTGGGCATGATCCGGGGCGCGTACCACTTCGCGCTGCCCAACTCCTCCAGCGGGGCCACCCAGGCGAACTACTTCGCCAGCAACGGCGGCGGCTGGAGCAAGGACGGCAAGACGCTGCCGGGCGTGCTCGACATCGAGTACAACCCCTACGGCGCGACCTGCTACGGCCTGAGCCAGAGCGCGATGGTGAACTGGATCAAGGACTTCACCAGCACGTACAAGGCCAAGACCGGGCGCGACGCGGTCATCTACACCACCACCAGCTGGTGGACCCAGTGCACCGGCAACAGCAGCGCGTTCGGCAACTCGAACCCGCTGTGGATCGCCCGCTACGCGTCCTCGCCGGGCACCCTCCCGGCCGGCTGGGGCTTCTGGACCTTCTGGCAGTACACCTCCAGTGGCCCGACCGTGGGTGACCACAACTACTTCAATGGTGCGATGGACCGGCTGAAGGTGCTGGCCAACGGCGGCTGAGCCCGCAGCACCTGCGCTCCAGCACGCATGAGTGGCCCCCACCGCACGGTGGGGGCCACTCTGTTGCCGGTCGCGTCCGTCACGCCGCGACCGGCGTCTCCCGGGCGGGGGTCTGGGCGGGGGTCAGGGCCAGCTCCAGGACCTGGCGGACGTCGGAGACGGGGTGGACGTCGAGGTCGTCCAGCACCTCCGCCGGGACGTCGTCCAGGTCGGGCTCGTTCCGCTTCGGGATGATCACGGTGGTCACCCCGGCGCGGTGCGCCGCCAGGAGCTTCTGCTTGACGCCGCCGATGGGCAGCACCCGCCCCGTCAGTGAGACCTCACCGGTCATCGCCACCTCGGGCCGCACCTGACGGCCGCTGAGCAGCGAGGCCAGCGCTGTCGTCATGGTGATCCCGGCGCTGGGACCGTCCTTGGGCACGGCGCCTGCCGGTACGTGCAGGTGGATGCCCCGCTCCTTCAGATCGCCGACCGGCAGCTCCAGCTCCGCGCCGCGCGAGCGCAGGTAGGAGAGGGCGATGTGCGCGGACTCCTTCATCACGTCGCCGAGCTGGCCGGTCAGGGTGAGCCCTGAGGCGCCCGTCTCGGGGTCGGCCAGCGACGCCTCGACGAAGAGTACGTCACCCCCTGAACCGGTGACGGCCAGACCGGTGGCCACCCCCGGCACGGCCGTGCGGCGCTCGGCCGGGTCCTGTGCGGCCTCCGGGGTGTGCCGTGGGCGGCCGATCAGCGTGCGCAGCTCGTCCACCCCGACGGTGTACGGCAGCTCGGCCTCGCCCAGCTGGTGCTTGGCAGCGACCTTGCGCAGCACCCGCTGCACGGACCGCTCCAGGGAGCGGACGCCGGCCTCACGGGTGTACTCGGCGGCGAGCTTGCGCAGTGCCGCCTCCTCGAAGGCCACCTCGCCGCTCTCCAGTCCGGCGCGCTCCAGCTGACGGGGCAGCAGGTGGTCGCGGGCGATGGTGATCTTCTCGTGCTCGGTGTAGCCGTCGAGCTCGACGACCTCCATCCGGTCGAGCAGCGGCTGCGGGATGGCCTCCAGGACGTTGGCGGTGGCCAGGAAGACGACGTCCGACAGGTCCAGTTCGACCTCCAGGTAGTGGTCCCGGAAGGTGTGGTTCTGCGCCGGGTCCAGCACCTCCAGCAGCGCTGCCGCCGGGTCGCCGCGGAAGTCGGAGCCGACCTTGTCGACCTCGTCCAGCAGGACGACCGGGTTCATGGAGCCGGCTTCCTTGACGGCGCGGACGATGCGGCCGGGCTGGGCGCCGACGTAGGTACGCCGGTGGCCGCGGATCTCCGCCTCGTCGCGGACGCCGCCGAGCGCGACCCGGACGAACTTGCGGCCCATCGCGCGGGCGACGCTCTCGCCGAGCGAGGTCTTACCGACCCCGGGCGGCCCGGTCAGCGCCAGCACCGCGCCTCCGCGCCGGCCGCCGACCACACCGAGACCGCGCTCGGTGCGCCGCTTGCGTACGGCCAGGTACTCGGTGATGCGCTCCTTGACGTCCTGGAGCCCTGCGTGGTCGGCGTCGAGGACGGCCTGCGCGCCGGTGATGTCGTAGGCGTCCTCGGTGCGCTCGTTCCAGGGCATCTCCAGGACGGTGTCGAGCCAGGTGCGGATCCAGCTGCCCTCGGGGGACTGGTCGCTGGAGCGTTCCAGCTTGTCGACCTCCTTGAGGGCGGCCTTCTCGACCTCCTCGGGCAGGTCGGCGGCCTCGACGCGGGCGCGGTAGTCCTCGCTCTCGTCCTCGGGGTCGCCGTTCAGCTCGGCCAGTTCCTTGCGGACCGCCTCGAGCTGACGGCGCAGCAGGAATTCGCGCTGCTGCTTGTCGACGCCCTCCTGGACGTCCTTGGCGATGGACTCGGCGACGTCCTGCTCGGCCAGGTGGTCGCGCAACGCCGTCGTGGCGATCCTCAGCCGCTCGACCGGTTCGGTGGTCTCCAGCAGCTTCAGCTTCTGCTCGGTGGACAGGAACGGGGAGTAGCCCGCGTTGTCGGCGAGCTGGCCCACGTGGTCGATCTGCTGCACCCGGTCGACGACCTGCCAGGCGCCGCGCTTGCGCAGCCAGTCGGTGATGAGGGCCTTGTACTCCTTCATCTGCTCGGCAACGTGGCCGGGCAGGGGGTCGGGCACCGTCTCGGTGACGGGCGTTCCCTCCACCCACAGGGCGGCGCCCGGCCCCGTCGTCCCGGTGCCGACCCGGATCCGGCGCAGCCCGCGGATGAGGGCGCCGGGGTCGCCGTCGGCGAGGCGCCCGATCTGCTCCACGCGGCCCTCGACGCCGATCTCGGCGTAGTTGCCCTCAACCCGCGGGACCAGCAGCACCCGGGGCTTCTCCCCGTCCGGCGCGTCCGAGGCCGCGGACTTCGCGGCGTCGACGGCGGCCCTCACGTCGCTGTCCGAGAGATCCAGCGGCACCACCATTCCCGGCAGCACGACGCCGTCCTCGGCGTCGATCGGCAGCACGGGCAGGGTGAGCGGTGTGGACTCCAGGGACTCAGCAGCCATGATCTCTCCCTAGGCAGGCAAGTTGAGTAATACCCACTCAATGCTTTTGAGGCTCCGTATGTTCCCCCGCGTCGGGGAGAGATCTGTTCGCTGTCAGCGATCGGCCGCCGGCGTCCTACGCTTCCCCCATGCCGAACCCCACGACGCCGCCCACGTCAGCAGCGCCCACAGGTCCCGCAGCCGAGGAGCAGCCGGTCACCGTCGAGCGGCGGGAGGGGCCGTTCGGCGAGGTCGTACTGCGGCGGCGCGGGCCGCACTTCGAGATCATCGCCAACGGCTGCTTCCTGATGGACACCTCCGACGGGCGCTCGGAACGGCTGCTCGTACGCGCGGCGCTGGACGAGCTCGGCGCGGAGAACACGAAAGACGCGGAGAACCCGAAGGACACAAAGGACGCAACAGCCGGACCACGGTTGCTGATCGGCGGCCTCGGCGTCGGCTTCTCACTGGCCGAGGCGGCGGACGAGCCGCGCTGGGGCCGGATCAGCGTCGTCGAACGCGAGCCCGCGATCCTCGACTGGCACCGCAGCGGGCCGCTGTCAACGCTCTCCGGGCGGGCGCTGGCCGACCCCCGTACCGAGCTGGTGGAGGCCGACCTGGTGGCGTACGTGCACGGGTCGGCCGCGGCCGGGCGGCGCTTCGACGCCATGTGCCTGGACATCGACAACGGCCCCGACTGGACGGTCACCGACGACAACGCGACCCTATACTCGCCGGCCGGACTGGCCGCCTGCCGGGCGGCCCTGGCACCCGGCGGCGTGCTCGCCGTCTGGTCGGCACAGCCGTCGCCGACATTCGAGGGATGTCTGCGTAATGCGGGATTCTGCCGCGTTCGGACGGATGAGATCCGGGTCGCCCGAGGCGTCCCCGACGTGGTCCACTTCGGAGTACGACCGGCGTAGCCGAAGCCGTCAGCAGGCCCTTACGCTGCTGTCCCAGGAAAGCCGGAAAGAGCCACAGGGGCGGGGTCGTATGGACCAGAAGAACACCACTCAGACACCTGGCGGCGCTGCCGCCGCGACCACCCCGGGCGCCCAGCGTCGCATCCTCGTCGTAGAGGACGACCCCACCATCGTCGATGCCATAGCGCGGCGGCTGCGGGCCGAGGGCTTCCAGGTGCAGACGGCGGGCGACGGACCCGCCGCCGTGGACACCGCCGAGGCGTGGCAGCCGGACCTGCTGGTGCTGGATGTGATGCTGCCCGGCTTCGACGGCCTGGAGGTCTGCCGCCGGGTACAGGCGCAGCGCCCGGTGCCGGTGCTGATGCTGACGGCGCGGGACGACGAGACGGACATGCTGGTCGGCCTCGGTGTGGGCGCCGACGACTACATGACCAAGCCGTTCTCCATGCGCGAGGTCGCGGCGCGGGTGCACGTGCTGCTGCGCAGGGTGGAGCGCGCGACGCTGGCCGCGCACACGCCGCGCAGCGGCATACTCCGGCTCGGGGAACTGGAGATCGACCACGCACAGCGGCGGGTGCGGGTCACCGGCGACGACGTGCATCTGACGCCCACCGAATTCGACCTGCTGGTGTGCCTGGCGCACTCCCCCCGTGCGGTGCTCTCGCGCGAGCAGCTGCTGGCCGAGGTGTGGGACTGGGCCGACGCCTCCGGCACCCGCACCGTGGACAGCCATATAAAGGCCCTCCGGCGCAAGATCGGCGCGGAGCGTATCCGCACCGTGCACGGTGTCGGATACGCGCTGGAGACCCCCGGCCCGGACGGTGCTGCGGCGCCGGTGCCGGGCGCCGCTGCGGAGAGCTCCTGACCGGCGGAGGGGACGGAGCAAGGTGTCCGCTTCCGTGTCCTTCTCCCTGACGGCCCGTACCCGCTCTCTGGCGCGCGCCCTGGCCTCGCGTACGCGATCGGCCGCACGCTCCGTGGCGTCCCGTACCCGCGCTGTGGCGCGCCTCCTGGCCGCCCGTACGCGCTCCACCGCGGGCCCTCTGGTCTCCCGTACACGTTCGGCCGCACGCCCCCTGGCCTCCCGTGCGCGCTCTGCCGCGCGCCCGCTGGGCCGTGTGATCCGCGTCCTGAACCGCGCTGCGGCCCGGTTGCGCCGGGCCGCCGTCCGGTACGGCGGGCGGACCTGGGAGCGGCTGTGGGAGGGGCTGCGGCCGGTCGATCCGTACCGGTCGGTCAAGGCGGCGCTGGGCGCGCTGGTGATCGTCTCCGTGGTGATCACCACGCTGCTGGCGCTGTTCGCCATGCAGTCGGCGACCGAGCTGCGGGTCATCACGATCATCTCCATCGTCGCCTCGCTGCTGATCACCCAGTTCGTGGCACAGTCGCTGACGGCGCCGCTGGACGAGATGACCGACGCGGCCAAGGCGATGGCGGGCGGCGACTACTCCCGACGGGTGCGCGGTGAGCGGCGGGACGAGTTCGGCGAGCTGGCCGCGAACTTCAACCGGATGGCGGCCGACCTGGAGGCGGTCGACCAGCACCGCAAGGAGCTGGTGGCCAACGTCTCGCACGAGCTGCGCACCCCCATCGCGGCGCTGCGCGCGGTGCTGGAGAACGTGGTGGACGGCGTCTCGGAGGCCGATCCCGAGACGATGCGCACGGCCCTGTCGCAGACCGAGCGGCTGGGCCGGCTGGTGGACCACCTGCTGGACCTCTCCCGGCTGGACAACGGCGTGGTGCCGCTGCGCTCGCGGCGCTTCGAGGTGTGGCCGTATCTGGCGGGCGTGCTGAAGGAGGCCAACATGAGCAAGGGCTCGGGCCACTCCCGCAAGGACGTCCACCTCCATCTGGATGTCTCACCCCCCGAGCTGATGGCCTGCGCGGACCCCGAACGGCTGCACCAGGTGGTGGCCAACCTGATAGACAACGCCGTCAAGCACAGCCCGCAGCACGGCCGGGTCACGGTCAGAGCCAGGCCGGGCCCTGGTGCGGGACCGGGTGCGGGCCCCGGCGGCGACGGCGGACTGGAGGTCGAGGTGCTGGACGAGGGGCCCGGCATCCCCGAGTCGGAGCGGGAGCGGGTGTTCGACCGGTTCAGCGGCACGCACAGCGCCGAGTCGACCACGGGCCGCAAGGGCGGGATCAGCCCGGGCGGCGGGACCGGTCTGGGGCTGGCCATAGCCCGATGGGCGGTCGAGCTGCACGGGGGCCGGATCAGAGTGGCCGAATCCCCCCGCGGCTGTCGCATCCAGCTCACCCTTCCGGGCACGGGCGACACCCAGGCTTGACGTACCCTCGCAGGTGAGACCCCGCGGACGCGAAATGAGGGCTGCCCGGTTCCGGTGCCGGGGCAAAATCGGGAGTGATTCCCGCCAAATCATGCCCCGAAACCAGCGCTGCGATGTGATGTACGTGACCAAGAGCGGCCCGGACTCCACCAATCGTCCGGAGAGGCGTAGCCTTTATTTCCGCTGTCCACCACCTAAGGAAGCGGAAGAGGGCGGTTGCCGCCGTGTCGTCACAGTCCCCCAACAGCTCATCGAGCACCACTACGGAACGGAAGGACGGACAGGGCAAGGACCCTGGCCCTTCGTTCGGGCCGAACGAGTGGCTCGTCGACGAGATCTACCAGCAGTACCTCCAGGATCCGAACTCGGTAGACCGAGCCTGGTGGGACTTCTTCGCTGACTATCAGCCGGAGTCCACCGACGGAAGCACGGCGCCGGACGGCGCGGGCACCCCGCGGGACAACGCCCCGGCGCCCGCTAAGGCCGCGTCGGCCCAGGCACCGGCCGCACCCGCCGCCGGGCAGGCTGCCCCGCAGCAGCCCGCGCAGCCGAGCGCCTCAGCTCCGGCGAAGGCGAAGCCCGCTGAGCCGGCGCAGCCGCAGCCGGCGCAGCCCAAGCAGGCCGAGCCCGCCAAGCCCGCGGCGCAGCAGCCCGCACAGGCCGCCGCGAAGGCTCCGGCCGCCAAGGCCGAGCCCGCCGAGGGCCCGGAGTACGTGGCGCTGCGCGGCCCCTCAGCGGCCGTGGCGAAGAACATGAACGCCTCGCTGGAGCTGCCCACGGCCACCTCCGTGCGCGCGGTCCCGGTGAAGCTGCTGTTCGACAACCGCATCGTCATCAACAACCACCTCAAGCGCGCCCGTGGCGGCAAGGTCTCCTTCACGCACCTGATCGGCTACGCCATGGTGCAGGCGCTGAAGGCGATGCCGTCGATGAACCACTCCTTCGCGGAGAAGGACGGCAAGCCCACCCTGGTCAAGCCGGACCACGTCAACCTGGGCCTGGCCATCGACCTGGTGAAGGCCAACGGCGAGCGCCAGTTGGTCGTCGCGGGCATCAAGAAGGCCGAGACGCTGACCTTCTTCGAGTTCTGGCAGGCCTACGAGGACATCGTCCGCCGCGCCCGGAACAACAAGCTGACGATGGAGGACTTCTCCGGCGTCACCTGCTCGCTGACCAACCCCGGCGGCATCGGCACCGTCCACTCCGTGCCGCGGCTGATGCCGGGCCAGGGCCTGATCATGGGCGTCGGCGCGATGGAGTACCCAGCGGAGTTCCAGGGCACCTCCCAGGACACCCTCAACCGGCTCGGCGTCTCCAAGGTGATGACGCTCACCAGCACCTACGACCACCGCGTCATCCAGGGCGCCGCCTCCGGCGAGTTCCTGCGGCTGGTGGCCAACCTGCTGCTGGGTGAGAACAATTTCTACGACGAGATCTTCAAGGCGCTGCGCATCCCGTACGAGCCGGTGCGCTGGATGCAGGACATCGACGCCTCGCACGACGACGACGTCACCAAGGCGGCGCGCGTCTTCGACCTGATCCACTCCTACCGGGTGCGCGGCCACATCATGGCCGACACCGACCCGCTGGAGTACAAGCAGCGCAAGCACCCCGACCTGGACATCACCGAGCACGGGCTCACCCTGTGGGACCTGGAGCGGGAGTTCGCGGTCGGCGGCTTCGCCGGCAAGTCCATGATGAAGCTGCGCGACATCCTGGGCGTGCTGCGTGACTCGTACTGCCGCACCACCGGCATCGAGTACATGCACATCCAGGACCCCAAGCAGCGCAAGTGGATCCAGGACCGGGTCGAGCTGCAGCACGTCAAGCCGGAGCGCGAGGAGCAGCTGCGCATTCTGCGCCGGCTCAATGCCGCCGAGGCGTTCGAGACGTTCCTGCAGACCAAGTACGTCGGCCAGAAGCGGTTCTCGCTGGAGGGCGGCGAGTCCGTCATCCCGCTGCTGGACGCGGTCATCGACGCGGCCGCCGAGTCGCGGCTGGACGAGGCCGTCATCGGGATGGCGCACCGCGGCCGGCTGAACGTGCTGGCGAACATCGTGGGCAAGCCGTACGCGCAGATCTTCCGGGAGTTCGAGGGCAACCTCGACCCGAAGTCGATGCACGGTTCCGGCGACGTGAAGTACCACCTGGGTGCCGAGGGCGTCTTCACCGGCCTGGACGGCGAGCAGATCAAGGTCTCGCTCACCGCCAACCCCTCCCACCTGGAGGCCGTCGACCCGGTCCTGGAGGGCGTGGCACGCGCCAAGCAGGACATCATCGGCAAGGGCGGCACGGACTTCACGGTGCTGCCGATCGCGCTGCACGGTGACGCGGCCTTCGCGGGCCAGGGCGTGGTGGCCGAGACGCTGAACATGTCGCAGCTGCGCGGCTACCGCACCGGCGGCACCATCCACGTCGTCATCAACAACCAGGTCGGCTTCACCGCGGCCCCCGAGTCGGCGCGCTCGTCGATGTACTCGACGGACGTGGCCCGGATGGTCGAGGCGCCGATCTTCCATGTGAACGGCGACGACCCGGAGGCCGTGGTCCGGGTGGCCCGGCTGGCGTTCGAGTACCGGCAGGCGTTCAACAAGGACGTGGTCATCGACCTGATCTGCTACCGGCGCCGCGGTCACAACGAGACCGACAACCCGAAGTTCACCCAGCCGCTGATGTACGACCTGATCGACCGCAAGCGCTCGGTGCGCAAGCTGTACACCGAGTCGCTGATCGGCCGGGGCGACATCACGCTGGAGGAGGCCGAGCAGGCGCTCCAGGACTTCCAGGGGCAGCTGGAGAAGGTCTTCACCGAGGTGCGGGACGCCACGTCGGCCCCCGCCCCCGCCGAGGTCCCGGCGCCGCAGCCGGAGTTCCCCGTGCACGTGGAGACGGCCATCAGCCAGGAGGTCGTCAAGCGGATCGCCGAGTCCCAGGTCAACATCCCCGAGCGGATCTCGGTGCACCCGCGCCTGACGCCGCAGCTCCAGCGCCGCGCGCAGATGGTCGAGGACGACACGATCGACTGGGGCATGGGCGAGACGCTGGCCATCGGCTCCCTGCTGATGGAGGGCACCCCGGTCCGGCTGGCGGGCCAGGACTCGCGGCGCGGCACGTTCGGCCAGCGGCACGCGGTGCTGCTCGACCAGAACACCGGCGACGACTACACCCCGCTGCTGTACCTCTCCGACGACCAGGCCCGCTACAACGTCTACGACTCGCTGCTGAGCGAGTACGCGGCGATGGGCTTCGAGTACGGCTACTCGCTGGCCCGCCCCGAGGCGCTGGTGATGTGGGAGGCGCAGTTCGGCGACTTCGCCAACGGCGCGCAGACGGTCATCGACGAGTTCATCTCCTCGGCCGAGCAGAAGTGGAACCAGACCTCTGGTGTCACCCTGCTGCTGCCGCACGGCTACGAGGGCCAGGGCCCGGACCACTCCTCGGCCCGTATCGAGCGGTTCCTCCAGCTGTGCGCGCAGAACAGCATGACGGTCGCGATGCCGTCGCTGCCCTCCAGCTACTTCCACCTGCTGCGCTGGCAGGTGCACAACCCGCACCACAAGCCGCTGGTCATCTTCACCCCGAAGTCGATGCTGCGGATGAAGGCGGCGGCCTCCAAGACGGAGGAGTTCACCAGCGGCGGCTTCCGCCCGGTGATCGGTGACACGATGGTGGACAGCGGCCAGATCGACCCGGCCAAGGTCCGCAAGGTCGTCTTCTGCTCCGGCAAGGTCTACTACGACCTGGACGCCGAGCGGGCCAAGCGCGGGCTGACCGACACGGCGATCATCCGGCTGGAGCGGCTCTACCCGCTGCCCGGCAAGGAGATCCAGACCGAGATGGCGCGGTTCGCCAACGCCGAGAAGTACGTCTGGGCCCAGGAGGAGCCGGCCAACCAGGGCGCATGGCCGTTCATCGCGCTCAACCTGGTCGACCACCTGGACCTGATCATCGGCTCCGAGCCCGTTCCGAACGCGGACCGGCTGCGGCGCGTCTCCCGGCCGTCCTCGTCCTCGCCCGCCGTGGGCTCGGGCAAGCGGCACGCCGAGGAGCAGGCGCAGCTCCTCAAGGAGGTCTTCGAGATCTGAGCGGCACGCCGGGGCCGAGCGGTCCCGGCGTACGCGCACAACGGCCGAGGGCCCCCACCGCAACGCGCGGAGGGGGCCC